>NZ_JBNDMO010000009.1:0-328577 GCF_050436625.1 Paraburkholderia sp. GAS334 | reverse complement strand
GGTGAGCGCTGCAATGGCAACAATCTGGAAGATTCTCTTCGACATAAAAGGTCTTTAGTTTTTGGGACGGCGCCGAGTATAACCGCCCTCCGAAAGGTTTTTGTAACTCGCCAGTTCGGACCTCGGTAAGAGGTGTAACAAAATGATCCGATGGCTTTTTAGCGAAACGCTTTCGGCACCTTTGGCGTCAGGCTGCAGTCGGGCCATGAGCGGTCCGTCACTTCCAACTCAAGAGCGTCCGTTGTTGTCGGGTAAAGCGCCGTTCACGGGGAAATGGCTTCTATTCATCGATGTGTTGCCTGGCCGGAATCCAGGAGAATGCTTCCGGCAGCCATCTTCTCGACCATCCACGCTTTCAGCGATTTCACGCCTGGTTGAAGTTCGTCCGCATCGGGGTGTACCAGATAGTATCCGTTCGGCAGTGGCAGCGCTTTGCCGAACGGTTCGACAAGCGACCTTTGAGCAAGCTCGGACTCAACGAGGATGGGACTTGTCAGGACCACCCCTTGCGCGCGCACGGCTGCTTCGATTGCCATCAAGGACTGATCGAATTGAATGCTGGCGATCGCTTCGATCTGCACTTCGCCAAGATTGCTGAAGCGCGTCAACCAGGCCGACCAGTGCGGATGCAACGTGTTGTGGAGCAGCGTCGCCGATCGAAGGTCTTCGGGTCGCTTCAATTTCCACTTCTTCGCGTAAGCCGGGCTGCAGTAGACGCGCCCCTCATCGGGGCAAAGCAGTTGAACTGAAAGCTGCGGATCGGCGCCGTTGAAATATCGGATCGCGAGATCGACGGCATCGAGTTCGAAATCGACGAGCGTGGTGGACGTCGAAAGGCTCAGCGCGATTCCCGGGTGCGCCTGCAGCAAGTCCGCCATGCGCGGAGCAAACCACTTTGCGGCAAAGCTCGGCGGCATCGAAAGCCGCAGGCCTTTGTTCTGACGTTCCCGCAAGCGGCGGCTTGCATGGATGATCTCCGCGAGCGCCGGCTGGATCCGCGCGAAATACGCGCGGCCTTCGGCAGTCGGCGTCACCTGCCTTATCTGCCGCACAAACAGGGCGACGCCGAGCCACGCTTCGAGCTTCTGGATTTGCTGGCCGACCGCGCCGGGCGTCACGCTCAGCTCTTCGGCGGCTAGAGTAAAACTGCCGAGCCGCATTGCAGCCTCCAGAGCCACCAAGGCCTTCATGGGCGGGATGGGTCTCATGGCGTAGTTTTCCTATTGCATTGGGAAAATTTAATCATTTGTACCGCATCGGCGGCGTAACGACAATGAAGACTGGAAACATTCTTCGAGTTCGTCGCCATGAACCCTGCCTACCTCGCCTTTGCAGCGCTCGGCCTCATCTGGGGCACCAACTTCATGTTCATGAAATGGGCGAGCGTCGACCTATCGGCGTCCCAGATCGTCTTTCTCCGGACGTTGTTTGGCTTCCTGCCTATCCTGGCAATGGCGCTGATCAGGGGCGAGCTGAAATGGCGCCATTTGCGTCACGCACCTCATTTCCTCGTAATGTCGCTGCTTGCCACCGTGGTCTACTACTACGCGTTCGCGAAGGGGGCGGCGCTGCTGCTATCCAGCGTGGCGGGCATGCTAAGCGGAGCGATCCCGCTGTTTTCTTTCCTCGCCGCATGGGCGCTATTGCGCCTGGAACGCCCAACTGCGCGGACGATTTTTGGCATCTTGAGCGGCTTCGTGGGCGTGTTGATGATTGCGCGGCCATGGAATGCCCATGCAAGCGGCGTGAATTTGCTCGGAGTCTTTTATATGGTCGCCGGTTCACTCAGCGTCGGATGCTCGTTCGTGTACGCGCGGCGCTTTCTCTCCGGCCTCGACCTCTCGCCACTGGCGCTTTCGACATGGCAGATCGGCTTCGCGCTTGTCGTAGTGAGTTGCGTCACAGACTTCCACGGCATGGCCCGTGTAACAGGTGACACGCGAGCAGCGCTTGGGCTCGTCCTGGGTCTCGGGCTGACAGGAACGGGGATTGCCTACATCCTGTATTACTACATTGTCGGGCGGCTCGGCGCGGTCGCGGCTTCCAGCGTGACGTATATCCCGCCTGTCATTGCCTTGCTGTTGGGACTGTCGATTGGCCACGAACCGATGCGCCCGCTCGATCTGATCGCGATGGCGGCCATTCTCGCGGGGGTCTACCTGCTCCAGAGCCGGGCGCGCGAGAAGCCGGCTGGCGTGGCGCCCAAGCCTATCTCGAGAGCCGAGGGCAGCGGATCATCATGCCGGCAGGAACGATCTGCGTGATCAATTCTGGCCACTTGCATGGAGGTCGCCCCGCTACGGAGGCCGGATGGGACTACCGGATGGTGTACATGACGACAACAGGCCTCATCGGCCTGCTCAAGGACGACGGCGAGGATTTCTCGGGGACGTTGTACTTCCCCGAGACGGTCATCGACGACCCGCAGACAATGAAGCTGATACGGGAGGCGCATGTCTGTTCGGAGTCGAATGACGCCACGCACCTTGAGAAGACGTCGCGCCTCGCGACTGCGGTCTTGCAACTGGTGCAGCGTCGTGAGCAGATGTCCCAGCTCCGATGCGCGAACGCCGGCATCGGCAGATGCCTGGTCAAGCGATTCGCAGGTGTGAAGGACTGTTGTACCGCTGGAAGCGGCCGATTCGGTGGTGCCCAGCCGACGGTCCGCTGAGGGTCGACTGAGCCGCTCATCATAAGGCTCAGTTCGGCCAGTGGACGAAACCGCTCGCGCGGTAATGGGGCTACGGCTCAACGTTAGTGGTCCGGGAGAGGAAACCCACTCTGTTTTCATGTGAAGGGCGAGGCAATCCGCCTCGTCATTCAACGGGAGCCGTAGAACGCATTGAAAGTGTCACCGTTTCGGCAAAAAACTGTCACCTCACACACCTGCCTTCCTATATCACGATTAAATCAAGCGAATTCAAATACTTACAGTCCGCGAATAAAATCTGCCACTGACGACGGCGAGCGAAGACGTCAATCGATGTGCTTCTGCCCTCTGCGCATGCCGAACGTCGCTGTCCAGCAGCGGGCGGTAGCGCGGCGAAGACCGGGTATATGCCTGCTCCTGCGCCTATTGGTCCGGGGCCTGAGTGCCGGCAGCGGGCAACGAATGATAGAGGTCCCGCCATTTATTCAGGTTCCCGTTCAGCCCCGGGTTGAGTTCTTTGGCCGGACCGGTGTGTCGCTTGCCGCGCTGTCTGTGCTATTGACGCCCGCTTCAAACGGCACACCTAGTTTGCTCCAGCCAGCAGGAATTGCGTCTCCCCGGCCATATGCATCAAGCGATAATTCCGCTGCATCAAGTTCGCTCACAGAATTCGTCACGATAACACCCCGCTTCAGTTATTTTGAAGAAACGTTAGTGATGTTCCGATCGGTGAATCTGATTTGTTTGGCCGATAGTAGACGTGCGCCATGACGAACTTGCGATCAGTATGACTGTAAGCCACGGCATCAATAAAATGCGAATCCGCGAGAGATGGCACGTTAAGGGTTGAAAATGACTGCAAGGCCCGGTTTGCCTCGACAACTGTGGCCTCCTTCGGAACAGAGTCGCGGATTGCTTCTCCGAACACTAGGATGTCCTCAGCAGTGGTCGCCCATGCGGCACTGACGTCCGTGTCGAGCGTTCTACCAGAGACCGTGCGATGCAAAACCCGTAGCTGACTGTCAAGCGTAAGCAGTTCCCAAGGCTTCCCAATTGTTCTCGACAGGATCTGCACAGCCTCCTTGTCTACGGCCGTCTGTACGAGAAGATAACGGCCCGGGAGAGTCAAACGCGCCGAGACCGCCCCGTCGATGCCGATGCTGACAAACTCGGCCTGGTTGGCACCCTCGCCGCAAAACACGATGTGCCCGTCACTGGTCGCCGTAATCGAATCGATTTGCTCGAGCCGCTCGATACCGATCGGCAGCGTTCGTTCCCATTTCAATTCACCGCTCGTGTCATGAAAGGCGATCCAATAAAAATAGTCGATTCGTGGCATGACATTAATCGGTCGATATTTTATAGCGCGTCCAATCGTGATGATCCCGCCATTCCGCGCAATGCATTTTAAGATATCGTTTACCCTGAAGGCTTCATTGCCCGATGGGAAGAGTCTTTTTTCCTTCAGTTTGATGCCATCCGCGCTAACGAGAACCAGAAATGCTGGCTGAGGGGCAACTCTCTGAACGCCGATGTGGCCACACAGCACCGTCGTACCGTCTTGCAGAATCGTTGAACTGTTGAATTTAGATCCAGAAGCAGAGGTTCTCTGTGGATCCTCTGATGGAATGTCGATACGCCACTGCGGATGTCCCTCCCAATCGGTCCTGACAGCCCACGCACTGCGAGTCGCCCAGTTGTCCCCGGCCAGGACGATACCGTTGTCCGGGGCAATGTTCGCCGAGTGAGCATTTGATGCCACGCCAGCCTCAATCACCACCTCCGTGGAGGAGGTGGCAGCATCAGCTTTCGAAAGACCTGTTGACATTAGAAGGCTCATGAGAAATCCAGCAACAAGTAGGCGCACTTTGCGCTCCTTTGGTTTGTATTCGCGTCGACGGAGTAGCGGTAAAACGAAGCTAGGCTTTTGTCTGGACGTTCTGTTATTTCCTTTCAAACCGAATAATGTGTCGCGACCGAACCAACGCGTCATGCCTATCCATCAGCTTTGCACGCCGATACAAGTCCCACGGCATCAAGCGCGTAGTGTCTGTCGTGACCAATACCAATAACGGTTGCCGCTTTCTGCGCGTCCTTAACGATTGGCTTTCCCAACCATTTGGCTTTGTGGGAAAGTTGCGGGTCTACCCAATCCAAAACCGCGCTACCATTAACGCAGCCCCCGAGTTGCCGGAAGCAATAGGCCACAGCCTTACGGGCCGATATTTTCAATGGCCAGACTATATGGACCTTGATACGGGAACTGCGCACTGACTGAAGTGACAATACGGACAACCCGAGGCAACGTTTTCTCTTCAGACACAGCTCAATTCGTGTGATTTGCGGACGACACGTTCACCGAGCATAGTGCCGTCAGAAATGACGATGTACATGAAGGGCCCCCGCAAAGGCATTCAGTGCAGATATCACAGTAGCCGGTCGCAGCTTCTTTTGAATCTCACCGGTCTTCGGATTTTTCGCATTACATAGGCGGTCACTGAATCGCCTACCCAACCGTTACATTTTGTTACCTGGTTTGGCGCAGTTAATACTATCAAATCGCGTTTTTCAAGTAGTGGTTGACCATCAGCTGTGGTGGCGTCGAAAAGCGCCGTTGGAATACCAGGCCGTTGGCCACACTGACCTTGCCCGTTCCGGTGAGGTCCGAAGCCGGTCCCGCATTGCGAAGGCACGTCAGCAACACAGTTGCTGTGATACAGAACGCTGTTCAATACTCGGTCACCGACGCAGACGATAACGGTCGCCAGGATCTCGTCATGCCGTGAATCGACTTTCTTGCAACGTCTCACGCTCTCGACAGCCCACGCGGTTCTGCGAACCAAGCGCCCTTCGCGCCACTCGAAAGCGGCCCGTCGACGCCGGTTACAGATGCGCCATTTCGAATTCGTGTTCAAAGCCGAGCGGATCGCGCACGACCACTTTTAACCGGATATCGAGCCGGTGACCGTCGAACTCCACCACCTGATAGGGACGTGTCGCCGCAGGACTCCCCACGCCGTCATCCCTATGTGGCAACCCCTTCAGATGCGAAGCGCCCGCCGAGCGCGCGGCGGCACCGAAACTGCGCAGCATTTCCGCCTTCAGCCGCTGCGACAGCGAACGGATCGCGCGCCCCGCCGTGTTGAACGGGTAGTCCGCTGCCGTGAGGCCCACCGCGCGACACTGGCGAAGGAATTCGTCATGCAGCGGCTGCAGCCCTCGCAGGCGGGTCTGCAATCGCCCGTCAGTGTTGATCTGCTCGAGCAGCACGCGACGCTGTCTGACCTGCAGCAGCAGCCACGCGGCGAGCGTCGGGTAGCGCTCGAAAAGTTGCGATAGCGCGCCCGCGGCGCCGCAACTGCCTCGCTCGCCACGTATTCGCACTGGACTCAGACGAACATACTCGGCGATCCGCACATAGCTCACCAGGGCGCGGAACCCAAACGGCCGCCCATCCGGATGCGGTGATAAGGCCCGTTCAAGCCAGCGATACAACTGGCGTCGATCGACACCAGTAGACTGTTCGATCTGTTTGAGCGATTCGCCGCGCGCATAACATACCAGCGCCTGCATGCGCGCTTCAAACGCGCGCTGTGCTTCGTGATCGAAGTCGGTGTAAGCAACGGCAGGCCATGTCGCCAGATCGATTGCCTGCAGCTCCGGCTTGCGGCGGCTCATGAGTTTGCCTCCGCGGTAACAAACGAAGTGAGAAGTGAGAGGGCCTGGGTGTGCAGATCCGGCGCCCTGAGCTGCCCGGCATGCAACATCCCGAATACGGCCGTGCGGACCAGCACCGGATCTCCGGTCGAAAACTCCCGCTCGATCGCAAGCAACTTCCGGGGATGGGTCAGGAAGCGCTCGATCGCTCGCGGCAGGGATGGTGAAACAAGGCCCCGGTTCGCCACAACGCACGGGAGCATGCGCTGCCAGTTGTCGATCCACACCCGCGCGGCAGCGAGGTCGGCCGCCGACACCCTCCGGACGGACAGTGCTGCTCCATCGAGATCGCGGTGGAATTTTGCGGTGTGGTCATCAGCACGCAAATCATCAAGGATGACTAACTCCTCCTGTCGATCAACGTAACGGACCAAGAAGTCGGCAAGGCGCTGCTGCCCGTCAACATGCACATAACCGGGCCGCTCGCAAAAGGTGATCACCGCAGGATCCGCTTCGAGCAGAAGCCACTGCTCAAGCAAGGCGCGCCTGTAAAACGTCAGCCGTCGGGCCAGCTTCGGACTGAAGGCTTCGAACCGGTGCGCGCCACGCGGGCGGGCAAGCGCGACCGGCTCCGCGATGTGCAGGAAATTTTCCATAAGATCAGGACCTTACGGACGGGCTTCGAAGTGTAGGACGCGAAGTGACAAATTTAATGCGGACTTATGCGAATTGACGCTTTTATTTCGTTCGGACTGCAAGCAAAAGTGTCACTGTAAGGGCGCGTTGGCCCGATATTTCGAGGTTCCGTCGGTGACACATTTAATGCGGCCTACGATTGCACAATTTCAGATGGTGCGTCGTCTTGCCCGCGGCCAATGAGGCGTCGGAGTCATTCTCGACAGGGTAGGTACGCGCTGCGCAGCGACCGGCGTCAATTCAAAAAACCCGCTGCCGTGGAGTCGGACTCGGTCATCCCTCCATTTTTTCATAGACGCTGCACCACCCTTTCGCCATGACGCGTTCACCCAGAAAGATCGTGCAGGGACCTGACTGGTCAGAAGCAAGACCTTTATAGTGCCGACAATTCGCGCAAACCTGCCCTTTTATGTACTTTGGATGCTCGGCTTCATCGACAGATGTTGCGTCGTCCCGGTAGTTGAGCCATCGCGCTGTCAGGTCGCGCTCAGAGACCGAGCCCGTTTCGGCAAAGGCGCCCGCTTGTGGAGCGCAAGCGACAACGAGTGATGCTATCTGCAAAATGCAGTGGCGACGTGAGAATTTCACTGCACAACTCCCAAATCTGATCGGAAGAAAGACGACTGTTTACGTATGCATACACGCGGTGGCGTGCATCAGGCGACAAGACCTGCCGCCTTGTCATGGTTTCTAAAGCCAGACGATAAAACTCGTGCCCGACAGCAGGCTGCTCACCGTCAGCCGCCATTCGTGAGCAATCGCGATCTCCTTGCAGATGGCCAGTCCGAGGCCAGCGCCGTCGTGCTTTGTATCAGGTGCACGCCAGAATCTTTTGAAAAGGAATGGAAGGTATTCCTGCCTGATGCCAGGGCCCGCGTCCCGAACCTGAATCGAGACGTTGTCCACAGTCAGCGATACGACGCTATTGGGCGGCGAAACGTTGATTGCGTTCTCGACGATATTCTTGAGCAGGATAAAGAGCGCACTCCCGTCTGCCCAGATCGGCGACGGCACAACGGCCGCGTCAAGTTGAAGCTTCACCTGCTTTTTATCAGCTTTGCGCTCCAGATAGGACACGACGTCCTGTGCGACATCGACACTGCTCACCTCCCCAAAGCTGTAGTTCTGCGATTCGCTAACCTCCGCCAGATGCAATAACTGTCGGACCTGGCGGGCCATCAGGTCAATCTCGCGAAACAGCAGTTCCTTGTGCTCGATCTCGGGTTGCAGTTCGATCTGGCCACGGATCAACGTAAGCGGCGTCTGCAACTCGTGCGCGGCCGACGCCAGAAACTGCTGCTGGACAGCGAAACCATTCTCCAGTCTGGCAAGCGTATCGTTGAAGGCGTTGATCAGTGGCTTGATTTCGCTGGGAATACCCTGCAGCGACAGACGCATCGTCAGATTGCGCGGCGTGATCGATGCCGCGGCCTTTGACGCTTCCCTCAGTGGCTTGAGTACGCGATGCACGGATATCGTCAGCGTCAGTCCGAAGATGATCGTCGCAACCAGGATGGTGACTTTGACGATCGCAGGAATCTGCTTGACCTTCGCGCCGATCATCGCGTCGACGAGGCGTGCGCTCGTAGCGGTCTGCGCATAGAAGACCGAATCCCCGTGCGGAACCTGACGCGTCACAATGCCGAATGCCTTGGTGCCTATCGTTACGTCCGCAGTCTTGCCCACGGCCTCGGCCAGATCGCCGGCCACCCATGGCGCGCCCTCCCGGGCGTTGTCCGACGCGAGTAGCACATTGCCCCGCTTGTCGAGCAGCCGGTACATGAGCTCAGTGCGTGCCGCCGCAAAAAGCCACGCCCTCTCCTCTGGAAGCCGTACCGAAACCGGACGGCCAGCGCTGTCGAAGACGAGCCCGTTTGCAATGTCCGTCACGCTTTCAAGCTGTTCATGCCGCCCGAGTGTCTGCTCGGGAAAATGATTGAACACGTAGATAACCATACTGGCCAGCACGGTCAGGCTGAGGGCAAGCGCAGCAACGCTGGTCAGCCACAGCCGCGCGGACAGACTTCGAATCCAGTGATTGAGCATGATGAGAACCGTACAGGTTGGCTGTGGGTGGAACGGGCATGCAATTGGTCAGCGATTTACCTGGCGTTGGTTTGTATCGGCCTGCAGCGCGGCAAGGTTTCATGCGCCACTCCTTGTCGAACCCGGGTTGTCATGCGAACCAGTCTGTCCCGAGGCCGGTTGCAGCGCGAAGCCCGCACCGCGAATATTCGCAAGCCGCGTGGTCGTGCCGATGGCCGTCAGCTTCTTGCGCAGGCGGTGGACCGTCACTTCCAGCGCGTTAGGCGTCACCGCGTCGCCGAGGCCCCATGCAGCATGCTCGAGTGCAGCATGCCGAACCGTGCCGCCCGCTGCCTTCACGAGACATAGCATGATCTGCAGTTCGGCAGGCGCAAGCGGTACCGACTGGGCACTACCGCCCATCCTGCGTTGCTGCGGATCCACCGTGAGGTCGGCGAACGACAGCACCAGTTCCTCCAGAGCCGGCGGCCGGCGCATCAGCGTACGGACCCGCGCGACCAGCTCGCTCATGGCGAACGGCTTGGTCACGTAGTCGTCGGCGCCGCTTTCGAGGCCGTCCACGCGGTCGTGCAGAGCATCGCGAGCCGTCAGCATCAGGCACGGTGTCATCCGGCCCGCGCCACGCAATTCGCGCAGAAAGGTGAGCCCATCTCCGTCCGGCATTCCGCGGTCGATGATCAGCACCGCGTAGTCGGCACGGCTCACACCGTAGTTCGCCTCGGAGAGGTTGCGGAAGTGATCGGCTTCGATTCCCGCTTCCGTCAGCGCCTTACGCACCATGCTTGCGAGGCGCTCGTGGTCTTCGATCAGTGCAACTCGCGACATGACGTTGCGCTCAATTGAATTGATAAAGGTAGCCAATTTTGGCTTGCGGAATGAACCTCTTGCCCACCAGCGGGCTGTCGGTGATGCCGCTACCAAGATGCGACGCGCCGACGTCGAGAATCACAATCTGATGGCGCGTGAACCTGTAGTCGACACGCGCGCCCACCGACATGTCGTAGGTCGACTTTCCTGAATACGCAGGACGCCCTGCCCGCACCTCCGATGCTCGCACGCCGTAATAGTAGTCGACATATTTGCTGCTCAGCCATTCGGCGCCGACGTGCGGCTCGAATGAAAGGTTGCCGTAGTCGAAGGACTTGCTGAAGTCGATGCTCGCCATTTCGCCCTTGTTGCCACCAGCCAGGAAGTCACCGGAAAGAGTGCCGAATGCGGTCCGCCAGGCGAGCGCCGGGCCATACCAGAAGGCGCCGTTGCGGTTCTGCATGCCGTTCAGGATCGGCGCATCGGACTGCTTGTATCCGTCGCCGATCGCGAACTTGCCGCGCAGTGCGAAGCTCACGTTGCTCCATTTGCCGATCTTCAGGTCAACCGTCGTGCCGAAAGCATGCACCCATTTATTGTCGAGGGAAACCAGCGGGATCGGTGTGAATCTGGTGCCATAACCTTTGTAGGGTGCCTGCTCGATACCCGCTCCGACCCCCAGGCCCCAATGGGTCACATTCGTGGCGTTGCTCAACACGGTGAAGCCCGAGTCGTCGGTGTCGGGCGGTTCCGCGCTGACACCGTCCGCCCAGGCCGCGCCCGAATACACGCACGCTGAAGCAACGGCCAGCAGTAGCTGGTGCTCACGGCGAAAAGTTTTTTTCACAGTCGTTCCTGAAGTGGATGGATGAGACGGGATCGACTTTAGGACCGGACGACTTACTCGTTACTTACCCAAAAATACGCTGAACGGAGAGATGAAGGATATGGGCACCGCAAGGACGCGAATCCCTTGGGCCGTCGCCTAACGCGCGTTGTGTCGCGTGAAGCGGCCTGACAGACGCGCAGCGCGACGCCTGAATCCATCGACGTAAGAGAACACCACGGGTACCACCAGCAGGCTCAACGCCGTCGAGGTCAACAGTCCGCCGATCACTGCGAAGGCCATCGGCTGCCGGAAGCTTGCGTCGGCGCCCAGGCCGAACGCGATCGGCAGCATACCCGCCGTCATCGCGACCGTGGTCATCACGATTGCTCGTGCGCGCTTCGCGCACGCATCGACCAGCGCTTCGACGAGCGGTATCTGCGACAGTTGCAGATTGCGGATCGTGTATTCGACCAGGAGGATGGAATTCTTCGTGACAATCCCCAGCAGCATGACAAGACCGACCATCGAAGGCACGTCGAGTTCGCTACCGGTTGCGAGCAGCATGACGAACGAGCCGCCGAGGGACAGCGGCAGCGCGGACAGGATCGTGAGCGGCTGAAGAAAGTCCTTGAACAGTACGACGAGCAACAGGTAAACGCAGAGAATGCCTGTCGCGATCGCAAAGACAAACCCGGACGACAGTTCGGCCATGGTATCGGCGTCGCCGTCTTCGAGAAGTTCGACGTCGGCAGGCAACGCGCGCACGGACGGCAACGCCCTGACCGACGTCAGCGCCTCGCCGAGCGCGGTTGCGCCGAGATCGGCCGACACCAGGACGAAGCGCTTGCGATCGAAGCGCGCAAGCTCCGCAGGCCCACTTCCCACTGAGACGCTCGCCACCGATCCGAGCGGTACGGGACCGTCACGGCCCTTCAGGCGCAGACCGGACACCGAGCTGACGCGTCCCAGTTCGCGATTGCCAAGCTGCACGCGCAGGAAGATCTGCCGGTCGTCGAGGTTGAGTCTTGCGAGCTGTGCGTCGAAGTCTCCGGTGGTTGCGATGCGCGCGGTCTCGGCGATCGCCGCGGTGCTGATGCCGCGTTCAGCGGCAAGCGCCATATCGGGGCGGATCTCGATTTCGGGCCGCTCCACGCTCGCCGACGAAGCCACGTTGCTCAGTCCGCGAATACCGCGCATCTCACGCGCTACCCGTGCTGCACTCCCGGCCAGCGCCGCTATGTTGTCGCTGGCCAGGATGATCTCGAGCTTCTCACCGAGTCCGCCGTCACCGAGGGAAAACCGCGCACCCGGAACAGCAGAGAGGCGTTGCCGGACTATTGCCTCGATCTTCGCCTGCGACGGCCGGGCGCGTCGCGGCGCCAGCATCAGGGTCATCGTGCCGAAGCGAACGCCGGCCGTCTGCGCCGAATCGAAGCTCGTCGTCGCGTTGCCGCCGGCGACGCTGAAGATGCGCTCGATGCCGGAAATGCCACCTAGCGCCCGGCGGGCATCACGCTCGATAGCGAGCGTCGCGTCGAGCGCGCTACCCGGCGGCAACTCGACATTGGCCACGATGAAACCGCGATCGGACGCCGGTACGAAGCCGCTGGGAATCAGGGGAATCAGCGCAACCGAGCCGGCAAGAAACGCCACGGTCAATCCCAGCGCTGTCTTTCGGTGTGCCAGACACCAGCACACGACGAGCAGATAACGCTGCATCAGTCGCGATGGCGCCCGCTCGCAAATCGGCCCATGAAGCGGCGTGTTCCTGAGCATCGCAACTGCCATCATCGGTGTGAGCAGTCGTGCGACCAGCAACGACATCAGCACGGCGACCACCGCCGTCCAGCCGAACTGCTTGAAGAACAGGCCCGGGACACCCGACATTTGAGCGGTCGGCAGGAAGATCGCGACCAGCGTAAGGGTCGTCGCGATCACCGGCAGTGCGATCTCCGTCACGGCGTCCGTTGCGGCCTGGAGGATGGGCTTGCCCATCTGCACATGCCGCTCGATGTTCTCGATCTCCACAATCGCGTCGTCGACCAGCACGCCGATCACGACCGCCAGCGCCAACAGCGTCAGTGTGTTCAACGAATAGCCGAGCCACTGCATGGTGGCGAAGGCCGGCAGGATCGATAGCGGCAACGCAGCAGCGGCCACGAGCGTCGCGCGGCCGTCGCGCAGGAACCACCACACCACCAGCACGGCGAGCAGCGCGCCCTCGTAGAGCATGTCCATCGACCCTTTGTACTGCTCTTTCGTGTAGTCAACGGCGCTGGAAACCAGCTGGAATGTGAACGTGGGGTCTGCTGCGTGAAGGCGGTCGAGCGCCGCTTCGACATCGGTCGCGATGCGTGTCTCGTCCGCACCTTTAGCCCGGTAGATTCTGAACCCGACGACCTTCCTCTCGCCGAGTATCGCGGTCTGGGTCGGCTCAGCGAAACTGTCGTCGACGCGTGCGACCTGATCGAGTCTGATCGAGCGGCCATCGGCGAGAACGATCGGATAGCGCGCGAGATCGGCCACCTGTGGCACGGTACCGAGCACGCGCATCGACTGTTCGCCGCCACTGAAGCGCCCGCGGCCGCCTGAAGCATCCATCTGCATCGAACGAAGTGCGCGTGAGACATCGACCGCCGTCACGCCCGCCGATGCCAGGCTGGCCGGATCGACTTTCACCTGCACCTCTCGCGTGACGCCGCCGACGCGCTCGAATTGCGCGACCCCGGCAACCGCGAGCACCGTCTTGCTGACGGTGTCGTCGACGAACCACGACAGGCGCTCGTGGTTGAGCCGGAACGAAGCGACCGCGAACGTCATGATCGGTGCCGAATCGCTTCGGACCGCCGTCACGACCGGTGGATCGAGATCGGCGGGCAATTCGGAGCGGATTCTGTCGAGTGCGTCCTTTGCTTCGTTCAGCGCATCGGATAGATTGCGCCCGATGATCAGCTTGAGCTGGATATGAACCTGTCCGTCGACAATGTGCGTATTGATGTGCTTGAGACCCTGCAGCGTGGCGAGCGCGTCTTCGGCCTTGCGGGCGACGTCGGCTTCGAGCTGGACGGGCGCCGCACCGGGCAGCGTCAGCGTGACATTGAGGGTAGGCAGATCGAGGTCCGGCATGTTCTGGACGGGCAATCGATGAAAACCCCACAGTCCCGCCAGCGACAGAAAGATGAACAGCACGATGACCGGGATCCGGTGGTGAATCGACCACGTGGCGAAGTTCATTGCGGCACCTCACTGACCGTCGATACCGGAGCCGGCGCAAGCGTCACGACATCCCCGTCGTTTAGTAACGCGGCCCCTTCCCGAACGATGTGTTCCGTGTCGGCCAGTCCGCGCACGATCTCGATCCGCGTGCCCTCGCGCTGGCCTGTCTGCACTTCACGCAGCGTGACCCGCTGCACGCCGCCTCGCTCGACGACGACAGCCACATTGCTGCGCCCATCGTGCATGGCGAGCGCGGAGGCCGGCACCACCAGTGCATCGCTTTCGCCTGACGCGATGCGCCCGCCCGTGTACATGCCCGCGCGCGCATCGGAGCCGGGCTCCAGATCGGCATAGACGATGGCGACGCGCGACTGTGGATCGAGTGACGGCGCGATCCGGCGCACGGTGCCCCGCGCCTCGCTGCCGTCCGGCAATGTCATAAAGACCTGCAAACCGGGCTTGATAGCCGCGACCTCGGCGGCCGTCACTTCGGCTCGCCATTGCAGCCGGTCCTGCCGGATCAGCCGGAACAACTCCTCGCCGACCGGTGTCACAGAGCCGAGGGTAGCCGCGCGTGCGCTGATCGTGCCGTCGTCGGGCGCGACGACGCTTGCGTTCTGCAAGTCGAGCTTGCGGACCTGCAACTGCGCACGCGCGACTTCGACCTGCGCCTTCGTCACCGCGGCCGCCGTGCGGTATTGCAGCAGGTCCTGCCTGCTGATGCCACCGCTGTCCTTCATCTGCAGCGCGCGGGTTTCGTTGGTGCTCGCCTGCTGCGCGCTCGCCTCGGCCTGCGCAAGTGCAGCGGCCATCTGTGCGACCTCGGCACGAAGCATCGCCGTGTCGTAGCGGGCCAGGACCTGACCCTGCTTCACGACTTCGCCGACGTCGACGCGCACTTCAGCGAGGCGCGAGCCGGTCACCAGGGCACGGATCGACGCTTCCTGCCATGGCGCGATTGCGCCGGACACATCGATCGATCGGGTCCAGTGCTCATGGCGCGGCGTAAGGAGTGCGACCGTTAGCGCGCTTGCGGCGCTCGTATGGGCGGTGCCAGATGGGCGGGAGCGAAGCGCGACCGCAACGCCCAGCGCCGCGAGCAGGACAAGAACGATGACTGCGGCGACGGCGCGCCGCCTGGTCGTAGCGTGACGGCGAAAGCCCACGATTCGGGTAGCGAGTGACTGCGGCATGGTGGATCAATCCGGTTGAGAATGCGAGGCGGCAAAAGTCGCGACGTTGCCCGATGCGCGGATCACGTCGACCCAGGCCTGCACGCTCGCACGCGCGGCATCGACTGCGGTTTCGTCCGCCGCTTCGCGCTTGCGGCGCGTGTCCTCGAGCACGAACAGGCTGACTGCGCCGGCACGCCATTGCGATTCGGTCGCGTCGAGCGTCGCCTGAGCCGCATCGCGCGCGTGCGCCGCCGCAGTGAGCCGCTGGCGCGCATGCGCCTGCGCCGACAGCGCGTTTTCGACGTCCTGCGCGGTGGTCCGCACGGTTTCGCGCAAGGTAGCGAGCGCGGCAAGGTAACGGGCGCTCGCGGCATCGACAGACGCCGAGCCCGCTCCGGCATCGAAGATCGGTCCGCTAACGGCGGGCAGCAGTGACCACGCGAGCCAGGACAACGTCGACCCGGACGCGCTGATCCAGTTGCCACTGAACACCGCCGTCAGATTCAGAACGGGCAGGCGGTTGGCACGCGCAACGCCGATTTCCGCGTAAGTCGCAGCCATTTCGTGCTCGGCGGCAATGACGGCCGGATGGCTCGCGAGCACGCTAGCAGGCAGCGCAAGCACGGCTTCGGGCATTTCCCGAAACGCGAACCAACCGTCGTTGCGCTGTCCATGCAGGAGACTGGCAGCGCCAGCACGCGCGTTAAGATCATCCGCAGACAGACCGGTCAGTTGAACCAGCGCGTCCGTGTCCTGCACGCATAGTTCGTCCTGGGCAATCAGGCTTGTCTGCGCATCGGCAAGTGAACTCAGCGCGCGGCTTTCGTCGACCGGCGCGGCAAATCCCAATGCAACACGCTGACGCGTCAGCACCAGGTCGCGTTGCTGCGACTCGATGTCGTGGCGTCTGACGTTCAGGACCACCCGGCACGCACGCAGCGAAGTCACGGTGCCGGCTACCTGGGCGGCGAGCAGGAGGCGCGCTGCCGCCGCGTCTGCCGTACGTGCGGCCAGCCGACTACTGGCAGCCGACTGTGCCAGTCGAAGGCGTCCGAACAGATCGATCTCCCATGCGAACGTCGGGCCGCCCGTCACTGCCGAGCCCACCACTGTGCTGCCACCGCCTCCCGTACTTCCGCCAATGCCGCCGCCTCCGCCCTGAACGCGGGCGCGCTCGACGCTCGCGTTGAAAGACACATGCGGGCGGCTTTGAGCGGTCTGGGCGCCAAGCATCGCGCGCGCTTCGGCGACATGCGCTGCGGCAAGCGCAAGCGACGGGCTGCTGTCGAACGCCGCTTCAATCAAATCATCCAGCACCGGGTCACCGAGCGCGGTCCACCATTTATCTTCAGGCGGCGACGATGCCGACGCGTCATGCATCTGGTTCGCCCAGGCTGGATGAACCTGAAGCGCGGGCTGCACATAAGCAGATTGCACCGAGCAGGCGTTCAGGCCTGCGCAGACGGCGAAAGCAAACCCTATCCATCCCGCTGCCGCATCGCGGCGTACCCGCCGCCTACCCGGCATGTGTGCTGCTCCGCCTGGTGGACGCGGGAAACAGGCAGACGGCCCGAGGCAAAAAGAGAGCCGTCGCCACTTCGATATCAAGCGGGTCAGTCATTGAGAAATCCAGACGGGGTTCGGTAAATCGACCTGGGCTCAACCCGCTCAATCGTGCGACCGATGAGCTGGATGTCGCCGCACCAGCAGCAATGGTGTCGCAGCGTGACTTACCTGACACTTACCGCACAGGGCAAGAACACACAGGGTCCAATGGTGTCTGCGCGCAGCCGTTCGGCGGTAAGTGAGCAGTAAGTCCTCCGGCTTCATCATCCATTCGACTGGCTGCGGCGACGCGCTCGCGTGCATCGCAGGCCCAATCGTCAAATCCCCTGCCGGGAGACTGCGCATGAACAAACGTGATTTGAGTGGCCTGGCGTTGGTCGCGACAACGCTGGTCTTATACGGATGCGCGACGGGTTCCCGACGTACCGCCGGCGACCCGCTCGAGCCGATGAATCGCGCGGTTTATTCGTTCAACGACAAGCTCGATACCTACGTGGCCAGACCCGTGGCGACCGCGTATGAGAAGGTAACGCCGACGCCGGTGCAAACCGCCGTTCGCAACTTCTTCTCCAACCTTGGTGATATCGGCAACTTCGCCAACGATCTGCTGCAACTCAAGGCGACGGACGCGACAGAAGATGTAATGCGCCTTGCGTTCAACTCGACATTAGGCATTGGCGGCCTGATCGACTGGGCGACGCCCGCGGGGCTGCCGAAGCATCATCAGGATTTCGGCCTGACACTTGCCCACTACGGCGTGCCGGTTGGGCCCTATCTGGTCGTGCCGCTATTCGGCCCGAGCAGTGTGCGGGACGTGAGCGACATCGCCGTCGGCGGTCTGCTCAACCCATTCGGGGCCGCACCTGTTGCCGTCCAGGCATCAGTGGCCGGCACTCGCTTTGTGAGCAAACGCGCCGATCTGCTGGGCGCTTCAGACCTGCTTTCGCAAGCAGCCATCGATCAGTATTCGTTCGTACGAGACGTGTATCTGCAAAGACCGCGCGAGCTGTCTTCGAAGCCCACAGATGCCAACGTGCTGCCCGACTACTCCGGCACCGCATCTCAGTGAATTCATCGCCGACACATGACGATCTGGTAACGCTCCGGTAAGTGTCAGGTAAGCCAAGCGCGTTCAACATGAGATGAGTGTCATAGGCAGCGGGAACTCACTCCATGAAAGGCAGTACCGCGACAGCCCTGCGCGCAAATGTCGTGCTGTTTTCTGTTTCGACCGCAATCGCCATGGTTCCCTGTGTTGGGGTTCCCCTGCTGTTTCGCCTGCTCGACGACGGCACGCCCGAATTGCCCTGGCAGGGCGGCATCTTCGTGTTTGCATCGCTTGTCATGTTGTTGCTGCGCTGGAACGCGCGGCGAGCGTTCTATTCGGCCTTGCAGGCAAAGAAGGTTCAGCTCGCGCAAAAGGAGCATCTTCCCGCATTGATCGCCGGCGACTGCCCGCGTGCATGGCTCGTCCAATTGCACCTCGAACTGCGCGGCTTTCGCTGTGGCGAATGATTACGCAACTGGTCGCGAGTTTTTCGAGGAAGGCGAATTTGTCTGGCAGCCACGCCGGGACCGGATTTGGGCCGGTCCCGGCAAATCGGCTAAAGTGCTGGTTTTTTGGATGGCACAAATGGCTGGAAGCCAGTGGGGACAAGCGATTCCAACGAAATTGAGCGGTGCGCAGTTCGAGCAGTTTGTCTTGCCGCATCTTTCCCGCGGCACTCGTGGACCGGCATCGAAACTGAGCCCGCATGCGATCTTCAACTACATTCTGAAACTGCTGTACTTGGGTGTCAGTGGAAGGAATTGCCGATCGAAAAGGATCGGGATGGTCGTCCTGAAATCCATCACACGCGTATCTACCGCGCCTTCCGACGCTGGGAAGCGCAGGGTTGCATCGCGGCCATCTTTGCCGGTTCGGTGCTCAAACTTCATCAGGCTGAACTCCTGGACATCAGCATCATTCATGGCGATGGCACCACCACGGCAGCGAAAAAAAGCGGCGACAACATCGGCTTCAGCGGACACAAGAAAATGAAGGGCGATAAGGTCGTGGCCTTCTGCGACCGGAATTGCAATGTGATCGCACCGTTTGTCGCTGCCCCCGGCAACGATAATGAATCGCCGCTGCTGCGCGAAGCGTTACCGCTGGTAACGCGCATCGCCCGCGAGATTGGCATGAACCTGCAAGGCACCGTCGTCAGCCTGGATGGCGTCTACGATTGCCGGTACAACCGCAAGGCGATTTTCAATCGCGGCATGACGCCTAACATCAACCCTAACCCGCGCGGACGCAAATCACCGAAGCGAGGTCGCAAGCCACTGTTCGAACCATGGATTTTCGAAGAACGCTTCAGCACCATCGAGCGCGTCTTTGGCTGGGAGGACAAGTTCCGTCGCCTGCTGCTTCGCTTTGATCGCCTCAGTCACCTGCACTACGCATTCAAGACCCTTGCTTACACGATGATCAACCTGCGGCACTTCTGCCGCGAATAGCCTTCACACCCATGGCTGTAACCGATGGTGCCGGGCACCAGGCGGCTGCACGCCTGTCTCATGCATCTGAAAATGAAATTTCAATCAGCATAACCAACCATGGCTTTCGCAAACAACCTTCTTCCGATTTCCCAGCGACTGAAGCTCCCGATTGATGACGCTAGATCAATCGAGACGAAACCCGCAACCAGTAGTTGCTATCCGACCACGTCGCCGAATGGATCACCCGTCCGCTCGCGGCACTCGGCAACAAGCTCACCGAGCGCAGCGAGAGCGAGGACGATTCGGTGCACTCGGCGGTGGGTCTGGGCGTGGCCACGGGGCTCCTGTGGGCGCCGTGCGCTGGCCCGGTCCTGGGCCCGCTCCTCACGGGTGCCACCCTCAAGGGGGCCAGCGTCGACGGCGCCACTCAATGGCTCAACAGCCCGCCGCTCACAGCGCGGTCGCTGCGCGGCGAGGTGGTGCTGGTCGATTTCTGGACCTACTCCGTATGCAACCAGGCATGGTGTTCATATGCCACGTGCAGTCTCGAATCGGCGCAATAGTTGGAAGAGATACCCCGGCTGCAATCAAGACGGGCGTCCGTTCAGCACCAGCGATCGACGGAGATCAGGTTTTCCATCGCAAGGCGACGAGTACGAAAAGTAGTGCCGAGCTACCACGACAGGAGCGCCGCAGCGCCTAGAGACACGCCGCATACTGCGACCCCAAACGACATGACCTGCAGCCAGCGCTTTCGCGTGAGCAGGGTGATTGCAGCGAGCGCGATCGATATCTGCACTGCGGTGGTGGCTTGTGCCCAGCGGTGATGACTATGCAATAGAGTCTCGCTCCGCGCGTTCGCCCGCTCTACATCCTTCTCTAGTGCCTCAGCCTGTTGTCGGATCGGTTCCTTCTGTTCGCGATACTTGTTCACGTCCGCTTCGAACTTTGATCGAGCAGCTGAGGTCGGGTCGACAATTGCGGCACCTAATTCCGCGAGATTCTGTTTTTCGCCCTTTGCCTGAAAATAGCCCCACTGCTTCGCTGCTTCCGTCTTACTGATAGCGGCCTCATTCTTGGCAATCAGCGCGAGATTTTCTGTGTTGCCGCTCTGATAAGACCCGAATGCCCCGAGCGTTGCGAGGATAGCCGTCATCACGGCAATTCGCGCCGAGAAAGTATCGCCGTGCGACGCGTGCTCTACCGCGTGATCGTGCGGGCCGTGAATTTCAAACTCGTCCGTCATTGCATACCCTTCGAGATGCTCTTCTATTATCAATTGCAGCGGCGCCACGCGTCGTCGATCGCTCCGAAAACGGGAGAAGCCGCTGTACCTCGCCTAGTTCCTTCAGGTCGGGCCGACGACCGCGTAACATTTCGCAAATCGCAAGCGAGCGACCAGCGACCTGTGCCTTGGTGCCGGAGTCAAGTCGACCCAAAGTCAGCTTCGCCGCGACCGCGTTTTTGGCAATGCAGCAGGAGTCCTGCAACGAGTACCCAAACGGTCATCTGGCGCATCGCTCCCTCCTTTGTTCTTTTGTGAACAAACCATAGAGTTTGACACAAGGCGTTCAATGGATGGCGCGGCACAACACCGCTGCGGATGTAGACCACTGCGAAGCAAGGTCAAGCGTCGCCGACCTTAATGGCCCGGCGGGACGGCCACACCGAGTTGTATCATCAACCCGAGTGTGTCCATGATGATGCGGCTCTCCTTGATCTTGCCCTCTTGAACGCGGTCGATAACCATACCCCAGACGCGTACAGGACGCCCGGTGGCGGGCACGCCGAGAAACGCTCCACTGTGCGTGCCCGTCCATTCGAAGCGGGTCAGCACCCGGTCTGCGTCAGAAAGTTGCTCCTCAATGCGCCAATGCATATCCGGGAACGCGGCCCGCATGCCCCGCAGGACGTCCTTGAGGCCTTCGAGACCGGGACCTTGGCCAGGGAATGGGACCTGTTCCACCATGTCCTCCCAGAAGAACTTATCAGTTGCATCGATATGCCCCTAGTTCAGAACCTCCTCAATAAATCCGCGAACGACAGCGCTGATCTCACGCACGGGACGGACTCCTGGCAACAGGTTGAACAATGAATGGGCCGGCATTGACCGGAAACGCTGCGGTCGCGGGATTCGCTCACCAAGGCTAACCGAAAAGCCCGGGACCCGGGCGAACGCTGCTCAAATAGTGTCCGTTCTACCTTCGTCGCCCAGTTCGATCGCGGCGGCGCGCCAACGGCTTCCAGATTTGAAATGGCTGACACCCTACCCGTCTTTCTAGTTACAGAGGCGAAGAACCGTCACGGGAGAATAACCATGTCAACCTGGCATGCACGAATTATCGGAAGCGACTATGCGGCGATGGCTGACCTCGTGACCAGACATAAGGTCACGGTTGCCCGGCATACCGTCGAGAAAGTTGCCGATGGTTATCGCGTCGATGCGCACGCAAGCGAAGAGCAAATCCATGCGCTCGAGAGCGCGGGTTACAAGGTGGAACGTCTCGAGGATGCTGACGTCGAGGGTATGGCGCGACAGAGGGAGAAGCGCGAAAGCGCTGGGGTCGCGCTAACGCGTGAAGCGTTGTCGGTTGCCGCCAGTACGGGGTACCTCGACGTGGCACACGTCGAAGCGGCACTCGCCGCCGAAGCTGATCCTCCGAATGACGCGATCACCACGTTGATAAAACTGCCGAACGAGACCTGGGAGAAGCGCGTCTGTCACGCGCTCAAGATTGGCAAAGGAAGCGGACAGGGGCGCCCCGGAATCTATTTCCTTGGCGGCGTTCACGCGCGCGAGTGGGGCAGCCCCGACATTCTTGTCAACTTCGTACAACTGCTCACAAACGCATACCGGACAAATACGGATATCACGATTGGCAGCAGGACCTTTACCGCCGCGCAGATAAAATCCGTGGTGGACACGAAGGACGTGTACGTCTTTCCGCAAGCCAATCCTGACGGACGCAACTACAGCATGGCGACCGAACCGATGTGGCGCAAAAATCGTCGCCCCGCGGCGGCTGGGCATGCACAATCCAGCTGCGTCGGTGTGGACGTCAACCGTAACTACGACTTCCTCTGGGACTTTCCAAAGTACTTCGATCCGAAGTGTCCCATTGAAAATTCCACCGACCCATGCGACCACGATATCTACATCGGACCCGCACCTGCCTCAGAGCCCGAGACACAAAATGCCGTGTGGATGTTCGATACCTTTCCGCACATTCGCTATTTTGTCGACCTGCATAGCTACTCGGAAGACATCCTGTACAACTGGGGTGACGATGTCGATCAAAGCAGCGATCCCGACATGAATTTCCGGAATCCCGCGTATGACGGCAAGCGCGGCATCGCTAATGACAAGGCGTACAGCGAATACATCGCGGCTGAGGACAAGAAGCTCGCAGTCCAACTGGCAAATGAGATGCGTGACGCGATCAAGGCATCGCGCGGCCGCGTCTACAAGACGGAACAGTCGATGAGCCTCTATCCGACGGCCGGCACATCGGATGACTATGCGTTCAGCCGTCACCTGGTGGACGCAAAAAAAGCAAAGGTGTTTTCGTACACGATCGAGTGGGGCAGTCCGAATAACCCAACGCCCTTCCATCCGCCGTATCCGGAAATGAAGAAAATCATCGACGAGATTACGTCGGGGTTGCTGGCGTTTTGCATCTCGGCGCAATGATTGTCGAAGGCCTTGCATTTACAAATAGACGGTCGAGTCCAACCTTCATGCTCCTCGGGTCGAAGGCGGCCAACTTTTCTGCACGCATAGCGCGCTCCCTGGAGTGAGCGGGACGTCGATCGATCGAAATCTACCGTAACGTCAACCGTTCTTCCGCTCCCTGAACCGCTTCCGGTGAGCCGCAACCTTCGCGCGGTTACCGCAGGTCGCCATGCTGCACCACCGGCGGGCGTGGCCCCGCGTGTGATCGGCAAACATCAATGTGCATCTGGGGCCTTCGCAGGCTTTCACGTGCGTGAAGTCCTCGTCACATACGACTCTGGCCAGCGCCTCGGCTATCGGCATCAGCAACGACTCTGACGACTGCCAGCGTCGATTCCCGCGAAGTTCAAAGGTCGTAACGCCCGCCAGGATGTTCGTGACGATTTCTCCATGCTGTTCGTCCCGTTCGAGCAGTTGATTTAAAGGTTCGAGCTCACGCAGATCTCTGGCGGTCAACGGCCGCCCCTTCCTCTTCTGGACAAATCCCCTGAACCACTCGCGCAGAACGCGCGCCCGCGCCGCAACGTCGTTGAGTTCGGCGGCCGTGGACCGAATCCGTATCGCCTCGAGCGCTGTGCGTGGCACCAGTCCGGTCTGTTCCAGCCAGGCCAGCAAGCCCTCCCCGTCGCTGATCCAGTCGACCTCCTCATCCACCGGCGTCGCGACCGAGTTCAGGAAATCAAGGCCATGTGCATCGGCCACGAATATCGGGGGAATCTGACGGTAGTCCATCTCTCATGGCGAATGCGAAGTAACGATGATTGCATCGTAACCACTAAAAATACTCTTGACAAGTTACACACCACATCTGTAACCTGTTTAGACGATATTTAGAGGTTACCAGGCGCGCGGCACGATGCGCGTGCGTTACAAGCAGCACCCACAACTTTCAAAGGAGCGAGAAATGTCTATTGGGAACGTGAGCGCGGTGCTTGTGCACGGCGCGTGGACGGATGGCTCGAGCTGGAGCAAAGTCATCGAACGTCTGAAGATACACGGCATAAATGCAGTCGCGGCTCCGTTGCCGCTCAGCTCTTTGCACGAAGACGTTGCCGCCCTGAATAGAACCCTGGAACGGATCGAAGGTCCGGTTGTGCTCGCCGGGCATGCTTACGCTGGCGCAGTGATTGGTTCAACGTCCGCCGAAAACGTCAAGGCATTGGTCTACGTTGCGGCGCTTGCGCCCGACGAAGGCGAAACGGTGGGCGATGTTTTCTACCGCGGTGAAGCGCATCCGCAGGCGCCGAAGCTGTCACCGGATCGACATGGCCTGATATGGCTGCCTGATGAGGCATTCGCGGCTGCGTTCGCTCAGCACGCAGCGGCGCAAGCGTTGACGGTGCTCGGCGCGGTTCAACGTCCCATTGCGGTTTCGTGCATCGCCGAGACGGTTGGGCGCCCGCACTGGAAGGATCTTCCGAGCTGGTTCCTGATCGCTGAGCAGGACCGGATGATCAGCGCCGACACCCAGCATTTCATGGCGCGGCGAATGAACGCACTCGTGCGCTCATACCAGGTCGATCACACGCCAATCGTAACGGCGCCTGACGCCGTGGCCAGCGTGATCGACGAAGCGGCCGAGTCAATCCTGGCTCGCTAACGCTTATTTCGCTGACATGCGAACGCATCGTCGGCATCAACAGCGGTGTCTTCAAACTGAAGGAGAAAAGTCATGCGTGCAATCGTGCTAGACAAATTCGGCGGCCTCGATAGCCTCGTGTACACGGAACTGCCCGAGCCCGAACCACTGGCAGGTCATGTGGTCATCGAAATCAAGGCATTCGGCATCAACCACGCCGAGATGCACATGCGTCGCGGCGAGTGGGCCGAAGCTGCCAGGGTCAGTGGTATCGAGTGTGTGGGCGTGGTGAAGTCGTGTCCCGGCGGCGAATTCCCGATTGGCGCGAAGGTCGCCGCGTTGATGGGCGGTCTCGGGCGAACCATCAACGGCAGCTATGCGGAATACACACGGGCGCCAGTGTCCAATGTGGCGCTGATCGAGTCCGGGCTGCCGTGGGCTGACCTCGCGGCCATTCCGGAAACGTATGCAACGGCGTGGACGTGCCTTTTCCGTAACCTCGAGATTGCGCACGGGCAAACGGTCGTCATCCGGGGTGCGACATCGTCGTTTGGGCAGGCGGCCGTCAACCTGGCAGTCAACGCCGGCGCGAAGGTCATCGCGACAACCCGCAATCCGGCGCGTTTTGCGATGCTGGAAGGCTTAGGCGTCGCGCGCGTCGAGGTCGAAGGCCCCGACCTTTCGAAGCGCATTGCCGAAGCGAAGCAGATCGATGCCGTACTCGATCTCGTCGGTAACAGCACCATACTCGATTCCCTCGCAATGTTGCGGCGAGGTGGCCGTGCCTGTCTTGCGGGCTGGTTGGGCGGCCTCGATCCGATTGTCGATTTCAATCCTCTCCTCCAGATGGCGAGTGGTGTCTACCTGAGTTTCTTCGGCAGTTTCGTATTCGGCACGCCGGGTTTTCCACTTTCCGACGTACCGCTTCAGAAGATCGCCGAAGACGTTGCCGCCGGCCGATTCAACGCGAAGCCCTCCCGAGTGTTTGGTTTCGACGAAATTCGCGAAGCCCATCGTGTGATGGAAGCGAACGAGGCTGGCGGAAAGATGGTCGTGGTCCACTGAATCGCTATTCAAGTGGTTCGTCCACGAGCTAGGGAGAAAGGAAATGTCCAGGAGAGTAGCAATCGTCACGGGCGCGAGCCAGGGTATCGGCCGTTCGACCGCAATCAGGCTGGCGCAAGACTTTACCGCGATCGTGCTGGTTGCGCGCAACCGCGAGAACCTCGACCAGACCGCCGTCGACGTGAAAAAATCAGGTGCCGGGCCGCTTGTAATCGACCTCGACCTGTCTCACCCCGACGCCGCACAGAAAGTCGTCGACCAGACTCTGTCGGCGTTCGGGCAGATCGACGCATTGCTCAACATCGCGGGCGCGGTGCCGCAGATCGATGTCTTCGAGATGACCGACGATCAATGGAACCGTGGCCTCGAACTGAAGCTCCACGGCGCGCGGCGATTGACGGTCGCGGCGTGGCCGTCGTTGAAGGAAACGTCAGGATCGGTGGTATTCATGTCGGGCAATTCAGCTCTGGTTCCCAAAGCACCCTACGCGGCCGTGGGCACGATCAACGCGGCGATCGTGGCGCTAGCAAAGGCGTTCTCAGACCGGGGTATCGCAGACGGTGTTCAGGTCAACAGCGTGTTGCCCGGCCCCGTGATGACGGGTCGGAGGCAATCCTATCTGGAACATTGGGCACCGCTGCACAACCTGACTGTCGAAGAAGCGACGGCGAGGTTTCCGCTTGAAGCGGGGATCGCCCGCTATGGCACGCCCGAGGAGATTGCCGGGCTGATGGCGTTCATCGTGTCGCCGGCGGCTCACTGGATGACGGGCTCGACGCTGAGGATGGACGGCGGAGAGGTCAAGTCGGTCTGAATCGGACGATAAGACCATCAAACCGGCCGTCCACCGCCGGGCCGGAAGCGGACGCTCAACATTGACATCATGAGCACGGCAGGACAAGCAAGCCACCGGACAGCGATATACTTTGCCGCTTTTATTGCCTTCGTCAGGCACCAAGGATTTCACATGAGCGCATTGCCCCCCTGTCCGAAATGCAATTCCGAGTTCACCTACGAAGATGCGGGCGTGTACATCTGCCCGGAGTGTGCGCATGAATGGTCGGCGCAAGCAGCCGCGCCGACCGAAACGGTGGACGGGGTTTATCGCGATTCAGCTGGAAATGTCTTGCAGGATGGGGATACCGTCACTGTCATCAAGGACTTGAAACTGAAGGGTTCGGCTGGGGTGATCAAGATGGGCACCAAGGTAAAAAATATCCGACTGGTGGACAGTGACCACGATATCGATTGCAAGATCGATGGCTTCGGCGCCATGAGCCTGAAATCGGAATTCGTCAAGAAGGTGTGACGAGGCGCATGGCGCATGTTTGCGCGGCAGTTGGCCGGACCCTTTGCCATGGTTGCTCCTTCCAGAGTGGGCGCTCTCCATGGGATGTCAGCGGCGGCCGTAGGGATTGCCCGTCGGGTACGGGTCCTGCAGAGCGATGGAGCCGGTCTCCAGCAGGGACTTCAGGTTGGAGATGACCTTCGGCCAGCCGCCGGACACCGCCTCGATGAATTTCGAGGGTTCGCGCTCGATGGTGTGGGTGATGGAGAGCTTGACCGCTGTTCCACTGGGTTCCAGTTCCATCGTGCATTGCGACTCGCCTTCGGCCTTGAGCTCGGGCTTGTTCTGGTGTTGCCAGCGGATCACCAGGCGCCGTGGCGGCTCGGCCTCGACGATCTCGCCGGTGTCGTAGATCTGACCGTCGCCGGACACCATCTTCCACGAGGATCCCGCCGTCCACTGGCTTTCGCAGTGCATGCCGAACCAGTACTGCTCTATGAACTCCACGTCGGTCAGCGCTGACCACAGCTTCTCCGGCGTGGTGCGAATGTAGGTCACGTAGACAAAAGTCGATCTAGCCATTGGCTTTCTCCAGTCGTCGTTTCAGGTCGCCCAGCGCCTTGAGGCGCGGCTTTTCGAACTTGGCTATCCAGCGCTCGTAGATCTCCTGCAGCGGCACCGGATTGAGGAAGTGCAGCTTCTCGCGGCCGCGCCACATGGTGACCACCAGGTTCGCCGCCTCCAGCACGCCCAGATGCTGCGTCACGCCCTGCCGCGTCATGTCCAGGTGCTCGCACAAATCGTTGAGGGTGCGGCCGTCGTGTGCGTGCAGCAAGTCCAGCAGCTTGCGCCGGCTGGGATCGGCGAGGGCTTTGAACAGCAAGTCGGTGTCATCGAGGCGCTCGGCCATGGGCGGCTACATGCAAGTAATCTGTTGCATGAACTATAGGCAAGCAATCCCTTGCATGTCAAGCACGGGTTAACGATCGCCAGCGCGCGCGCCAATCGAGGCACTTCCGTCGTCAGCCTTGAACAGCGCCTCGAATCTGGCAATAGCAGCCGTTCTTCGCTTTCAGACCCGTTGGACAAGATGCCATTACAATCCAGCACTTCGATCCGACAACCGTGATTTGCGCCATGAAATACCTCCTTGCATCGACACTCGCGGCGCTCATCGCGGCCGCAGGGACGGCTGCGAAAGCCGAAACATCCGCGGGCAGCGATACACCCAGACAGCAGTGCGCCATTGGGTATGTCACCGGCGTCGGGGGATCGGCACAGAGCGTTCGTGAATACCTTGCGACCCCCGACAGAGACAAATATCGCTACCTTGCAGACAACCCGTTCCAATGCCAGATCTCCGATGAGGGTCGCGCGTCTGCCTGTACCGGCATCACAAGCCTCCGGCATGAAAAAGTCAGCGTGTACGACGACATCGACAACGCGACGATGGCCGTGGTCGCGCGCGTGGAACTCGACCGGGGGACATACCCGGTGATCATCGTCGTGCCAAAGCACGATGTGCAGTGCGAGGAGTGAATGCCGTCACGGCGCTAACCGATGACGATGTTGATGGGTCGTTTGGCCTGTCGAGCCGGGCGAATCCATCGTGGGATCGGGTGGGGCCGGTGGCGATGGAGTAAGGAGCGTCAATAGCCAGTTCAGCGGCGTTCGGGGACAACGGCCTGACCGGCGGACACGACGTCGTTTGCACGATGTCATGTCCGCTGGCTGGATAATGTTGAGATCGAAACTAGAAAGGCCACCACCCGAAACCGCCGTGGCCGCCGTTCGCGTCTGAATGACCATCGTCGCTACCACCATCGTCCCGTCGGTCGAAGCGGAATGAGTTGAACAGATCGCCGATCGCGGGCGCATTCACGGGCACGTACGGGTCAAGTGGGAGTTGCACCGGATTCGGCAGATTGTCCCGGCTGCGCCGTGTAATCGGATCGAGCGACCAGTTGCGTTCGATGAATTTGACAATCGATACGTGGTCCGAATATTCGTGCACGACTCGCCCTCCTCGCGAGAGCGGTGATACCACGATCAGCGGAATACGCGGGCCGTCGCCGAAGAAGTCGACAGGCTGGATGTATCCCGAGTCATAGTAGCCGCCGCCTTCGTCGGTGGTGATGAAAATCGCTGTCGATGCCCAGAGCGCTGGATTCTTCTGGACCGAGTCGATGATCTTGCGAACGAAACCTTCATAGAGCCCAAACTTCGAAGATTCCGGATGTCCGTCGAGCAAGCCCCCCGGTTTGACGAACGACACCGCCGGCAAGGTGCCGTTTGCGATATCCGCGTACAGATCGGTCGTATCCTGCATATGCGCCTTTACCAGCGCGGGACTGGTCATGATCGCAGTTTCATACAGGAACGGATTGCAGATGTTGCAATACACGCTTGTCGACGGATGCCAGACGAACGTGTTCCACCCTTCCCCGTAATACTTCCATGAAATATTCTTCGCAAGGAGCGAGTCGGCGATCGTCGGCACCGGCGAAGGTGGAATGGTGAACGTGGCCGTATTCACGGTGCCGTCGCCGTTGTACCCGGGGTTGTAGTTGTTCAGCAGGTACCAGGTATTCGACGCGCAATTGGCCTTCGGGTGATACGGCAGCGTATCGAGGTAATGCCGGATGGCCCCTACGCCCGGTTGACCCGGGTCGGAGCAGTTGCTGTACGTACCGCCCGAATAGCCGTCCTGCGTATACCAGTTGTTGGTGCCCGGCTGCGGAAACGGATTCTCGATTTCGTTGGCGGGCGGTGTCGTCGCGTTGCCGTGACCGTCCGTGTAATAGAGCGCGTCGGCCGTGCCGATCATGATGCTGTTCGCGCCCGTGCCCCCCATCACCGGCTGGTGATAGTTGTCGCTGATCGTGTACTTGCGCGCCAGTTCGGTGAAGTACGGCATGTCTCCGGTATTGACGTTGTAATAGCCGAGCGCAGTCGAGCCTTCGCTTGTCGTCTGGTCATTGAAACCGGCGGGCTGCGATTTGCCGTTCGATCCCGCTCCGACCGACGTCTCGACCCATGCAAAAAGATCCATCCTGCAGCCACTCGGATTGCCGGGCGTTGCGTGCGAAACATTGCAGTCTGCCTGCTGCCAGTTCTGGTAAAAACGGTGCACGGGACTGTTCATGTACTGATCGTAATTCGGGCCGACTCGCGAAATCTGATAGGGGCCGTTCGGCAGATTGAATGTGTTGGCACCGAAACGCGTGTCGGGCACCTGCTGCGCCAGCCCGGACGCGCCGGTCGTCAGATGCACGAGGTCCTGAGGTTCGAGCGAGTTACCTTCAACGGCGGTTGCCATCGCAAGGGTCGCAAACGGCGGTGGGCTTGTGTCGCTCGCTGACGTATTCACAAAGCCCGTATTGGGCGCAGGCAGGACCGGATACAGTTGGCGCGAGCCCGGGCTCAAATCGAAACGCGAGGGGTCATTTGCGACGGCCGTGTATTGGGCGGCACGCGAAAAATTCGGACCCGGCTTGCCGTCGTCAGTGATGATGCCCTTCGAAAGCAGGTTCGAAACGGTTTGCGAACCGCGCGGCCGGTATGCGCCAAAGACGTGATCAAATGTCCTGTTTTCTCCGACGATCACGATCACGTGTTTGATCGGCGACGCAGTGCGCGCCGATTCAGCCGTGGCCTGTGACTGACTTTCAGACACCGATGGGAACACGACGCCCGCGGCGGCCAGTATCAGCCCCGTGCCAAGCAGACAGCCTTTTGTGACGCTTGCATCAATCACCTTCTTCATTCGCTTCATGGAATGCTCCGTCGACGTGATTCGTGTGGGGACTTGGAGTCGATCCCGCAGCGCGAAAGCGCTGCGCATCTCCGTTCGTAACCTGATTACGGCGCGTTACAACCGCAAAACTAGGCGCTTCGGGTGACGAAAAGAGGTTGGAAAGATGTCCACCACGCGGTAGTCACGTGACGCAGCCGACGTCCGGCTTTTGATCTGCCTTCAAATACCCGACGGAGGTCATCGGCGAGGTTCGGCCGTCAGGCCTGTGTGGGCCTCAGCAGCAGGGAATCGGGGCGAAGCGTTCGAAAAATGCGCTTCCGCTCCCAGCCACGACCCGTTCGTCACAAACCTGTCACGTACCAAAATCACTATTGTCCTGCACACCAGACCGATGACGGAGCACTGGCGTGACGGGAACCCGCACCTGGTCGCTCCGGAAACGATATAGGGCGCTGTGGTGGAAGCCGGCCAGCGGCCGTGCATTCAGGCATGCGGCATGCCGCAGCAATCCACGGCCCCGATAAATGGAAGAGACACCTTGAAGCAACGTGCGACTGTTGTATGCCAGCGTGGAACGCATATCCTGCTGGTCCGCCAGGAACATGCCAGATGGTCATTGCCGGGCGGACGAGCCAAAGCGGACGAAAGCCTCGAAGAAGCGGCGGTACGCGAGCTGGTCGAAGAAACTCACCTGCGTGCTCTCGGCATCAGGTACATGTTCGAGTTTGTCGGCGTACGCACGTGCCACCACGTGTTCGTCGCCCGGATTGCCGGGAACCAGTCGGCAGTGCCGGGCAACGAGATTGCGCGTTGCCGCTGGGTTGACGTGTCGGACGTGTCCAGCTTTGCCACCGGCGTCTCGACCAGAGGCATCGTGGATATCCTTGCGATGAGTCGCCGCCCCTCACTTGCGCGGAGTCGCCATCAGCGGGCCGAAGCATTCATCCAGAACCTGGAGCTTGCGTTACAGAGTGAAGGCTTCGACAGCCAGCCGGGATTTGCCCGGCGCGCAGCATGAGGCGGCTTTCGACCCGCTAACGGGCGCACAGCATCTCGTTTGCACCGGGAATGGATTCGATAGTGGTCGCATGTTCCGCCATTGGGACAGCGTATCGAGGCAGCTCCATGAATACGCTGACGCGGCGCACAATCTGCCAGAACACTTTTTCGAATGACCTCGTTCGCTCGGCGTGCGTCATGCCCTCCGCGAGCGGGTCTGCGAAATTCCACTTGATGAAGTGCGGTTCGCCAGGGAACGTCGGCGCATGATACTCGTCGACGCAGTCGTCCATTGCGATGACAAGGTCCATTAGCGGTGCCCATTCGCCCGTAAATTCCAGCCAGCTTTTGGGACTGAGGACTTCCAGGTCGGAAACGCCGGGCCGCAGTTGCGCAATAGCAAGCGAGTGAACCCGTGCAGCCGGCGTTGCGCCCGCGCTGAATGCCTCGAATCTGTCGCCCGCCAGTTCGCGGAGCAAAGCCTCCGCAATAATGCTGCGTGCCGAATTCTCACGACAGAGAAACAGCACCTTATATTTTCTGATCACCCCTCGTACCCCGTATCGCGCATTTTCTGGTTATAGGCGGGATTCTGCCGAGTCTGTCTTGCATGTCTGTGACAGGACCATGACCTGAGATAATTCCGCCGTCAACCCCCTGGCCGTCGGTCATGGCCATGCGGCGTGTCGTTCGGTTCGTCGAGCCACCGGCGGTCTGGTAGTTCGCGCTGGCCGCCTCAACGTACCCATCCGCGAGTCCATCATGCAAGTCGCGATGGCCCAATGTTGTCACCCAATTGTCATCAACCGGGTCTAGTTTTGGGCAAGTATCCCTACGAACCTTTCAAGGAGAACGCCCATGAGATTCGCCTGGTTTGCGATTGCGGGTTTGAGTGGCGCGCTTCTGAGTGTGAGCGCTGGGGCCGTCGACGTCACCGGCGCCGGCAGCACATTTGCGGCGCCCATCTACACAAAATGGGCCGATACCTATCAGAAGGCCGGTGGCGCCAGAATTAACTATCAGGGCATCGGGTCATCGGGTGGCATCAAGCAGGTCATTGCCAAAACGGTCGACTTCGCCGGCTCCGACGCACCGCTGAAGGATGATGAACTCGCTAGGGACGGCTTGTTCCAGTTCCCGACAGTCGTGGGCGGGGTGGTACCCGTGACGAACGTAGCGGGCGTGAAGCCCGGCGAGCTGACGTTGTCCGGCCCCGTGCTGGGCGACATTTTCCTGGGCAAGGTCAAGAAGTGGAACGACCCCGCCATCACTGCGCTGAACCCTGGCGTCAAGCTACCCGACACCGATATCGCCGTGGTTCGCCGCGCCGATGGTTCCGGAACCAGCTTCATCTGGACGCACTATCTGGCGCAGGTGAATCCTGAGTGGAAGAGCAAGGTTGGCGAAGGCACGACAGTGAACTGGCCAACGGGTACCGGCGGCAAGGGAAACGACGGGGTAGCAGCCTTTGTCCAGCGGCTGCCGGGCGCGATCGGCTATGTCGAATGGGCTTACGCGAAGCAGAACAAGATGGCGTACACCGCGCTGCAAAACCCGGCGGGTTCAGTCGTTCGACCCTCGACGGAAACATTCAAGGCGGCGGCCGCTGGTGCCGACTGGTCGAAGACGTTCTATCAAATCCTCACCAACGAACCCGGAAAGGATGCATGGCCCGTCGTAGGCGCTACCTTCGTCTTGCTGCATTCGGTGCAGGACAAGCCCGACCACGGCAAGGAAACGCTGAAGTTCTTCGACTGGGCGTTCAAGAACGGAACGCAGGCTGCGCAGGAACTTGACTACATCACGCTGCCGGACGCCGTGGTGAACGAGATTCGCACGCAATGGCGCTCGAAGGTGAAGGATGTGTCTGGCAAGCCAGTTGCCGAATAAACACGCAGACAAGGCTGCGTCAGGGTGCTTGACCGGCCCGGGCGCAACCTTGCCTGAACGCATGCAACTGGACTACGCGCTGTACGCCGGCGTTGGACAGAACGCGTACCGGAAATGCTCGCGAAGTGTGCGCGCCACAGTGGAAGGCGCGCCCATCGTTCATGCAGCGCGTCGGAAGGCTACGATTTTGCCGGGCGCCCCGTCTTGATTGTTTCGACGGCTGAAACCGCTGCCAGCAAGCGCTTATCCGGCGTCGACGCCAGCAGAAGCAGCCCGGCCCGCAGCAGCTCGCTCTTTTTCACCGAGATGCCCGCGTCCAGGCACTTCTGCTTTAGGGTCGCGATTTTCGCATAGTCCGATTTGGGCATTGTGAAGCTGTCGCGAACTACCTTCTCCTTCTTCACCCGCTTCACTTTCTCTTCTGGGGTCGCAGCGACAGGCTTTGCTTCAACCGCCGCCGCACGCTTCTGACGTGCCACCTTTGGCGTCGCAGGTTCCGCAACCACGACTGACTCAACAACTGCGCCGGCCTTTTTATCGGACGGTGCGACTGTGCCGGCCGCGCCTTTTGGAAAGTGGAAAGCTTTCTTCGTTGACTTCTTGATGGTGGGCTCGTTCATAGGGATCTCCTTTTGATAAACGATATAAACAGTATATATCGTTTGTGCCTTCGCCGGCATACATGTGGCCACACTCATGGGGAATGAAACCGGCTCCGCATGGATGGCGGACCGTTACCCCGGGTTCGCCGGCTGCCTGCGGCAGGTTCCCCCAGCCAGCAAGTCGCACGGGCCGTCGCCCCCGACTCATCCAGGCGTCCAGCGATAAACAACAATGCTGGACTCGTTGTAGTTATCCTTCGTGACCACGTACTCCCCGGTCGATCGCAGGTATGACCTGAGGCCATACATCGAATCCACGTCATTACCGACGTCCACCAGGGTGGGGCTGGTATTGACCAACGTGGTGTCCAGGCTGCCTGTGTTGAGATTGAATGCGTCGATGTTGGGCACGGTGTGTACGTACCCGACGAACAGATAATTGCCTGCTGCCGTAATCGACTTGGCGTTGGGGCTGGTGATGTTGATCACGGGATTCGGTGAGGTCTGGTTTCCTGCGCGCCAGCCGTGATACACCTCGACCCTCGTTCCGATCGACGTCCAGTCTGTGCTCCCCACAATGCCTTGCGCCAGGATCATGGTGTCGCTGTCCGCGAGGTAGATGATTCGTGTCATGGGTCTGATGGACCTCGGCGTGGAGTACGTCACCGCGGCTCCCCAGGTCGGCTTGCCGTCGGCGTCAAAGCCGGTCAGCGGGTAGTAGTAGATGTGGTTCGTCCTGTCGAGGCCAGCCCAGATGTTTCCGTTGCTGTCGAGGCAGAATCCACCCGTGACCTGTGCAGCCGTATTGAACGCTGCACCCGGCAGCGACGCGTCCGGTATTGCGATGTAGCCATTGGCCGCGTTGAAGTGGAAGAAGTGGAAGATCCCAGGATTCTGGCCGGATGCCACAAAGATCCGGTTTGCGCCGACGGTGGCGATTTGCGCGAAGTGCTGGCCGCGCTGGCCGTCGTTGATGTCGATTCGCGGATCGGACGGATAGTCGATCGGATCGACGGTGTTGGCCACGAAAGTTCCGCCGGCTGTGCCGGTGTAGACGTTGAAGCCTCCATAGAAGTACGCGCCGTCTGTACCGGGGTCCGGAGCGGCGTTGCCTTCGAAGTTCAGTGCCTGAAGCTTCCATCGCAGGTTGCCCGAGCTGTCGTAGGCGTGAATGTCAGTGTTGCCGTTGCGGCCGAGGTCCCAGGTTCCACCCCATGGGTTGTTGAGCACATACAGGTTGCCGGCGGCGTCTTTGCCGATGCCGGCAACGCGGGTGAAGCGCTTGTCGCCGACCTGGCCTTTGATTCCGGCCGTCGTGTCGAGATATCCGCCCTGAATGCCGAACGTGCCGACCTGAATCGGCCCGCCCATGATGTTGTATATCTTGATGTTCATGTCGGGCCCCTCGTCGCCGGCCATGAGCTGTCCTGTTGCCGCGTCGAAATACAGCGCGGACGGTCGGGACGCAGCGGACATCTGGATCGTGTTCAAAGGTGCGCCAGCGGGACTGAATTCGACAATCGTGCCCGCACCTTTCTGGGCAACCCAGATATTGCCGGCGCCGTCCACGGCGAGCGCGCCAGGGCCTGACACATTGATATCCCGCTGCCAGACGCCGTCGGTACTGAAAACCCGGACGCGATTTCCAGGAAAGTCGCTCGCATAAAGGAGTGAGCCTGATGTCGCGAGTCCCGTGACGACATCGGCACGCGCCTCAGTCGTTGTCGCGCTGACGGGAATGACGAGGTCGCGAGATTGACTCCTCCGGTTGTAGCGCCCCACCCTTCCACCGCCGTCCGTTCTGCTGAACTGCAAAGCCACGAAGATTGACGTTGCATTACCCGTAATGGCACTCCCCTGAAAATCGTTGTGCAGCCCCATGGAACCCACGCTCTGGCCGTTCCGGTACAGGGCGACTCCGCCTTCGTTTTCATCCCACAACGAGGATGTATAGATGACGCCCTCGGGCGCTACCCACATGGAACGCGCGCCGTTACCGACGTGGGTGGCATTCGTGCCAAATGTGTTCGCCAGCCAGTCGGTGGTGTACTGCGCCTGGCATGCCGGTGCAATCGTCGCGATTAGTACAACGGCAGCGAACAGGGCATGGATGCGTTTCATAACCATGAGCAATGTTCTCCTGAATCGACGGGTAACCTGGACGCGTGCAATGAAATTTTCGTGAAGCCGGGCGTGGCGAATTGACCGGTTCAATTTCAGATCCGAAATCTTCCTAAAAATTCGGTGCTGGCGGCACTCCTCCTACGATACCCGCCAGAATCCCGTTTCTCATCTGAATCTCCCGCATTTGTGGAGACTGTTCGCTCGCTACTTCGGTAAGCGCCGCGATGAACGATCAGGCCCGTTCTTGACGGGGCAGCATTGCACGCGCACATTGAGGCCGTGGACACCCTGGCGCCGTCGCTGCCCGTCAAGGCAATCTCTTCGAACGGTGTGAGATGATGCGCTGGACATACTTTCGTCGATCAACATGCCAATCAACTATCTGCGCGGCTTCGCAAGCCGTGAGCGAACGGATACAACCAACCGACGCCTGGGACGCTGGCTGGCGTTCGTCGCGGGCGCTGCAAACGCGGGCGGCTTCCTTGCGGTCGGCCAGTACACGTCGCACATGTCGGGTATCGTTTCGTCGATGGCCGACAATCTTGCACTTGGCGAAATTGGACTTGTAGCAGCAGGTCTGGCTTCGCTGCTAGCGTTTCTGACAGGCGCAGCGACGTCCGCCATCCTGATCAACTGGGGGCGTCGACGCGAAGCGCATAGCCAGTATGCAACGCCGTTGATGCTGGAGGCCGCGCTGCTGCTGTGTTTCGGATTGATCGGCTTCAGGCTCGACAGTCATCATCTGCTGTCCGTGTCAGCCACGGTCGCCGTGCTGTGTTTCGTGATGGGGTTGCAGAATGCGATCATCACCAAGATTTCCAGGGCTGAGATCCGCACCACTCACGTAACCGGACTCGTCACCGATATGGGCATCGAACTGGGCAAGCTGGCCTACTGGAACGTCTCCGGTACTGTCGACGTCCCTGTGCGAGCCGACCGGCAGAAACTCGCGCTGCTGTCGTCACTGCTCGGCATGTTCTTTGTTGGCGGGCTGATCGGCGCGGTGGGTTTCAAGCATCTCGGGTTTATCGCGACGCTGCCGCTCGCGCTCATCCTGCTAACGCTCGCTGTCGTCCCGGTGCTGGACGATATTCTGGGTAGAGCACCGCCCGAGCGCCGCTAGCCTGCTAACCCGGCATGAACATCCGTATGGCAGCGGCGCCCATGATCGCCGTCGCAAGCCAGCCGAGGAAAACCAGCGTGCGGCCTGCGGTATACACACCCATCACCCGTTTCGTCGACACCAGCACGATGATGACGACCATCAGTGGCACAGCGACGACCCCGTTGATCACGGCGCTCCAGAACAGTGCCTTCATCGGACTGACCGGCGAGTACTGAATCGCGAATCCGGCCAGCACGCTAACGGCGATCACGCCGTAGAAGCCCCGCGCGTCGTTAGCCTTGCGTTCGAGTCCCTCCTTCCATCCCATTGTCTCTGAAAGCGCATACGCTGCGGATCCTGCCAGCACAGGCACCCCGATCATGCCGACACCCAGGATGCCAAGCGCAAAGAGTATGTAGGCAAAATCTCCGGCGAGGGGCCTGAGTGCGCTGGCTGCCTGTGCGGCCGTGGTGATATCCGTGACGCCGGCAACGTGAAGCGTTACCGCTGTCGCAAGGATGATGAAATACGCGGCGAGATCCGAATACAGCATGCCGCTCCATGTGTCCCAGCGAATACGGCGCAGTTCCTCCGCGGCGGCGGGTGCATTGCCAGTGAGGAGCGCATCGGCATGTGCCGCATGCATATCCTCAACTTCTTCCGATGCCTGCCAGAAAAACAGATAAGGGCTGATGGTCGTTCCAAACACGCCAGTCACCATCGCGGCGGCGCTGGAATCGAACGTGAGATGCGGCCAGACCGTGCGCGCCATGACCTGCCCCCAGGGGACGTGTACGATGAACAGCACAGCTGCGTAGGCAAGCAACGAAATGGTCAGCCATTTCAGGAAGAAAACGTAACGATGGTATGGAACGAACACCTGCAGGATCAGTGTGCCGAACACGAAAACGGCGGTCATCCGGTAACGGCTGACACCGGTGACGAGTTCGGCAACCTCCCCCATTGCGGCGACGTCAGCGGCGATGTTGAGCGTGTTAGCGACCAGCAGGAGCAGCACGACGCCCCGCAGAACGAAAGGCGGAAACGCTTCCTTGATGTTGGCCGCGAGGCCCTTGCCCGTCACGCGCCCGATCCGCGCGCACATCGACTGGACGGCGGCCATCAGCGGAAACGCGAGCGGCATCGTCCAGAGCATATTGAGCCCGAACTGCGCGCCCGCCTGCGAATAGGTGGCGATACCGCTGGGATCGTCGTCTGCGACGCCGGTGATGAGTCCCGGCCCCAGGCGTGAGAGCGGATGCTGTTTCAGACGGTTCCACAGGGTGCGCAAGGCAGGTACGGGTTGCGTCGCGTCGTCGGCCATCCTTCTATCTCCCGTGAAGCGGCTGCGACCCTGCTATCCGTTACTGCGTCGCCAAAAGAAATGGACGGAAATCCATTCCGAGCGTGAAAGCGCTAGACGTTGATGGTCTTCGCCATATGGCCTGCATCCATCGCTTCACGATAGCGGCAGCAGCCATCTGGCGACTGATCGTGATCAAAGATTGATCAACCTTCGGATTTCCACGGCCAGGATGGATAGATGCGCCCGCCGCTTTCGACGTTTTCGACACCTTTCTGACCGGCGCGCTGCTGTTCGACATCGCCGCGTTCGACATCGGCTGCGCCCGGACGCTCATCGCCACCGGGAACTTCGACAGCGCCTTCCTCGACGTCGTTCGCCGGTTCGTCGTCGCCGGTGTCTGTCTGGACCGCGGCCTCGCCCTTACCTTCGTCTTCGACCAGCGGCAGGTTCTTGCCGAACCAGGCGACCTCTGTCCTTAACGTCGCGACATAGGCACGCCAGCCTGCCGGATTACCGGCAAAAAGCGAACGCCGTACGGCTAGCGCGAGTTGCGCGCGGTTCAGATCTTCCTCCAACAGCGCCTGTGGCCACGAAGCAAACGCACGGGTGGAGCGCTCGACGAACTCCTGCACCGGCATCTGCGGCGATATCTGGGTCAGAAGCGGGAAACGGGCCAGGGAATGGTGCGCGGCGACCAGTTCGCGCACGGCCTGCTCGTCGCGGCGGCAATGCAGAACGTCCTGTATGGCCTCCAGAACGTCGCCCAGATGAAGCAACAGGGCGCGCCGCTCGTATGCGTCTTTCATCTCTCTTCTCCCGGCACTTACGCGCGCGGCGGACGGCGAGGCTGCGCGCGCAATGCGTCGATCTGGTCCAGCAGGTCAAGCGCCAGCGCGATGCCGGGCGGATTGATCTGCAGGTCGTGCGCGAGCCGCTGCGCGGTGCGCACGCGGCGCAGCGACGCGCCGCTAAAGCGCCAGTCCTGCGGTCCGTTGCCGTCCGGGTCGAAAACCCCTTCGGCCACCCAAAGCGTCAACTCGTCTTCTGATGCACCGGTCACCCGGCACAGCTCGACGAGTGTGAACTCCACCTGTTCATCGATGACCTGTCCTTCCAGACGGGGCGTCGCAGAGTCTTTCATGATGAGTTACCCGTAGAACCGCGCGCGCGGGTCGAAGTTGAACGCCTGCCGCATCGCTTCGTATGCGGCTCTTGCCGGCTCGCTGTCGGCCGAAGGCAACACGATGTTCAAGACTACGTAGAGATCGCCTGGCGGATTGCCGGGAATTCCCATCCCCTTGAGTCGCAGACGCCTGCCGCCGGCGGAATTCTTCGGCACTGTCATTTCTACCGCACCGTCCGGTGTCGGGACCGTCACCTGCGCGCCGAGCGCGGCTTCCCACGGCGCGACCGGGAGGTCGATCGAGACATCGCGTCCGTCTACGTGAAAACGCGCGTCTTCCTTAAAAGCGATTTCCAGGTAGAGATCGCCAGCGGGCGCGCCCGCTCGCCCGGCTCCGCCCTGCCCCGAAAGACGCAGATGCTGTCCGGCGCGTACGCCCTTCGGAATGGAGACGTTCAGCGTGCGTGACTGCAGCGTGACATGGCCCTGCTCGTCGACAACCGGCAACTGCAGCACAATCGAACGCTCCGCGCCTCGCCAGGCATCGCGCAGATCGATGACGATCTTCGCGTGATGATCCTGCCCCATCGCGGGCGACGGTCCCGCCCGCGGATGCCCGCGGTGCGCGCCGCCGAACATCGCCTCGAAGAAATCGTCCAGGTTGCCCTGCGCGTAAGCCTCATTGCCCGGACCAGTGAACTCGAACCCTTCGTCCCAGTTCGGCGGCGGCTGAAAGTCCTGGCCGTTTTTCCAGTCACTCCCCAGCCGGTCGTAAGCGGCGCGCTTTTCCGGATCCTTGAGCACCTCGTAGGCTTCGCCCAGTTCCTTGAAGCGATCCTCCGCGTCTGAATGCTTGCTGAGGTCCGGGTGATACTTGCGCGCGAGCTTCCGGTACGAGCGTTTGATCTCCTCCTCGGTCGCGGTGCGCGCCAGACCGAGAACCTCGTAATAGTCCTTGTATTTCATCTGAAAGAGTCAGACCAAAGGGGTATGGAGGACCGCGCGTCCACACGACGCCGGCTGCACGGGATGGATTGACTTTACATGAATACGGCGCCTCGCGAGGGCGCGCGGGCGCCGCCACGCCGGTCAGGTGACCAGCGAACGTTCCCAATGCGCGCGCAGCAGCCCCTCGTCGTCGCGGTAGCTGATCTCCAGATGCCCGTGGTGCGCATGCAACATCGCCACGCCTATCCTGCGCACCATATGCGACCCCGTGGTGTGCACGACAATGTGCGTCGGATGCGCATCGATGTCCATGATCTTTTCGAGCGGATGATCCCTCTGCTCGCTGGCCGCCTGATGATTCAGCAACGCTACCACTTCGTCCCGGCGATTCAGCAGATAGTCGCCGTCGAATATGATCTCGCCCGCTGGCACGTTCTCGTGGATGCGATGACAGGCTGGGCACATCAGCTGACGCATCTCCGTGAAGGTCGCGCTCCAGCTCCAGCGACCTTTATCGCAGATGGCTCCGCACTCGGGGCATTTCGAGGCGCCTCCTGCCCGTTTGTGCATGCGGTGGGTGTCGGGGGTATGCGCCTCAGCGTGTTTGTCGCGGTGCATCTGCGACTTTTTCGTCCGTCCCTGCATCGTGGTCATCGCCGTCGCCTTCGTGTGCTGGTTCGATTGGGCCATTGTTGCAATGGCGTGACGGAGGGCATGGCGCAATGCGCCATGCCCTCCGCACCTTTCGTTAGCCGATCAGCCGATCAGCCGATCAGTTGATCTGCAAGCGCTTCCCGGAGCCGCATTCCGCGGGCAGGATCGGGTTTCATTCGTCGCCGACAAAAATCCAGTTCCATTTCCTCGCGTCGCGTGCCGCTCAAGGCACTTCGATGATCACCTTTAACGCGTGCGTATCCGCCGCGCGGCCGAACGTGTCATAGGCACTCTCCATCGCTTCGAGATGAAAACGGTGGGTAATCAGCTGCTTCGGATCGAGCCGGCCGGAGCGGACTGTCTTCAGCAGCATCGGCGTGCTGACGGTATCCACGAGGCGCGTGGTGATCGAGATGTTGCGATCCCACAATTTCTCCAGATGCAGGTCGGCCTTCACGCCATGCACGCCGACATTGGCGATCACGCCGCCCGGCGCGATCAGCGCTTCGCACAATTCGAACGTGGCAGGCACACCTACTGCTTCGATCGCGCAATCGACGCCGGTCTGATCCGTCAGTTTCATGACTTCCGTCACCGCGTCGGCGTGGCCGGAATCGATGCAGGCCGTCGCGCCGAACCGTTTCGCGATCTCGAGCCGGTTCGCATCGCGATCGATCATCACGATCTGCGCCGGCGAGTAAAACTGCGCGGTCAGCAGCGCCGCGAGGCCGATCGGCCCGGCGCCCACAATCGCCACCGTGCTGCCGGGTTCCACCTTGCCGTTCAGCACACCACATTCGAAGCCGGTTGGCAAGATGTCGGACAGCATCACGAGCGCTTCTTCGTCGGCGCCGGCGGGAATGGGATACAGGCTGGTTTCCGCATGCGGAATGCGCACGTATTCAGCCTGGGTACCGTCGATCCGGTTGCCGAGAATCCAGCCGCCGGTCGTGCAATGCGAATACATGCCGCGCCGGCAGTAGTCGCATTTCCCGCACGACGAGATGCACGAGATCAACACGTGATCGCCTGGCTTGAACGACGACACCGCGGCGCCAACCTGCTCGATAATGCCGACGCCCTCATGGCCCAGAATGCGGCCCGGTTCGCAGGTGGGCACGTCGCCCTTCAGGATATGCAGGTCCGTGCCGCAAATGGTCGTGCGTGTCATCTTGACGATCGCATCGGTCGGTGCCGCGAGCTCGGGAACCGGCCGTGAATCCAGCGATTTCTTTCCCGGACCGTGATACACAAGTGCTTTCATTGTCGCGCCTCCAGTGATGGAACAAAGGGTCCTCTCCGAAAGGACTGTAGGCTGCAGTGCAATATGAGGGTTGACGTGCATCAAGTGTAGGCCGCTGCGCGCGCCTTGAGAGATCCCGCTTCATTGCATGTGCATGCCGCCGTTGATCGCCAGATCGGCGCCAGTGATGAAGCTGGCGTCGTCAGAGCAGAGAAACGCAACCAGCGCGGCAATTTCGTCGGGCTGGTCGCCATGATGGGCTCCTTGAAACGCGAGGAAGAGACGAAGACGAAGCGCGACAGCCACGACAGCGGTATCCGACCACTGTAGGCGACCGCGCCGCCCTTTCCTTGACCTGTATCAAACGGCTGGCTGTGTCTCACGCTTGATCTGCGTCAAGCCACAGAGCAGCCGCGCTCATAGACTCCAGATGATGCAAGCCCGCCCCGTCCTTTTTCTGGAGTCGCCGTAATGAGTTACAAGAGCATCGCTGTTCATCTCGACACGAGCGAGCGCGCCCATCCGCGGCTCGAACTCGCGCTCGATCTCGCGAAGCGCTTCGACGCGCACATCACGGGCGTGTTTTCGGTGTTCACGCCCGATCCGCGCTCGTTCTACGTCATGGCGGGCACTGCCGGCTACTACCCCGAACACGAAAACCTTCGACAGGAACGGCGTGCGGCGCTCGAACGCCTGTTTCACGCCGAAGCGATGCGCGCACAGGTGCCCGTGGACTGGATCAGTACCGACGAATACGCGAACCACGCCGTGCCGCGCCTCGCCCGCTGTGCGGACCTGATCGTGGCCGGCCAGGACGACCCCAACGATCCCGACGCGTATGTCGGCGACCATTTCCCCGAAGCGCTCGTCATGTCGGCTGGCCGTCCGGTATTGATGGTGCCCTATGCCGGCAACTTTCCGTCGGCCGGGTCCCGGATCACCGTGGCATGGGACGGCAGCCGCGAGGCGACGCGGGCGGTGCACGACGCGCTGCCGTTCATGCGGCGCGCAACGCTGACGACGATCGTCACCGTGAACGGCGCGAAAGGCGAGCCGCCCGGTAGCTGGATTCCGGGCGCCGACATCGCGGCGGTCGTTGCGCGACACGGCGTCCAGGTCGAAGTGAAAAATCTGGTCGTGCCGCACGCCGACCCGATTGGCGAAGCGCTGCTGTCGCACGCCGCCGATGGCGGAAGCGATCTGCTGGTGATGGGCGCGTACGGTCACGCCCGCTGGCAGGAACTCGTGATGGGCGGCGTTACTCGCTCGGTACTCCAGTCGATGACCCTGCCCGTGCTGATGTCGCACTGACGCGTTCATGCGAACACGCGCATTTGTGGTGATCAACACGGGCTCATCGAGCATCAGGTTCCGCCGCCCTGGCTGCACGGACGACGCTCCGGGCCGGCGGCCGGCCGCTTCGGGCGAGGCGACCGGTATCGGCGGGGCGATGACGTTCAGCGTCAATGGCGCCCCCCGGCGGACGAAGCTTGCCTGCCGCGACCGGCGACCCTTACGAGGCCGCGCTCGCGCCGATCGGCGGCTCAGCCTCCGGGTCGAAGCGCACGAGCAGGACCGGCAGGCTCGTCAGCCGGACCAGCGATTCGGCGACGCTGCCCATCAGCATCCGCCGCCAGCCCCGGCGGCCGTGCGTGCCGATGACGACCAGTTCGGCCTCGCACTCGTCGGCCGTTCGCGAGAGCACGCTGGCGATGTCTTCGCCCCAGGCGTCGATCGCGCGGGCCACGCCCTGCACGTTGGCCTTCCGAAAGCGTTCGTCTGCTTCGGCCAGCGCGGCGGTGGCCCGTTCGGACGCCTCGATGCTCGTGGGATCGTCGTCGAGGACCCCCTCCCCGACATCGACGAGTCGCGCCGCGTGTTCGACGACGCAAACGGCCGTTACCGTGGCATTCGTGACCTGCGCCAGCCTGATCGCTTCTTCGAGCGCAAGCCGCGCGCAGCCGCTGCCGTCGATCGCCGTGAAAATTCGCTTGTACATGACCGCCTCCGGGGCTTACGCCCGCTCATGTTGATGGCGCGACCATCGCGGCCGCGTGCGAGGTTTCAGTGTGACGGCCAGTCACGGACGTAGACTTGACGCGGATCAAGCGTCGGGCGCTGTCCCGGCCGGGCGGGCAGATCCTGTACAGGCTACTCGCTGTTTCGCGCTGGCACACCACGGGTAAAGCGGGCAAAATGAGGGGAGGTACAATCCGCGCCGCTCAGGCGAGGGCCTCAGACGAATTTCTCCCCTCTCCGCATTGACATCGCTCCACGTGGAAAGATCCCGGTCAGGCGAACCCGCATGGCAGTGCACAATAAGGCTCACAGCGCTCGCACGCAGCCGGAACGGCCGCGTATCGCCGCACTCGGGCAGCGCCCGGTGTGGAGGCTATCGTTGTGTTCGTGCTGGGTGTCGCCGCTGTCGGCACGCGTGCTGACCAACCATTCGAATGCGTCGTTTCGCGAAGCCTGCATGGCCGTCGCGCGCACTACTTCTTCGACAAGACCAGCGAATTCCAGCTGGCGCGAGACACGATTGAGAGAATCGCGCGCGAGCGTGTTGCTGGCGCCACTGAGTGAAGAGGAGCAGATCATGTCTGACGTTGCCGAATACCCTGTCGACGCGCCGCCTGCCCGCAACATCCCGGCGGTATCCCGCGCGCCCAACGCGGCAGGCGCCCACGCCGACGCGACACGTCCGGCGTCGCGCTGCTCCACCTGCGCGATGCGTTCTGTCTGCATGCCGCAGGGTCTCTCGCCGCTCGAATTGCTGCGGCTCGACGCGATCATCTGCTCGACACGCGTGGTGAAGCAGGGTGAAGCGCTCTACCGCACGGGCGATTCGTTCCAGAGCATCTATGCCGTGCGCGCGGGCTCGTTCAAGACGATCGTCATGCATCGCGATGGACGCGAGCAGGTCACCGGCTTCCATCTCGCGGGCGACGCGCTCGGACTCGACGGCGTCAGCACCGGCCACCACAGCTGCGATTCGATCGCGATCGAGGACAGCAATGTCTGCATCATTCCCTTCCACCTGCTCGAATCGCTTTGCCGGGAAGCCAAAGGCGTCCAGCAGCACGTGCACCGGATGATGAGCAGCGAGATCGTCCGGGAATCGGTGCTGATGATGCTGCTTGGCACGATGTCCGCCGAACAGCGCGTCGCCGCTTTCCTGCTGAACCTGTCCACCCGGCTGAAAGCGCGCGGTTATTCGCCCGCCGAGTTCTATCTGCGCATGACGCGCGAGGAGATCGGCAGCTATCTCGGCATGAAGCTCGAAACCGTCAGCCGCATGTTCTCGAAGTTCCAGCGCGAAGGTCTGGTGGAGACACGCGGCAAGCAGATTCACATTCTCGATCTGGACGGACTGGCGCGGGTATGAAGTCGATCGGCGACCGGGCCGCCGGGCCGGTTCCCTCCGATGCCGGAACTCACAGCGAGGCGCTTTCAGCGCCGTGCTTCCTGATGCGACCTCAACGGACCGTCAGCACCGCGGCGCCTGTCAGCCGTCCTTCGCGCAGGTCGGCAAGCGCCTGGTTGGCGTCACCGAGCGGATAGCGCGTCGTTTCGATCTTGAGACGTGTCTCGCCGGCGAGTCGCATGAAGGCGACGCCATCTTCGCGTGTCAGGTTGGCGACCGATACGACCCGCCGCTCGCCCCACAGAAACGCATACGGAAACGACGGGATGTCGCTCATGTGAATTCCGCCGCACACCACGATGCCGCCCTTCGCCACCGCCTTTAGCGCGAGCGGTACAAGCGCGCCAACCGGCGCGAACAGAAGCGCGGCGTCGAGCGGCTCAGGCGGCGTGTCGTCGCTAGTGCCGGCCCATGTTGCGCCAAGGCTGAGCGCGAGTTGCTGTGCGGCCGTATCGCCTCGCCGCGTGAACGCATAGATTGTCCGCCCCTGGTGCCGCGCAACCTGCGCGACGATGTGGGCCGCCGCGCCGAATCCGTAGATGCCGATGCGCTGCGCGTCGCCGGCCATGCTCAAGGTTCGGTAGCCGATCAGGCCGGCGCATAGCAGCGGCGCGGCTTCCACGTCGGAATACTGAGGCGGCAAATGAAAGCAGTAACGGCTATCGGCGACCGTACGCTCCGCGTAGCCGCCGTCGATCGTGTAACCGGTAAATCCCGGCTCATCGCACAGATTTTCGCGGTGAGCGAGGCAATAGCGGCAATGTCCGCAGGTTCGCCCGACCCACGGCACGCCCACACGGTCGCCGACGGCGAATCCCGTGACATCGGCGCCGAGCGCGGCGACTGTGCCGACGATCTCGTGCCCGGGAATGACAGGCCGCTTCGGATCGGTCAATTCCCGGTCGACGACATGCAGATCGGTCCTGCAAATCCCGCAAGCGCGAATGTCGATCAACAATTGTCCGGCGGCCGGTGCGGGATCCGGCACCTGCATGTCGCGTAGCAGACTCGAGCTGCCGTCGAACACCATCGCGCGCATCGCTTGCCTCCCAGATTGATCTCCAGTCGACGCCGGGAAGGCCGGGGCGAACCGGTTATCGCCGCGCCGATGACGACCGCGCTGCTTACGTGGCGCGTCACTCACAGAACCGGAAGTAGCCGCTACGTAACAGCACCGGCTTGCCATCGACTTCCTTCAACATCCGCTCGGCCGCGTGCTCGATGGCCGCCCGATGCGCCTCGAACGCGGCGAGCAGGTCATCCTCGCGTAGCGACGCCGCGCCGAAATGATCTTCGAGTGCCTCGGCGGTGATCGCGCATTGGACACGCTTGCCGTTGACCACCGACGGAAACGCCAGCACAAGGTCCCGGCCGCAATAATCCGGGCGTTCCTGCGGAAAATGGATATGCATGAGAGTACTTCACTCGATGCGTGGTTCCAGAACGCGCATCCGGATCCGCCGCATGGCGAGGCGCGTGTCGCCACGCGCGACGGGCGCCTTCACACAGGATAGGCCGTCGGCGCCGCACGACAAGTCGCGCCTCCCAGCGCTTGACCCAGATCAATGCCCCTCCCGGCCGGTCGTGGGGGCCCGATTGCACCCGATTACGGCCGAGGACGCCCGCTGGCGGAGCGAGCGACGCGATGGGACTGAATTCGGGACCGCAATTCACCCCATCCGGCCGGGGCGCTCAGCTGCTCGCGCCCGAGCGGCATAAGCATCGCGCGATGGCAGCCTTTTCTCAGTCCTCGTCGGTGGGACGTGGCGTGAGCATCAGCGCGAGGCACGCCACGCCGATTCCCGCGACAATGACACCGTTGCGCGTCACACTGTCCTGATCGAACAGCAATCCGTGGATCGCGGCCGCAATGCCGCCCAGCACGACGAACACAGCAATTGTCGCAAACACGATCCGGCGTTCTGCGCGCACCATGGTGTCCTCCTGCCCGGCCTCGCGGAACCGCCGTACACCGTCAGGGAAAACCTGTGCCGACGAAGTGGCATCCCGCTTGATACAGATTAGCCGTTTCGCGTGCCGGCGCCACGCGCGTTTCCCCCACTCGCGCTCAGGACGCCGGCTGCTCCTGACGCACCAGCAGCACAGGGCACGTCGAGAACCGCACAAAGCGCTCGGCGACGCTGCCGATCACCAACCGCCGGATGCCACGGCGGCCATGGGTGCCGAGCACGACGAGATCGGCGCCGATACGCTCTGCCGTGCGTTGCAGGCAGCTGGCGATGTCCTCGGAAAGGCCATCGGTTTCAACAATCTCCGCAACGCCCGCAACGTCATGCTGAGCCATCAGCGTGCGGGCCTCGGCGAGGACCTGCTCGCCATCGGCGCGTATCGCTCTCGTCAACGCGAGCGGGTCGTACGCACCGGGATACGCAAACGAATGCGAGCTATCCACCACATAGGCCGCCGTGAGCTGGCCGTGCGCGAGCGACGCCATGCGAATGGCTTCGCTCAATGCGCGCTTCGAAGACTCGCTGCCGTCTACCGCTACCAGGATATGGTGATACATGATGGTCTCCCCACCGCGGGTTAAAGGATCAGAAACAGCACGCGACGACGCGCGCGGCACCGGCACGGGCGTGTTGCCGCGCTGTAGTGGCCACTGGTCGAGCTGCCGCTCCGCGGCGTCGAACGCCGAGCGCAAGGCGACGTTCGGATCCTCATTCGAGCAATGCTCGACGGGAACCAGATCGTTGGTGTGGGTGATCAGATCGAGGCGCGCGTCGTACACACAATGCCCCGACCGGACGCCGATCGCCTCGATCGCAAGATGACACCCGGAGATCTGCTTGCCGAACCGTTCGAGGCGGACGAACTGCGCGCCCGCCTCGCCTTCGATCTGCGTCGTCCCGGCAAATCCCAGATACACAATCTGCATGCCGACTCCCATAGGTCACCTCACACGAAATACGCTGCTTCAAATGACCTGATTCCTTCCGCTCCACGACAGAAAACGGGCTGCGACGACAACAACGGTTCTTCATCGGGCTTCCCCCCGGTGAACGCGGCCTCGAGCGCCAGAAAGCCGTCGTCCGTTGGCCCCCATGCAACGGGTCGCAACTGGAACCCATGCAGTCATGATCGGTGCTTTACCGCTTCGAACCTTGACCTGCATCAAGCGCGCGAAATCTGTCGCGGAATGGGGGGAAGCTGTACCTCGCGGGCGATGGCGCGATTCGCGACCCGGAGACCGGCTACTTCACGATCACCGGCCGGATCGACGACGTGCTGAACGTGTCAGGCTACCGGATGGGCACCATGGAGGATTTGCGCGGACAACCTGGCTGCTGAACATGATCAATGCCGGCTGGTTCACCGGAAAAACGATGAGGATGGAGCAGGGTGAATCCGGAACCCGGGCGGCCGCCCCCGCTTCTATCCAGGCAATTTCGCCGCGAGTACATCCACTTTTTCGATGACAGGTGATTGCGACAGGAGATCGGGAGCTTGCGCCATCAGCGCCGCGGCGACGCGTCCGGCGAGATGCGCCTGCCGCCCCTCCTCGTCGGGAAATGCGTCGAAGATGCCAAACGTCGACGGTCCCAGCCGTAGCCCAAACCACGCGACCGTTCCCGGCTCTTCCTGAACGATCGGCAGACCGGAACGAAGAAAGCTCTCGACAGCGGCTTCCTTGCCCGGCTTTGCCTCGAGGCGAACGAACAACGCTACATTGACCATTTCCCACCTCCACACTGAGTGTGAAGTTAAGGCTACTCCGTTTCTGAACGCGGGCAAGCCGGCGTCGCAGCCCTCTTGCTACAACCACAATCGCTGTCCGCCGTTCCGGTTCCGCCGCGCCAAACACGTAAAATAGCGCCCGGTTCACCGCATCCGAGCAGAGACACTCATGAAACGCAAAATGCCCGCGCTGAACGCGCTCAAAGCCTTCGAAGTCGCTGGCCGCACGGGCAGCTTCACGCGCGCCGCCGAGCTGTTGAATGTCACGCAAAGTGCCGTGAGCCGGCAGGTCCGGCAACTGGAAGCGCAGCTTGGCGAGACGCTGTTGCAGCGCCATCATCACCACCTCGAACTGTCCGCCGCCGGTCGAATCCTGCTGCAGGCATTGCAGCAATCGTTCGACCGTATAGAACTGACGGTGCGCAGTCTTCAGGAAAAGACCCATCGCAACCGGCTGCGCATCAATGCGCCGCCCACGTTCACGAGCCGCTGGCTGATGCCGCGTCTGGGTCGTCTGCGCGACGCGCATCCGCACCTCGAATTGAGCCTGTCGACGCGGGTCGACGACAATCTCGCCGAATCGGGCGTCCTTGACTGCGCGATCCGCTTCGGCAACGGTGAGTGGGAAGGTTTCGACAACCGCCTGTTGATGAACGAACGTCACGTCGCCGTGTGCGCGCCGACGCTGCTGGCGCGCCAGACGGGACGCACGGCGATCGATCTGAATCAGTTCACGCTGTTGCACGTGCTGGCGAGCGCCGATCAGCGGTATCTGACCTGGCAGCACTGGCTGAAGGCCGCCGGCATCGACAACGTCGATACGCGCGGCGGCTACGAATTCGATCTGCTCGATCACGCGATTCGCGCGGCAGTCGACGGCCTCGGCGTGACGATTGCCGATCGTCACATGATCGGGCGCGAACTGGCGGAAGGCCAGTTGGTGCAGGTGCTGAATGTGCACGTCGACGGCCACCAGTCCTACTGGCTCGTGACGCGCGCGGAGCAGGACGACCTGCCCCACGTCGCGCTGTTTCGCGACTGGCTGCAACAGGAAATCTGGCTGACGGAACGCGCGCTCGATTCGTCGGAATCGGCGCCGCTAAACGACGCGCCCTGATTCAGACTGCGCTATGAATGTGCGCCGATGCGATGCCTCCGGCGCAAAAAAACCGCGCCGATAGCATTGCATCCGCGCGGTTTCCAGCTTACCTGACGGCTATGCCTTGATCATCAGGCCGCGGCAGCCAGCTCCTTTGCATCGATTTTAAGAAACGCCTCTACCTGCGCGTCTTCGAGAATCATCGCGGCGCCCTTCTCCGCCACCATCATCGTCGGCGCATTGATATTGCCGGATGTGATGTTCGGGAAGATCGACGCATCGACCACGCGCAGGCCGCGGATACCGTGCACCCGCAAACGTGCGTCCACCACCGACGTGCGCGGATCGTCGCCCATCGCACACGAGCCGCACAGGTGATAGATCGAACCGGACTGCTCGCGGAAGTATTGCAGGAAGCCTTCGCGTGTATTCACCTGCGGTCCTGGCGAGATTTCCTCGACCGTGATCGCCTTCAGCGCGGGCGCGGCCATGACCTTGCGCACCAGTTCGCAACCCTGGATTACATCGTCGATGTCCTTTTCGGTTGTCAGCGCGTTGATCCGGATTTTCGCGGCATCTTCAACCCGGTTGGACGCAATCTCGATCGATCCACGGCTGGTCGGTCTGCACGGATTGAACGCCAGCAGGAAGCCCGAATACGGCTCGGGTTCAAGGCTCGCCTTGTTGCTCTTCGGAATCCGGTACGACAGCGGATTGAAGTAAAGCTGCAGGTTCGGCTGCGCTTCCCGATCGTTGCCCTTGAAGAATCCGCCCGACTGGTTCACGCTCATCGCGAGCGGCCCTTTACGCGTCAGCAGATACTGCAAACCAAGTTTCAGCTTGCCGAGCAACGGACGCATTTCGTCATTGAGCGTCTTGATGTTCGCGCGATAGTAGAAGCTCACGCACAAATGGTCCTGCAGGTTCTGGCCGACCGCGGGCAGGTCCTTGACCAGCGCGATGCGATGCTTCGCGAGCAATGCGCTATCGCCAACGCCTGAGAGTTGCAGCAGCTTCGGCGAATCGACCGCGCCCGCAGACAGGATCACCTCGCGATTCGCCATGAACTGACGCGTGCTGCCATTCTGCGTGACTGTCACGCCGATCGCGCGCTGGTTGCCGTCGAACAGTACGCGACTCGCCAGCACGTCACACTCGACGGTCAGATTCCTGCGCGTCAGCACCGGATGCAGATACTCGAAGCTGCTCGACGAGCGCTGACCGTTGCGCGTATTCACGTCGTAGATGCCGGCGCCTTCGAACTGTGCGCCGTTGAAATCGTCGCTACGCCTGTAGCCCGCCTGGTCGCAGCCGTTCAGAAACACGTGGCAAATCGGATGCACCGCATCTTTCATCGGCGAAATGCGGATCGGGCCGTCGGCACCGTGATATTCGGTGTTGCCGAGCGGATGCGATTCGAGCCTGCGGAAATACGGCAGCACGTCGCGGAATGCCCAGCCCTTGTTGCCCGCTGCCGCCCAGTCGTCGAAATCGTGCGGCTGGCCGCGCACGTAGATCATCGCGTTGATCGAGCCGGAGCCGCCCTGCACCTTGCCGCGCGGGCAATAGATCGGCCGGCTGTCGAGTTCCTTTTCGGGCTCGCTGTAGTACATCCAGTTATAGGTTTCGTTGTAGTACGTCTTAGTGAAACCGACTGGGATCCTGAACCAGAACGAGTCGTCCTTGCCGCCCGCTTCGAGCAGCAGCACCGAATATTGGCCGGACGCCGACAGGCGATTGGCGAGAATGCAGCCCGCCGAACCCGCGCCGACGATGATGTAATCGTAGTTCATGCTCTATGTCGCCCGACGGCGCTCAATCCAGTGAATGCGAAAATCGAATTTCAACCCTTGGCCGGCGCGAGGTCTTTCACGTCGGCGGGCCGGGCAGCCATTTGCAGATGCAGACGCTCGCCGGTGTACGGTGTGTGCTGGCGCACCACGTCCATGTTCAGCTCGACACCAAGACCCGGCTCTTGCGACGGAATGATGTAGCCGTCTTCCCATTGAATCGGCTTCATCAACACCGCCGAATGGAAGCCATCCCACGTACCAATGCTCTCCTGGATCAGGAAGTTCGGCGTGCAGGCGGCCAGCTGAATACTCGCGGCAGCACCAATCGGGCCGTTGTACAGATGCGGGGCGATCTGCGCGTAGTACACCTCGGCGAGTGCCGCGACCTTCTTCGCTTCGAGCAGACCGCCGACGCGCGCTACGTTCAGTTGCAGAATCGACGCAGCGCCTGCTTCGAGCAGCTTGAAGAATTCGTACTTCGTGGTCAGGCGCTCACCGGCGGCGACTGGAATGCTGGTGTGCTGCGCGACTTGCGCCATCGCGCCTTCCTGCCCCGGCGGCACCGGCTCTTCGAACCACAGCGGATCGTATTTTTCGAGCCGCTTCGCAAGCCGGATCGCGGACGACGGCACCATCTGCCCATGCGTGCCGAACAGCAGATCGGCCTTGCTGCCGACCGCTTCGCGCACCTTGCGGCAGAACGTTTCGCAACGGTCCAGCACTTCGAGCGACAGCTGATGCCCCGAGTACGCCGTGTACGGACCCGCCGGATCGAACTTCACCGCGGTGAAGCCGCGCTTGACGTTCTCAGCGGCGCATTCGGCGGCGAGATCAGGATCGTCGTAGTCGTACTCGCCGCGGCTGTTCTCTGGATACAGATACGTGTATGAGCGCAGGCGCGAATTCACCATGCCACCGAGCAGTTCATACACCGGCTTGTTCGCCGCTTTACCGATGATGTCCCAGCACGCCATTTCCAGCCCGCTGACCACGCCCATCATCGTCAGATCGGGACGTTGCGTGAAACCGCTCGAATACGCTTCGCGCCAGAACCGCTCGATGTGGTGCGGATCCTTATCCAGCAGATAGCGGCTGAATACATCGTCGATGATGTGCGTCATCGCCTTCGGATGGAACGTCGCCGAATAGATTTCACCGACGCCTTCGATGCCGCAATCGGTCTTCAGCTTGACGAAGATCCAGTACATGCCGCCGAGATGCGGTGGCGGAACGGCAACGATATGCGTTTCGAGCGAGACAACTTTCATTTACGCACCCTCTTTCCTGTTAAGCATGTTGCGCAGCGCGAGGCCGGCGAAGCCGCCGAGCGCCGCCATTCCAGCCACATAACCGAAGTACAGCTGGTAACCAAAGACGCCCGGAAAATTCTGCGTCAGATAGCCGTTGATCAGCGGCAGGAACACGTCCGGCGAATAGCCGAGCACCGAGATGAGGCCGATCGCGAGACCCATCGTTTCAACCGGGATGTTGCAGCGATCGAGCAGCGACCAGTACAGGCCGCGAATCGCGTAAGTCAGAATGCCGATGAACAGCACGAGGAACACCAGCAGCACGTGGCTGGAAATACGCGGCGCCGCCATCAGTCCGAGCAACGACAACGCGGCGAGGAACAGCGCGATAACCAGCACCGAGACCTTCGAGTAACGGTCGCCGAGAAAGCCGCCGCCGATACCGCCGACAGGCCGCATCCACAGCTTGAGCGTGGTGATCGTGCCGGCCATCACCACAGTGAGACCGATCTCGCCTTCGTGCAGATAGGCGGAAAAGCTGTAAGTCGCCCAGAACACCTGATAGCCGCAGAACACAATCGCGGCAACCAGCCACAACTCGGGAATCGTCGCGAGCGTTTTCAGATCGACCAGCACGTTGCTGCGTTTGCGTGCGGTGCGACTGGCGGCTGCGTCGCTAGCGCCTTGCGGATCCTTGACCAGCGCGAGCACGACGCCGAGCGCGACACAAAGAAACGCATACATGTAGACCACCAGCTTGAAGCCGGCTGCGACCGGCTCGCCCTTCGTTTGTGTGAACCAGGCGAACAGCGTGATCGCGATCGTTGCGAGCATCGCTTCGATCAGACCGCGCCCGCCGTCGAGCAAACCGAAAAAGCGGCCCTGCTCACGCGTACCGGCGATCATCGCCACGCGCTTGATGACGGCGGCCCAGAACGTCAGGCCGGTCGTCAGCCCCCAGCCGCCGAAGATCACCATCAACACATTGAACGACGGTGCGGTCGAATACCAGAGACCCAGCACACCGGTGGCGATCAGTGAAAAACAGATCAGCAGACGCGGTGCGATGCGGTCCGCGAGCCAGCCGCTCGGCAGGTAACTCAGCAGAAAAATCGTGCCCAGCGACGAATACAGGTAGCCGAGCTGGCTATCGGTGATGTGGAACACTTCCAGCATCGTCGGCTGATAGACCTGCCGCAGATAGAGAATCGGATAGATGGCGCCGGCGGCGAGCACCAGCAACATCAGCTGCACATAGCGTTGGGATGCGCTGTCTTGCAGCGCGGCGGGGTCGCCTGAGGCGAGCGATGCAGCGGTTCGAACGGGTTGAGATGACACTTGAGCGCTCCTGAGAGACACGCAACGCCGATGTTCCGGTGTGCCGGGTCTCCAATATGTTTTGTTATGGATGCAGCGTGCTTGCACGTTCTGCAGGCTTAAGGAAGGCGCGCGCCGCATTAAGGTTTGCAACGCGCGCCGGTACTGCTTCAGTACTTCATGACCACGAGGCGGGTCTGCGTGAATTCGAGCATGCCGTGCTTGCCGTCGTCGCCGCCGAGGCCGGAACGCTTCCAGCCCGCGTGGAACCCCTGATACGGATCGGCCGGCGTGCGGTTCACGTACAACTCGCCCGCTTCGATGCCGTTGGCGATCTTCATCGCGCTCCGGTAGTTCTCGGTGTAGAGCACCGACGACAAGCCGAACTGATGGTCGTTGGCCATTTCCAGCGCTTCGTCGAGCGTGCGGTATCTGACGACCGGCATGATCGGACCGAAGGTTTCTTCCTGGATGATCTCCATGTCCTGCCGGCAGTTCGACAGCAACGTAGGCGGATAGAAGAAACCCTTCCCTTGCGGCACCTTGCCGCCGGTTTCGACCGTGGCGCCCGCAGCAACAGCGCGTTCGACCATCGCGTGAATCGACTGGCGTGACGCTTCGTTGACGAGCGGCCCCATCAGCGTCGGCTGCTCGCTGCGATCACCCGTCTCCACGGCGCTCATGTGCTTCTTCAGCAATGCGACGAAACGGTCATGCACGCTCTCCTGCACGTAGACACGTTCGATCGCCGTGCAAAGCTGGCCGCAATGGGTAGTTTTGGATGCAACCAGATCGCGCGCCGCCTTCTCCAGGTCAGCATCCGCCTCGATGATCGCGGGCGTCTTGCCGCCCAGTTCCAGCGAAGGCTTCGCGATATTCGCCTTGCAGTATTCGAGCACCTTGCGGCCTGCGCCGACGCTGCCCGTCAGCGTGATCATGCCGACCGCCGGATGGGTGCAGAGCGCTTCGGCGGTTGCATGATTCATCGCGAGAATGTTCACGACGCCAGCCGGAAATCCGGCCTTCTCTACCGCCTTCGCGATTTCGAACGCGGAGGTCGGTGTGTTGTTGCTCGGACGGACAACCACCGTATTACCGGCAATCAGCGCAGGCGCAACCTTGCGCATGAACGTATAGACCGGGTAGTTGAACGGAATCAGGCACGCGACGACGCCGATCGGCTCGCGATGCAGCACCAGGTTTTCGTCGGGCGTATCGCTCGGAATCACTTCGCCTTCGATGCGGCGCGCCCATTCGGCGTGATAGCGGGTGATCTGGCCGGCGTAGATTGCTTCGTTCGTGGCGTCGGCGAGGCTCTTGCCCGACTCCAGCGCGAGCGCCGCGCCGATAGCGGGTGCGCATTCGGTCAGCGCGTCGGCGAGCTTGTGCAGGTAGACCGCGCGCTCCGCCGACGGCAGTTTGCGCCAGCCTTTTTGTGCTGCTGCGGCAACGTCGACCGCTGCGACGGCTTCGGCTTGTGTGGCGCCGGTTACGTGGGCGATCAGCGCTTCGGTGGCCGGGTTGTAGACGGCGATGAGCTCGTCACTCGCCGGTTCGATAAACCGGCCGTTAGCAAAATTGCGATCGAGTCTCATGGTTGTCTCCTGACAGGCGTGGTGCGAAAAAACGCGTTAGCCGCATTGCCGTCGGCTATGAACTTCATGCCGATGGTGCATGGACGGAATTTTTCTCCCCGCGACACATCGCCACAAGCGAATAATTTGCGGGACAAACATTCGAAAAAATCACGTTTATCCAGGGAACAGCCTCATTCGCGTTTGGTCGGCGCGCAGTACGTGTACACGATGGAAAACTACGATGCATCCACCGGTAACGTGAAGCCGAAGATTCACTCGTTCGGCTTGATGGCGGACTACAACCTCTCAAAGCGCACCGACGTCTACGTGCAGGGCGAATATCAGAAGGTCACGGGCGACTCGACACACTCGATTCTGGACGACGCGTTTATTCCTGGCGTACAGGCGCCGTCGTCGACGGGCAATCAGGTGGCCGTGCGGGTTGCGTTGCGGCACAAGTTCCCGGCATCAGGCGGATTGCGGGCGCGTCTATCACGAAAGTGATATAGGAATAGGCGCGCCCGCGCGCCATACTGGTTTTCATCCAGCCGGCTTTCACCTTCCCCGGATCGTCGCGACGGATACTTTTTAATTCGGTACGCTAAGTTAAATCTGGTTCTCTTCGGTCGTGCTTTCGCACGACCTCTGGCGCGGACGTACATGCGCCCATGTTTCGCAAGGAGACTCACATGAAAACAGCATTGGTCATTATCGGTGGAGCGATCTGTATGTCCACCTGGCAGGCAAATGCGGCAGAGACTGCCACGAATCCCTCTTCCTTAACGTCGGAGAGCGTGATCAATTCGGAGGGTCCGGACTTCTCCACACACTCCATGTCGGGCAGCGCTTCCGTTCCTTATGGAAAAAGCCGCGCAGATGTCTATCAAGACCTGGTCCACTCGAAATCCGACGGTGAAGCAGCACAGATGCAGAAACTCTTCAGAGGGAGCCGTTGAGTCCACTGAAGCTTCACCGGCTGGCAGATGCGACACGAGGGCCGATTGACGCGAAAGGCCGTCGCCAGCCCATATCAGTTCTTCGACCGCAGGTTGTTGGCCCCCATCCTGCGGGTGATGAGGTGAATCAGGTACGTTGCAAACTCCGGGTCCTGATAATAGAGGCGCATTGCGTGCGCCGCCGAGGCTGAAAGCAGTTCACAGTCGCTCTGGCAGCGCGCCGTGCACGTGCGACGATGGTCGGGAGAAAACAGACCGATCTCGCCCAGCATCGTGCCAGGCCCTACTTCGATGCCGATCTCCTGCAGACTGACGGTCCCGCGCACAACGTAGTAGAGCGCGTCGCTCTGAGCATGCTTGTGAAACAGCACCTCGCCAGCCTTGAAGCGAATGGGCGTCATGCTGGCGAACAGTCGTGGCAGTGAAAGCTGTCCGTCCAGCGCGTGATGAATCTGTGCCTCGCCGACTTCCGGCAACCGCGCAGCGGCAATACTCGCCTGGCTTCGGCTGCAGACCTTGAGCGCCTTGTACACCGTGTACAAGTGTACTTTTACCGTCCCTTCCGCAATATCAAGCCGCCGCGCAATCGCTTTATTGGACTCTCCGCGCACCGCGAGGGCTAACACTTCAACCTGACGAGGCGTGAGCGTGCAGGGACTGGCTTGAGGCGCGGCATCGGGGACAGGCGTTTTTTGTGTGGCCGGAGAATCGACGCTGGTTTCAAAGGCATGCAATGCCTGTGGCAGATATCGACAGCCTGCAAGCGCCAGACGCAGCGCATCCATGAGCGCATCCGCGGATTCCGATTTGCCGACGCAGCCACTCACGCCAGCCGCAGTGAAATCCGCGACGGTCTGCGAATCGATCGTCGTCAACACGGCGACGATCGGCAAGGCCGGTTGCATACGTCGCGTCGCAGTTGCTGTTTCAAGCGCTTCCTGAATGGAGTCGCCATCCAGCACGAGCAGATCGAGAGGAGATCCGCGTTCGTAGGCGCGCGTAGCGTAGTCGGCGCATCGCACCTCCACGCCGGTGGCCAAGTCGGTGAGAAGACGCGCGACACCGTTGCGAAACAGACCACCTGGCGCGACGAAAAGAACATGCATAAGCGAGCGTTGCTTCCGTTACGACGTCGGCGCGCAGCCGCGCCATCGTCTATCGTTCTACCGCAAAGAGCCGCCAGTCACCTGGAACGCCCTTCAGAGCGTGGACTCCGCGGTCATGAAATGACAACGCGGATCCTGCAACCAGATCCTTTACGGTCGCCGACACCAGCACTTCGCCCGGCTGAGCAAGGGCTGCGACACGCGCGCCGATATGGATGGCTATTCCGCCAAGGGCGTCACCCATGACCTCGCACTCTCCTGTATGCAACCCGGCCCGAACCTCGAGTCCAAGCGACTGCATGTTGTCAGAAATGGCACAGGCGCAGCGCACAGCCCGTGCCGGGCCGTCAAACGCGGCAAGAAAGCCGTCTCCCGTCGTGCCGATCTCACGGCCACGGAATCGCTCAAGCTCGCGGCGGACCGAAGCGTGATGGCATTCAAGCAGGTCGCTCCAGCGGCGATCCCCCAGGCTGACGGCTTTATCGGTGGAACCTACAATGTCAGTAAAAAGAATCGTGGCCAGTACACGATCATATTCAGGGCTGTGCCGCACACCGGTCAGGAAGTCCTCCACTTCGTCGAGGATGGCATCGCCGTTATCGCCCCACGGAATGTGATCGGCGCCATTCAGTTCGACGAGCTTCGCGCCGGGTATTCGTGACGCCAGATACCGCGCCGTGCCGGGATCGACTACGCCATCACGTACGCCGTGGAGGATCAGCGTAGGTACACGGATACTCGGCAGCACATGCCTGATGTCGATTTCCGCGTTCATTCGCAGCAGCGTCATGGCGGCCGCGGGGCTGGCACTGGCCCGCAGCCTGCGGGCCCACCATTGGCGGAATCGCTCGTCTTGCGCCATGCTGGGAGCATGCGCATCGATATTGACCGGCCCACCCCACTCGCGCTGAATCAGATCGAGCGCGTGCTGGATCTGCGCATCGGTTTGCCCCCAGGGGTAGTCAGGCGCCCATCTGCGGCGTGGAAATGCGCCGGCCATGATGAGCGCCGACGTTCGAGCGGGGTACGTCGCGGCAAACAGCGCACACATGGTCCCGCCTTCGGAGTACCCGAGTAGCGCTGCGACCTCTGATCCGACTGCGCGCATGACGGCCCACACATCGTCCATCCGTACCTCGAGGCTCGGCATATCGGCGACGCGATCGGACAACCCGGTCCCTCGCTTGTCGAACAGGATCACACGCGAAAAGGACGAGAGCCGGGTCAGGAACCGCGCGAACGCAGGTTCTTCCCAGGAGAGATCGATATTGGACACCCAGCCCGGCACAACCACCAGGTCAGGCGGTCCTTTCCCGAGCACTTGATATGCGACGTTGACTCCGCCGCTGCGGGCGTATCGGGTGTCAGGCAGCATTCCGGATGTCTCTGGCCTGGAGTTTTGTCAGCTGCTGGACGATATGGCGGATCAGGCCGCGTGACCCGCTCGTCGGTGACTGCGCTTCCTCTGGGAATTCTAGGTTCCGGGACGGCGGATGCCAAATCAGATTGACCGCTTCTCAACGCTCTATATTGAACATCACACCCCAAGATAGAAGCGCTGAATATCGCTATCGTCCAGGAGCTCCCGGCCAGTCCCCTCACGCACGATGTGCCCCCGTTCCAGTACGTAGACGCGATCGGCAATGCGGAGCGTCGAAAGTGCATCCTGCTCGACCAGCAGAACGGCCGTCCCCGCGCGCCTGATGTCATCGATGGCATTGAAGATTGTTGCCTTCAGGCGGAGTGCCAGACCGACCGAAGGCTCGTCCAGCACCAGCAGCTTCGGTTTGCCCATCAATGCCCGTCCAACGGCCACCATCTGCTGCTCGCCGCCCGAAAGCGTCCCCGCCTGCTGCGACCGTCTTTCGCGCAAGGCTGGAAAGAGGCCAAAGACACGTTCAAGGTCGGACTCGATCCCGCCACGGTCTGCCCGCAAGTAAGCGCCGAGTCGCAGGTTCTTCTCTGCCGTCAATTCCTGGAATAGATGCCGACCCTCCGGGCAATGGCAGATGCCCTCTGCTACCACCTTGTACGCCGGCATGCCGGCCAGATCTTTTCCGTCGAACCTCACGGTGCCGGTGCTCGCGAGCACGCGGGAAATGGCACGCAACAGCGTGGTCTTGCCCGCCCCGTTGGAACCGATCACGCCCACCAGTTCACATGCGGCGACCTGAAGCGAGACGCGCTCGAGGACGACGGCTTTGCCGTACCGCACCTCAAGATTCTGTACGTCGAGCAGAGGCATAAGCATCCTCCGGTGTGCCGATATAAGCGGCGACAACCTGCGGTTGCAGCACCACGCGAGCGGGCTCGCCGTCCGCGATGATCTCGCCGAAATTCATGACGATCACACGGCTCGCCAGTTGCATCAGTTCCCGCAACCTGTGCTCGATCATCAACACGGTCAGTTCGTGACTGCCATGCAACTGATGGATCAATGCAGCCAGGTTCCCGGCTTCGCTGGCACCGAGACCTGCGAACGGCTCGTCCAGTAGCAGCAGACGCGGCTCTGTGGCGAGTGCTCGTGCGATTTCGAGTCGACGCAGATCGCCATGCGACAACGCATGCGTCTGCAGCGATGCTTTGCCCTCGAGGCCGACACGCTCGATAATTTCCAGGGCACGCCTGCGTGGCATTTTCCTGCAGCGGACTCTGGGCGCGAGACAGCCGACCATGACGTTCTCCTCGACGCTCATCCCGGCAAACGGGCGACATAGCTGAAATGTCCGGGCGCAGCCAAGGTTGACGATCCGGTCGGGCGCCAATCCCGTCAGACGGCTTCCATTGAAGTGGACTTCGCCGCGGTCGGCCGTCATGAATCCGGTCAGCAGATTGAATAGCGTCGTCTTGCCTGCCCCGTTTGGACCAAGGATCGCCGTGATTTCGCCGGTCGAGATGACAAAGGAAACATTCCTGACCGCGTGAACACCCCCGAAGCCTTTGCACAATCCCTTCGCATCCAGTAGCGCTGTCATTCACGGGCTCCGCGCATCGACCGCCAAAGCGGGGCAACGAGCCCGTCTGGTCTGAGGAATACGACGAAAATCAGCACCAGGCTGTACGCAAGCAACCGGAACTCCCCTACGCCGCGTAACAGCTCCGTCAGAACGGTCAGCAAAATCGCGGCGCCTGCAGCGCCGTAAATCGAGCCGATTCCGCCCACGTACGCCATCGTGATGATCAGAACCGAAACGAACACGGAAAAGAGTTGCGGGCTGACCTGCAACTGATAGTGCGCATACAGTGCTCCACCGAGACCAGCGGGCGCAGCGCTGATCGCGAAGGCGGCGATCTTGTAGAAGGTGGTGCTGTGTCCGCTTGCGAGGCAGGCTGCTTCATCGCCGCGAATCGCCCGAAGGATCAATCCCCATCGCGAACGTGCGATCGCGAGCAATGTGGCGACGACCGCTGCCAGACAGAACAGGGCCAGATAGTAAAACGCAAGCGGAGACTGCAGCAGCGGAGCAATGCCCTGGATGCCATCTTCGCCGCCTGTATATGTCCAGAAGATCAGCGTAACGCGCTGCATGATCGCCGCAGCAGCGAGCGTGGCTAACGCAAAATACGGTCCGCTCAGGCGCAATGTCGGCACGCCCACGGCCACGCTGAACGCCACCGCGACTGCGACTGCGGCCGGCAGACTGAGCCACGGGTTTGCGAGCCAGACTGTGTTGAGAAACCCCGCGGCATAGGCACCGGTGCCGATGAACAGCGCGTGACCGAAATTTTCGCGGCCGGTCAGGCCGGACATGAAATCCCAGCTCGCGGCCCATATGCCGTAGATCGCGCCAAGCGTCAGTACGCCGAGAAAATAGCGGCTCGGGAAAATGAATGGCAGGACGATCAGTACAACGATGGCGCCGGTCGCGCCCACAGCGTTCGCGTGCCGCCTCAGCATACTGATCTCCTCAGAAAGTCGGCTTTCCGAACATGCCAGCGGGCCTGAATATGAGCGTGAGAAACACGGCGGCGAGGGACACCAGTTCAGTCCATGAAGCGGAGAATGCATACGCAACGATGGTCTCGGCGTAGCCCAGCATCAGTGCTGCCAGAATGCTCCCTCGAATCGACCCCAGCCCGCCGACGATCACGATGGAAAAAGCCTTGACCATGGGCAGGAGACCCATACCCGGCTGCACAGTGAGAAATGGCGCGGCCAGCACGCCCGCAATGGCCGCAAGCGCGGCCGACATGCCCATCACCAGCGCGAAGACCCGGTCGCCGGGGATGCCCATGTACTGGGCCGCTTCATTGTCGCCAGAAAGTGCGAGGATCGCTGAACCCAACCGGGTTCCATGAATAAAGACCCACAACATTGACAGCAACGCACAACTCACGGCGAGAGCAAGCAGGCGCTGCGCGCTCACGTCCACCCCGGCGATCGCCACCTTGCCCGCGACGAAACCCGACACATTGCGGTACTCGGAACCGAAGCCGAGAAAGAGCAGTTGCTCCACGACCAGCGACGTCGCGAGCGTGATCATCAGAACGGCAAGACCTGAATGGCGCAACGGACGGATCAAGATCCGCTCAAGACTGACACCAAAACCCGCGACGAAGAGCACTGCCAGCAGGGCCGCGACAATCAGTGGCATGTTGAAACGGGCGGTCAGGAAGTACGTCGCATAGGCGCCCAGAGCATAGAACGAGCCGTGCGCCAGATTTAGCGTGCGCGCCACCCCGAAGACAAGCGTGAACCCCACGGCGAGCATCGCGTAGATGGAACCGGTCACAGCCCCGTAGATAAGGATTTCGGTCACGGCGGCCGGCAACGGCTACTGCCTCATCCACGGTGGCATGATCAACCTTCCGGTACGCAAATCCTTCGGCCACACAATCGCGCGCGTTCCGTTGTCCTGCCATTGCGAGAACCGCACATTCACATATCCCGGGCCAGCGCGCACATCGTGCGCCTCGTCGAAGGTCACGCGTCCGACAACACCCACATGATCTGTTTTCTCCAGTTGCGGGATCAGCGCTTCAGCGCTCGTGCTGCTGGCGCGCTCCACGGCCTCGGCGTAGATGTACGTGGCATCGTACGCGCCCGGGGCGGTGTACACCGGCGCCCGATGGTAGCGACCGAGGAATGCATCCCAGAACGGAATGGTTTTGGGCGTCACCGGCGCGCGCACCGCGCTAGCCGTCGTAAACTCGCCGATCGATTTGCCACCGAGCCGCTGGTAGAAGTCGGCATCCTGACTCTTCGTGTCGATGCCACCCATCAACAGCGGGACACGCGCGTCGTACCACTGCTTCACGAAGGTATCGCTCGATGTGTGAGACAGGAGAACCACCATGAATTGCGCGCCGCTCTCTCTGGCTTTGGAAAACAGTGGCGAAAAATCGGTGGTCTGTGCGTCGAATAATTCGGTCATGCGCACTTCGATTCCGGCCGCGGCGATGCCCGTCTTCAGGGTCGGCACGATGTCCTGCGCCCATCTGGCGTTTTCTCCGACGATGGCGACGCGGGAATACGCCAGCTCGCCTTTGAGTGTCCCAGCGACAAAATCGACGAGGCCCTCTGCCAGGTGTATGGAGTTGACGGGATTCACGCGGAAGAAATATTTGTAGCTGGCGTAGTCGCTCTTCACTTTCGCCGTGATCGAGGGCGAAGCGGCGCCGATGCCGAGATAGATCGTCTTCGACTGCGCGACGTGCGGCATTTCCGCAAGCGCCACGCCGCTCGAATAACCACCGATCAGTACATCGACCTTGTCATCGGCGGTTAGCTTCCGGATCGCGCTGATGCCTTGTTCCGGGTTTTCCGTTTCATCGGCAACGACCATTTCCAGTTTCCGGCCGAGTACGCCACCCTTCGTGTTGATCTCGTCGATCGCCATCTGCACGGCGTCCACGGCGTCGCGGCCAACCTGTAGCTGGATCGCCGCAGGCACGCCAATCCGGATCGGTCGCGCTGCCTGTGCCACGACCGACGTGCCCGCAATGAGATCGACCAGCAAAACACCGAGAAGAATGACTAGCGACTGAGTCAATCGCACACGTCGGTTCGTCATGGAAAGCTCCTCATCCGGCTCGCAGCGTCGCACGGCCACTGCCGCCATCTTGCGCGTTCCTCTAACGAATAGCACTTTTTTCAGCGAAGCTCATCTCATGGTCATCCGGTACGGCTGGACGCGGGACCGACGCCGTGATCGATGCCGCGCGATGCCGGATCGACGCGCCGAAGCTTCATCGGGTGAGTCGCATGCACGCGAGCTCATACGCATGGACGTCCGACATCGTCGAACTACCGCGTATTCCCGTCGAAGACTGGGTGTCGCCAGGCACCGTCGGCAACTAACCGCCGTTGTGCATTCGCGATCGCCCTCCGTCGTTCGTCTATCGATAGCAGCGCGCCCACGGTGACGGTAGTTCACGCAACAACTGCCGCATATACTGATTGCTGAAATGCAGTTCTCTTTCCGTGCCGATTTCACTTCGAGCAGGGGCCAGCGTGAAGAGCACCAGAGTCACCGATGGCGAAGCACTGCCGGTGAGCGCGCCGGTGGGTGACAGTTTTGACGTCATCGTCGCCGGTGCCGGTCTCGCCGGGTGCACGGCGGCGCGCCTGTTCGCGATGGAAGGTCTGCGTGTCGCGCTGGTGAAACACCACAACGACATCTCGGCTTTCAAGCAGTTATGTACGCATTTCATCCAGGCATCGGCCACACCAACGCTGCGACGTCTGTGCCTTGACCACCTGATTGAAGAGGCCGGCGGCATTCGCAGTGGCATCACAAGAATACGATCCACTCACCCGCCCTGCGCGGCCCAATATGCTCCCACGTGCTGGAGACCACCATGCGATCCATATTCAAAATCTTGCCTGCCTGGGCAATGGTCGTCGTTGCACTCTGTTTCTCGTCACCCGATGTGCTCGCCCAGACAGCAGCGGACATTGTCGGATCGTGGTCACTGGTCTCGTTGACCGTGTCGAGGAGTGGAAGCGACATGGAATTGCTGGGCCCCCATCCTGAGGGGCAACTGATATTTGGCAGCGACGGCCACTATGTTCTGGTCGGGGTTCGTGCCGATCTGCCAAAGTTCACATCGGGTAGCCGCCTGTCGGGAACATCCGAGATGAACCAGAAAATCGTCGAGGGTAACGTCGCGCATTTCGGAACCTACACAGTCGACCCTGCCGGACACGTGATTGTTTTTCACATTCAAAGAAGCACATTTCCGAATTGGGACGGCGACGTCCAGCAGCGGCCGTTCACGCTGGTAGGCACCCGATTAACCTATGTCACGCCGGGTAGCTTTGGATATGGGTCGGCGAAGGTCGTGTGGGAACGCACAAAGTGACTGAAGCGCAGGCGGACACGCCTGCAATCCGCTATTGGCGCGGAGTCAGATCATTCTCTGTTTCCTCCGCAGGCCGTTTCGTGTCATTCGTTTGAGCGTGCCCGTTGCGCGGAACGGGCGCCGCGCATTTCTCCAGCGCGGCCGCCGTCCTTTTCGCGAGCGCGACGGTCTCTTCGCACGCGGCGATATCGCTGAAGATGCGGCAGCCGCCACCTGCATCGATTTTTGCCAATGCTGAGCGTATTTTGGCGAGCCCCGCTTCCGGCGAGCCGTTGTCCGCGATCAGCGCGGCCACGTTGAATACACTCCCGGCAGGTGTCGTCACAAGCTCCGGGCACGCAGGTCTTGCGTGCGCACCCGCTATGAGTAACGTCGCCGCCATTCCGATGGCCCAGCCCCGATGGCGACGTGTCAAACCGGCTAGCGTACTCATCAACGCACCCTCATCAGACGAATGCCGCTGCGACACGTCCGTCGCGTGACGCGGCTTCAAGTGCAACGGTAACGCGCCATGATTCCGCCGAACGTTGCCTGCCGCGCACGCGCCGCCACTTCCCTGCGCAGCATCGGTGCGTGCATCCGCGCGATCGGCCTGGTTACATTGTCGCGGGCGGGCGACCCGCGTGATCTGCAGGCTGGGTGTAAATGGCTATCTGGTCGCGTTGCTCACGCGCCATCGCCTAAGCCAGGTCAGGCAGAGGAAGCGCCTCGCGGATCACGGCGCTGAAAGCCTGCTCGACCATCGCAATATCCCGGTCCCGATTGCTCGCATGGATGCCGCGCAACTGCGGCAACTCGAGCTTGACCGCGTGGCACGCCGGGTAGTCGCGCACGCGCAGCTCTGGCGCGATCGTCGTAAAGAACGCTGTCGTTGGAACATTGAAGCCTGCTGCGACGTGAACGGCGGCCGTGTCGCAAGTCATCACGAAGCGCGCGCCTCGAACCAGTGCGAGGAAGTGAGCCGTGTCTCTCGACTCGGGCAGCACGTCGATATATCGAGCGTGATTCACCGGCCCAAAGCCGAGCACCGGGAGATCGTATCGTTCTATCAGCCGTTCAACGAGATCGGCGCGAATGTGTTGAGGAATGCTCCGTACCGGTGTGCTCGCCGTTGAACAAAGCAATACGTAGGGCTGATTCTGCCACTTGCGGGGAACGGCAGGCAGCGATATATCCGCGAGCCACTGGTTCGCCTTCTCTTGAGGCTGAACGCCGGACGCGTCGACGCCAAGCGCACCCAGAAAAAAATCGATCATCGGCAGCGTCGTGAAGTCCGGCCAGAAAAGGTGATTGCCGACATCGATCACGGTTGCCTCATCGGGGAGCTCATGGTGAGAGCACGGCAGCGTGATGATGTTCGACAGCAGGTCGCCTGCCAGGGCATAGAGTTCCTGCACGTATTCCGGTGCGCGGGCTGGCCGGTATAGCGAGAACCGTAGATCGGGGAATGCGCTCTTTATGGCCGAAATCGCCGTGAGCCCGATGATCGAGTCGCCGAGCGTCACGCCCATCCCGTTGAGGACGTGGATGGCGGACGCCGCGCGGTAATCAATCGTGAAAGGACACGCGCTTGCGTTCAGGATTCGCGGGTGATGAGCGGCTGCGCGATATCCTTCAATTTCGTCACCGCCCTCCTCGAGATCATACGAAGCCACGAGAAGCCCGTCCGCGGAAAGGAGAGATCCGGGGTATGTGAGCGCGTCAGCAGGGCTCAATGCAGTCATAACGACTATTCCCGATACGTGTGGCGGCATCCGTTTTACAGCGCGTCCCCGGTCAACCCGGCGCTGCCTGCTGCGCCTGAACGCGTCCCGGCGGTCAGACGCGACTATGCCGATAGAAGACGGAGGGATGCGCACATTGTGCACGGATCACACCGAATCTGCGATGTACTCACGCAGCCATTGATGCGCGGGGTCGCGATGGGAGCGCTCATGCCAGAGCATGGCCATCTCGTAGCCGGGTACCTCGACAGGTGGCTCGACGACCCGCAGCATGCTGGTGTCGCGGACCAGGCGCGAAGGTACCATCGCCACGAGGTCTGTGCTCGCGAGGACCGACATCATGAACAGGAAGTGCGGAACGGAAAGCACCACCCGACGCGTCAGGCCGGCCTCTGACAGCACTTCATCCGTGATACCGCTAAAGCCGCCGCCATCCGTCGACACGATCACGTGATCGAGTTCGCAGAATTGCGAAAGCGTGGGTCGTCTTTTCAGGCGCGGGTGACCCGCGCGGCCCGCCAGAACATAGCGCTCCGTAAAAAGCGCCCGGCGACGCAAGCCGGACGGAGCCCCCTCGCTGGTGTGAAAAGCAAGATCAATCTCCCCCTGTTCCGCTTGCCTCGCTATGCGTGACGGAACAAGTTCAAGGACCGCCAGCCGGGCACCCGGCGCAGCCGAACGAAGTCCGATCAGAGCTGGCAGCACGATCGTCGATTCGCCATAGTCGGCAGCGGCAACACGCCACGTATGACTCGCCTCGGCTGGATCAAAAGGGCTTGCGGGCGACACCGCGCGCTCAAGTGCATCAAGTGCCTGTCGCAAAGGTTCGCGCAACTCATCGGCCCTCGCGGTGGGCCTCATTCCTCGTGGCCCCGGCAGCAACAGAGGGTCTCCGAAAATGTCCCGCAGCCTGGCGAGATGAACGCTTACCGATGGTTGGGAGAAGTTCAGACGCTGTGCCGCACGGGTCACATTGTGTTCCGAAAGGAGGACATCCAGTGTGACCAGCAGGTTGAGGTCCAGTCTTCGAAGATTATTCATGTTAATACCTGCAATATTGGATATTCATTTCCAATATACCTGCTACAGACCTACTCTGCTGTCTTCCAGCAACGGAGGTTTAATCATGAATGTTCTTCTTGTCTACGCTCATCCCGAGCCCAGATCATTGAATGGCTCGCTCAGGGATTTCTCGGTCAAACGGCTTGAGGACGCGGGGCACGTCGTGCAGGTATCAGACCTGTACGCGATGAAGTGGAAAGCATCGCTCGACGCAAACGACAGTCTCGACAGGCAGGCCGATGCGCGCTTCGATCCCGCTCTCGACTCACAGCGTGCGTTCGAGAATGGCCGGCAGAGCAAAGACATCGCGCTCGAACAGGACAAGCTGATGTGGGCGGATGCAGTCATCCTGCAGTTTCCGCTGTGGTGGTTCTCGATGCCGGCGATCCTGAAAGGCTGGGTAGAGCGCGTCTATGCGTATGGCTTCGGGTATGGCGTCGGAGAACACTCCGACGCCCGCTGGGGCGACCGGTATGGCGAAGGCACGCTGGCAGGAAAGCGGGCGATGCTGATCGTCACGGCGGGCGGATGGGAGTCTCATTACGGCCCGCGCGGTATCAATGATCCAATGGATGATGTGCTCTTTCCCATCCAGCACGGGATTCTGTATTACCCCGGCTTCGACGTCCTGCCACCGTTCGTGATCTATCGGACAGGCCGGATTGACGCTGCAGCCTTTCCAGAGATCTGTGATGCGCTGGGACAACGTCTGGATGACATCGGGAAGACCGCGCCGATACCATTTCGTCCACAGAACGCGGGGGCGTACACCATCCCGGAACTCACGCTGCGGCCTGATATTGCTCCGGACGAGTCCGGCTTCGCTGTGCACATCGCATAGAAATTGCGCCGTCGTGCGCGGCCTTCCGCCGCTACTCACCCGCAAGCGAAGGCAGTTCACGCATGAACGCGTCGCGTGCCCGAACGCCAGCCGCGCCCGGCTCTTTCCTGTCGTCCTGAATGAGGCGGGCGAACACGAGGGTCGTATTGCCCTTCGTTGCCCAACTGACGAACCCGCCGTGGGGATGATTTTCGTCCAGGGTTCCATCGGGTTCGCGCGATATACCATTCCTCGGTCACTCACGGGCCGTCACTCTACCGCGCCAGCCCGGGAGCGGCAAACCCAGCCCGTAATCTCGCGCGACCGGCGCCCGCGTGTTGATCCGCTCCGGCCCGGGACACTGTTCTGATTGAAGGCAAGGTCAAGTTCAGGTTCTAATGTCGGCTACACCTGAACATCTGGATGCGCAGTTGCAAGCCCGGCGCGCGCCGCGTCTGACCGGTGTGACGCTGCACCGGGCGGTTATGCTCAGGCCGGCCCGATTAAGGAATCAAAAAAAAAGATGACGATGCTTCGCAGCACTCTCGCGGTCTTCCTTGTCCTGTTTCTATCCGCCTGCGTCAGTCTGCCGCCGCAGGCAGATCGCACCGCCACACACGCGCTCGAAGACACGAACACCACACGTCTCGGCACGATGCTGATGCCGGAAGTGCACAGGCATCCGGACCAGAGCGCCTTTCACCTGCTGCCCGATGGCATCGACGCGCTGCTCGCACGCATCGTACTGACCGGGCAGGCCGACCGCACGCTCGACCTTCAGTACTACATCTGGCACGACGACCTCACAGGGCGCCAGCTCGCCGACGGCGTACTCAGGGCCGCCGACCGGGGCGTCAGAGTTCGCGTACTGCTCGACGATCTGGGAACAGGCGCCGACGACAAGGTTCTGCTCGCGATCGCCTCTCACCCGAATATCCAGGTGCGGCTCTTCAATCCGGTGGCGAGCCGCACCTTCAAGACGCTCGGCACGGCGCTCGAATTCGGCCGCGTGAACCGGCGCATGCACAACAAGTCGCTGATCGCGGACAACCAGGCTGCGATACTCGGCGGCCGCAATATCGGCGACGAATACTTCGGCGCGTCCAGCGACGTCTCGTTCGGCGATCTCGACGTGCTGACGTTCGGCCCCGTCGTGCATCGGGTTTCCAGTGCATTCGACCAGTTCTGGAATTCTGACGCGGCCTATCCGATCGAATCCCTGACCGGTCATCCCGCGGCGCCCGATGCGCTGGCCATGTACCGCGTGAAGCTGACCGCAGCGATCGCCGCGCAGCAGGATTCGCCATACGTCGTTCAGGCGAAGCAACGTCTCGCGAAACTCGTCGCTGCACGCGATCCGGAGTTTTCGTGGGGTAAGGCGACGCTGCTCTACGACGACCCGGCCAAGATCACCCGTTCGCCGGACGATCCGCAGGGTCATCTGCTGACCCAGTTCGATGCACTCAGCGTGACGCCGGACAGGCAGATGCTGATCATCTCGCCGTACTTCGTGCCTGGCAAAAAGGGCGTCGAGTGGATGCGCGCGCAGACGGCGCGCGGCGTGCGCGTGACGATCCTGACCAATTCGCTCGCGGCAACCGACGTCGCGGCCGTCCACGCCGGTTACCAGCGTTACCGCAAGAATCTGCTGGACGCGGGCGTGCATCTGTACGAACTGAAACCTGCCGAAACCGAAGACCCGACAGCGAAAAAGAAATCGCTGCTGGGTTCGTCGAAGGCCTCGCTGCATGCAAAAACCTACGTCTTCGACAGAACGAGCATCTTCATCGGCTCGATGAATTTCGACCCGAGGTCAATCACACTCAATACGGAAATTGGCGTCTACTGCGAGAGCGATGCAATCGCTGCGCAGGTGGCGGACGGGCTCGAACCGAAGCTCGACCAGATCGCGTGGCGGCTCGAGGAACGTACGGACGCCAACGGCGCGAGCCGGATCGTGTGGATCGACACCGCGCCGGACGGCACGGTGAAAGAACTCGACGAGCCCGGAGTGTCCAGCATGAAACGCATCGGCATCTGGTTCCTCGGACTACTGCCAATTGAATCGGAGCTTTGAATGGAACAATTCGTCAATCATCCGCTTGAACTCTTCCTGATCGACATGGTGCTGATGTCGCTGGCCGCATGGTTTGGCGCCGCCGTGTTACGCGGCAAAAAGCCACTCGATAACGCGACCCGCGAGGACTTCGCCGTAGTCCAGTCCGCTACGTTGACGCTCCTTGCGCTGGTAATCGGCTTCAGTCTCTCGATGGCGGTCGGCCGCTACGACCAGCGCAAGAATTACGAAGAAGATGAAGCGAACGCGATTGGGACAGAGTTCATCCGCGCGGACCTGCTGCCCGCTTCAGAAGCGGCAAGCACGCGCACGCTCCTGCTGAAATATCTCGACCAGCGCATTCAGTACTATCGGGTCAGCGACCTGCAACAACTCGCCCAGGTCAACGCGACCACGGCGCAACTGCAAACGGACATGTGGACGGCAGTCCGCAGCGGTGCGGCTGCTCAACCCAATCCCGTCACCGCGCTGGCGATCGCCGGAATGAACGATGTGATCAACGCGCAGGGATACACGCAGGCTGCATGGTGGAACCGCATCCCGTTTGCCGCCTGGACGCTGATGACCCTGATCGGACTGGGCTGTAACCTGCTCGTCGGCTACGGGTCGCGCACCGGCAAGGTGAAGGTCAGGTTTCTGCTGATCATGCCGCTGGTCGTCTCGTTGTCGTTCATGTTGATCGCGGACATCGACAGCCCGCGCAACGGCATCATCCGCGTGGTGCCGCAGAATCTGATCAACCTCGCGCAATCACTACCCAAGCCGTGAGCGGCACCTTAAAACCCCGGTCAAAATAATCAGGCGTCGTCCTGGTGCGCCGGCGCCGTCGGGCTGAACCGATAGATCGCCGTGCCCACTGCCAGCGGAACAGCGGTGAACAGGAACAGCCGCGAGTACAGCGCCGGATTCGTCAACCCCGCCGCTCTCACGTGCTCGGTGATCCAGCCAAAGCAACTGCTCGTCAGCGCGATGCCGAGAAACACCATGCTGTTGAGTAATCCAAGGCTGAGCCCAAGCCGATGCGGTGGAATGATCGCTCGCGCCTGCGACATCACAAGTGGATGAATCGATCCGACCGAGAACAGCACGCAGATCAGCGCCACGCTGAGCACCGCACTGCCGCCCGGACTCGCCGCGAGCAGCAGTGCAGCGACCACACCCAAAACAAGCCACGCCGACGAGATCGCTTTCGGCGCCCAGTATCGAACGGCAACCGGCACGCAGAACGATGCGGCAATGGCTACGATGCTCGTCACCGTCATCGCGTTTCCGCGTGCGATCACATCGAAACCGAACACGTCGGCGAGATACGGGCCGCCCCACGACGTCCGGAACGTGCTGCCGACCGATAACGCGAGGCACGCCGGCATCAGCGTCCAGAAACGTGTCGAGCCGCTGGCCGATGCCCTCGCCTGCTGCGATTCAACCGCTTTCGTCGCGGGCGCAGGCTCATTGCTACGACGCACGAAGCACAGCACGCCGACCGTCGCGCACAGTATCGCAACCGCTGCTGTCGCCATCACCGGACGCCAGCCGAAGCTGGCCGTCGCACGGCTCAACGGAAAGGCGGCAAGCAGCGCACCGGCCATGCCGATGGCGCTCGCCGTCGTCACCGCGCGCACGTTTCGATGGCCGTGCCCGGTGCGCAGCACATGATTGAGCAGGCCGATGAAGATCGGCGCGCAGCCGATCCCGATGCCCGCCTGCGCGAAGATCGCGAGCGGCGCACTCGACGTGACCGACAGCAGTACCGCGGACACCGTGCCGATGCCCATCAGCGCGGCCGTCGGAAGACGAACGCCATAGCGGTCGAACAGCATGCCGATCGGTAATTGCGCGAGTGAGAAAACGAGAAAGAATGCGCCAGCAAACCAGCCGAACATCTGCGGCGAAAAATGAAAACTGTCGATCAGCTGCGAGGAAATAACAGCAATGTAGCTGCGAAAAAACTGGCTCAGCACGTAGCTGAAAGTCAGGGCCCACAGACCGTAATCCGTGGATGATGACGATGACGATGAGGTTGAAGTCACGCGGTTCCGGGTAGAGGCCAAGGCTGAAGTCCGACGAAGGTGTCGTCATCATACAGGGTCCCTCGCCACGGCACGCCGTGCTGCCTCGCGCACGACGTTCGATGGAAACGGTTGCGCGCTCATCCTTTCCATGCGGTCAGACGTCGCTCGGCGATCACGACCACCTGATTGAACGCGAGTCCGAGCACGGACAGCGTAATGATGCCCGCGTACATCTTCGGAATCTCGAAGGTGAACTGCGAGTAGTTGACGAGGTAGCCGAGACCGGCCTTCGCACCCACCATTTCCGCAGCGATCAGCACGAGAATCGAATACGCACCGGCAACGCGTATGCCGGTAAACACGGTCGGCACCGAAGCCGGCAACACGACCTTGTAAAAGAGTCTCAATGGCGACAGTCCCATCGAACGCGCCGAGCGGATCAGCAGCGGATCGACATTGCGCACGCCGCTCACCGTATTGAGCACGACCGGCCAGATGCATGAATACACAACCATCGAAATCTTCGACGTCTCGCCCATGCCGAGTATCAGTACGAATACGGGCAGAATGGCGAGCGGTGCGGTATTGCGGAAGATTTCGAGCAGCGGGTTGAGGATATCGGCGAGCGCGCGATACCAGCCGATAAAGAGTCCCAGCGGCACGCCGATCGCTATCGCAATGACAAAACCGCCTAGCGCCCGGCCGGTGCTCGCGAGCAGATGCGAAGTCAGCTCTCCGGAAACCAGCATTTCGACCAGCGCGCGCGCGACCGTGGAAAACGGCGGAAGAAATGTAGCATCGACCCAGCCGAGACGCGGCAACGCCTCCCACAGCGCGATGAAGACGACAATCGCAATGCTGTTGCGAAAGAGCCGCGGCAACGTCGTCGCAAGATATGTCGCTATCGGGCGCGACGTTGGGTTCAGCGTAGTGAGTGTGCTCATGGCGTAAGGAAATGTCATCAGGCGGCGCGCGCCACGTGAAGCCGTGGCGCTTCGCTGCGGTGGTGGATCAGTTGCCATATCTGGTGCCGAAGCTCGACGAATTCGGGTGTCGCGCGCAGATCTCCAGCGGGATCATCACGATTCAGGCGCACGTCGAGCGAGTGTGTGACGCGGCCCGGCGCGGCCGCCATCACGAGCACGCGCTGCCCGAGATACACCGCTTCCTCGATGCCGTGCGTGATAAACACGATCGTCTTGCCCGTCTGCTGCCAGATGCGCAGCAGTTCGTCCTGTAGCGTCTCGCGCGTCTGCGCGTCGAGCGCGGCGAACGGTTCGTCCATCAGAAGCACGTCCGGATCGTACGAAAGCGAACGGGCGATCGCCACGCGCTGCTTCATGCCACCGGACAGCTCGTGCGGGTACCGGTCTTCGAAGCCCGCGAGCCCGACCAGATCGAGCCAGTAGCGCGCACGGTCGACGCGCTGCGCTTTCGGTACGCCTTTGGCTTCTAGCCCGAATTCGATATTCCCTTGTGCGGTTTTCCACGGAAACAGCGCGTATTGCTGGAGCACGATGCCGCGATCGAGGCCCGGCCCGGCGATCGGGTTGCCGCCCGCCAGAATGCTGCCGCTATCGGGCGTCGTCAGACCGCCAATCAGATCGAGCAGCGTGGTCTTGCCGCAGCCGCTCGGACCCACCAGCACGAGAAACTCCCCGGCTGCAACGTCGAAGGACACGTCCTGCAGAACAACGAAGTGCCCGCGCCGGTTCAGATGAAACCCCTTGGCAATGTTGCGTACGCTGATGGTGGCGCCCATGTGCGATTCTCCTTGAGCTGCGTCGTGGGTCAAGAACCCGGCTGGCGACTGCCCAGCGCCTCGTTGAACGGGTTGAACTGGTTGGTATAGATATCGTCCGCCTTGACCTGACCGGGTTTCAGGACGCCGTTGCTGACGTACCAGTCGACATAGGTCGGAAACTCGCTCGTGCTGATCACACCGCCCTTGCCTCCGACGCCCGCCGATTTCCAGTAACGCACGATGGTTTTGTCTTCGTTGCGGTTGCGCGCCTGCACGATCTTTTCAAGCCGCGCAACGACTTCCGCACGCGGCGTCTTCTGCGTCCACTCGATGGCCCGCGCGGTGCCTTCGACGAATTTGCGCACCGTGTTCGGGTTTTGCTGGATGAAACGGTCGGTGAAAATGTAGCTTGCGTAACCGAAGCTGCCGAGCAACTGATAGTCCGTCGTCAGCAAGGTCGCGCCGCCTTCGGCGAGCAGCTTGTCCTTGATGATGTCTTCGAGGAAAATCGCATCCAGCTGCTTCTGCTTGAGAAGCTGCGCAAGATTGACCGGCGGCGCTGCGACAAAGGTGATCTTCTGGATATCCTCTTTCGATACACCCGATTTTTCCAGCCACGCGGTGACGAGATACTGCTCATATGCGCCCGGCGTGTTGACGCCGACCTTGTGTCCCACCAGATCATGGGCATTTTTGATCGGGCTGCCTTGCAGCACGAAGAGGCCGCCGTTGGTGTCCTTGTCGGCACCCACATAGGACAGGACTGCCTTGATCGGCGCGTGGGCTGCCGCGAGCTTCACGATGGAACCGTTGAACGCCCCGCCGAAATCCACGTCGCCGGTCACGGCCGCCTGAATGTCCTGCGGCCCGCTCGTCGTGTTGCCCACCCACTTGAGTTTGATCGGCGCAAGGTAGCCAAGATCTTCCGCCAGTTCGGGGTACAGCACCTTGCTTGCCCAGCCCTGATAGCGCAGCTCCAGTTTTTCCGGCGCCTGCGCGTGCGCCAGCGGGCCGGCTGTCAAAAGAAGACCCGCCACCAGCACGACGACCATGCTGCGCCACGTGCTCCATAGAATTGCTTTCATGCGTTGCCTGTTAGTCCGCGTCCGTGAAGCCAGTTAGCAAAAAAGCGCGACGTCGTGCCTGCAAGGCGCGCCTTTATCCGGTCCTTTTAAAGCAGGTCTTTAGAACGCGCCGTCGTGTTCGAGCGTAACGCGGTGAATCCGCCGGCGTGCCGATCCATAGTCACGCGCCGCGTAATGCTGCACCTGACGGTTGTCCCAGATCGCCACATCGCCCTGCTTCCATTCGAAGCGCGCCTGGACTTCCGGCGTCTTGATCAGGTCGTACAGGTAGTTGAGCAGACTCTGGCTCGCGGTCTTCGACACGCCGAGCAGATGGCTCGTGTGGCCTTCGTTGACGAACACCAGCTTTCGGCCATTCTCGGGATGCGTCTTGATGACGGGTACTTCGATCGGCGGGTACTTCTGCGCCGCATCGCGAACACGTGCGAGCTTTTCTTCCAGCGTTTCCTCGGAGGTGCCCGGCGGCAGGTCGTAGCCGCTCAGCAGATCGGAAAGCGCCTGCTTTTTCGGCGACGCGAGGAATGTGTTCACCGCGCGCAGCTTTTCAAAGTAGCGCGCGAGATCCGGGTCGAGCAGATCATAGACCCCTGCGGACGAGGTCCAGATCGTGTCGCCGCCACCGCCTTCCGGAATGTCCTGTGCGTGCAGCACAGTCGCTTTAGGTGGCTGAGGCTGCCACGAGACGTCGACGTGCCAGTTATCCGTGCCGCCCGACTGCGTCCTTTCGCTATGGGCGATCACCTCGATTTCCGGAAATCCGGCTACAGCAGGCAGATAGATGTTCTTGCGGATCGGGTTACCGAAGATGCGTGCGAGCGCAACGTGCTGTTCCGGCGTGAGCGTCTGCTCGCGAATGAAAATGACGCCGTGGTCGACAAGTGCCTTGTTTAGCGTGCTGCGATTGTCGTCGCTGAGCGGGCGTGACAGATCGACGTTTTCAATGACAGCACCGATCAACGGCTTGTAGCGCCGCACACGGATGTCCTGATGGGCGCTACCTGACTGCGAAACCGGATTTTCGAGCACGGTGCTCATGGCGTTTCTCCTCGGGTGAACGGATGTGGTCTGGATCAGCGTCCAGACATGAAAACAGGCACGTCCATGAGGAACAACGAAGCATTTCGCCAATCGATATCGAACGAAAATCGATTCACATAGACCCGAAACCGTTAAACGCAGTTCACGTCGCGTGCGGATTGCTTCTCGCGAAAGATCATTTCCGCGCCATGACGTGTGTGTCTATATTCGAAGGTTGCCGACAGCTACGCGCATGCGTGGCGCCCCCTAAGAGCGCGGCCTGCTTTGGTTGTGAGCTTTTATTGGTTCGCAGCGACGCAGCCGCGGGCTACATTGGTCGACCCTACAAAATCAGCACGAGGATCGACCAATGACATTTCTCCGGGGAACGCTGTTTCGCCCTTTCCGACGTTCGAGCAGATATAGCGCGGGCTTTGCCGCACTTGCGGCAACCGCGATGGCTTCGTTCACGCCCGTCGCTGCGCAAGCTGCACCACCCGCTGAGCTGAAGCTCGATTACGCGTATTACTCGCCGGAAAGTCTGGTGATCAGGCGCAACGGCTGGCTCGAGGAAGAACTCGCGGCCGATCATACGCAGGTCAAATGGGTGTTGAGCCTCGGCAGCAACCGCGCGCTCGAATACCTGAACAGCGGCGCAATCGATATCGGCTCGACCGCTGGTCTCGCCGCTGTGCTGGCGAAAGCGAACGGCAATCCGATTCACGCCGTCTATATTTTCTCGCGTCCGGAATGGACCGCGCTGGTCGTGCGCAAGGATTCGCCGATCAAAACGGTCGCGCAGCTTAAGGGCAAGAAAATCGCCGCGACCAACGGCACCGACCCGTTCCTGTTCACGCTGCGCGCGCTGCACACCGCCGGCCTTTCGCGTGACGACGTGCAGATCGTGAATCTGCAACATCCGGATGGTCGTACCGCGCTCGCCAATGGTCAGGTCGACGCATGGGCTGGGCTCGATCCGCACATGGCGGCCGCTGAAGTCGACGACGGCGCGCGTCTTTTGTACCGCAACGTCGATTTCAACACATGGGGCTTCCTGAATGCGCGCGAGGACTTCATCAGCGCGCATCCCGACACGCTCGCGCATGTGCTGAAGGTGTATGAGAAGGCGCGTCTGTGGATCGCCGCGCATCCGGACGAAACGGCAAAGATCATCTCCGAAGAATCGAAACTGTCGCTGCCGGTCGCGAAGCTGCAACTGAGCCGCAACGATTTCAGCCATCCGCAGCCGGGACCGCAACAGCTTGCGGCACTCAAGGCCGCTGCCCCGATTCTCACGCAGGAGCAACTCGTGAAGCCAGGCACGGATCTGAACCAGGTCATCGAAGCGCTCATCGATGCGAAGCCGGCTCAGCCGATCATCGCAGCGAACAGCGGCAAGTGAACTACGGATCCACCGAATCGACGCGTCTCTACCGATATGTCTGCTGACAACTCACTCGCGATTCACGATTCGCGCTCCGCCAATCCGGAGCGTGCCGCGCGCTCGCCTTCATCGAACCGGCTGAAGGGCTGGCGCATCGCCGGTCTGATCCTGCCCCTCGCTTTTCTGGGGCTGATCGAAGCACTGGTGCGCATGCACATCGTGCCGGAGCATCTTGTTCCCGCACCTGGCACCATTGCCGAAACCTTGTGGAATCTGGGCGGCGCGCGTCTCGGCCGGCATATCGGCGCGAGCAGCCTGCGCGTGTTTGCTGGCTTTGGCATTGGCGCCGCGCTGGCACTGCTGGTCGGTGCGGCGATGGGTTTGAGCCGTCGGCTCGATGCGTTGTTTGATCCATCGTTTCAGGCGCTGCGCGCGATTCCGTCGCTTGCGTGGGTGCCCGTTCTGCTGCTGTGGATGGGCATCGACGAATCGCCGAAAATCACGCTCGTTGCAATCGGTGCTTTTTTTCCGGTGCATCTGAGCGTGGTGGCGGGTATTCGCGGCGTCGACAGAAAACTGGTCGAGGTCGGCAAAGTCAACCGGCTAGGCGAGCGTGCACTTTTTACGCGAATCCTGTTGCCGGCATCACTGCCGCAGATTTTCACGGGTCTGCGCACCGGCTTGAGCCTTGCGTGGATGTTCATGGTGGCCGCCGAACTGATTGCCGCCACGCGCGGCCTTGGCTATCTGCTAAGCGACGGACGCGAAACGGGCCGCCCCGATCTCGTGTTCGGCGCGATCCTGCTGCTTGCGTTGCTGGGCAAACTCAGCGACAGCATCCTGAAGGCAATTGAAGCCCGCGTGCTGTCGTGGCGCGATACGGCCTCAGCTTCAACCTCACGCACCGCGAGAGAGACACGATGACTGCCTCACGCTCTTCTTTCCCGCCGCTGCTCGATGTCCGCGCGATCAGCAAACGCTACGACGAACGTGCGATTCTGGAACGTGTGTCGCTGTCGATCGGACGCGGTGAAATCGTCAGCCTCGTTGGTCCCAGCGGTTGTGGCAAGAGCACACTATTGCGCGTGCTGGCCGGACTCGATCGCGACTTCCATGGCGATGTTTTACTCGATGGCACTGCGCAGCGAGGGCCGTCGTCGGGCATCGGCGTGATCTTTCAGGAGCCGCGTCTGTTGCCGTGGCTGACGGTCGCCGACAACGTCGCGTTTTCCGCGGGCCTGCGGCAGGGAAACGATCCGCGTGTGCGCGAACTGCTCGCGGAAGTCGGCCTCGCCACAACTGGCCGTGTGCTGCCGAAGCAGCTTTCAGGCGGCATGGCGCAGCGCGCCGCGATTGCGCGTGGACTCTTTCCGCAACCTGATCTGCTGCTGCTCGACGAGCCGTTTAGCGCCGTTGACGCCATGACCCGGAATCGTCTTCAGGACCTTCTGCTGTCGATCACGCAGACGCATCGCACGGCGGCACTTCTCGTCACGCACGATCTGGATGAAGCGCTATACCTGTCCGATCGCGTGCTGCTGATGACCGCCTCGGGCAAATCGGGCGCCGGTCGCATTTCGCGCGAAGTCGTGGTGGACGCGCCGCGTCCGCGGGATCGACGCAACGTATCGTTAGCGGAGGTACGCGCCGATCTGCTCGACGGTCTCGATCACGCTGCGGTTCCGCTTCATGCATAGCGAACGGCGGGTTTTAAGTCCGTTCCTGTTTAATCATCACGCCTGGCGTTGCACGGGCCGCTAACGTGTTGCTGTTTCAGGAGAGTTCGACGATGGCGCGTTGACCGTGGCATTTGCGCGCGAAGGCCGGGGCGTGATGTTTGCGCCGACCGTGCTTGCAGCGCAACTGAAGCGGGAACACAAGCTCATCGCGATCGGCCAACGTCTGACACCCTGCATGCTCAGGTCGAATCGGTACAATACTGATAACCATTCGACCGAAACGCCGCCCGTCATGCAGAATCTGAAATACCTGAGCGCCTATCCGACGACGCTCCAGGACAAGGTGCGCCGGCTCATCGCCGAACAGCAGCTTGGCGCGTATCTGGAAGACCGGTATCCGCGCAAACACGCTGTGCAGACCGACCGCGCGCTGTACGACTATTGCGCGGACCTGAAGCGTGAATTCATCCGCAACGGGCCGCAGATCGACAAGGTCATCTACGACAGCAAGCTCGACGTGCTGCGTCACGCGCTGGGTCTGCACACGACGATTTCACGTGTACAGGGCAGCAAACTGAAGACGAAGAAGGAAATTCGCATCGCCTCGCTGTTCAGGGACACGGCGCCGGAATTCCTGCGCATGATCGTCGTGCACGAACTCGCCCATCTGAAAGAAAGTGACCATAACAAGGCGTTTTACCGCCTTTGCGAGTTCATGCAGCCGGGGTACCACCAGACAGAATTCGATCTGCGCCTTTATCTGACGCATCGCGATCTCACGCGCGCGCAATCTGACTGAGGGATAAGCGTGCCTCTTCCAGGCTGTGCGTGTAAAACATCTCTTTGAGCGGAGACATGTCTCATGCGACAGGCAATCCGTCACCTCACAGTTGAAGCGCCGGCACGCGGGCTCGTGGAGTTCACGTCGCAGGTGCGCGGCTTTGTCAGCGAGCAGCGGATCCAGACGGGCGTATTGACGATCTTTTGCCGTCATACGTCGGCTTCGCTGCTGATTCAGGAGAATGCCGATCCTTCCGTGCGGCGCGATCTGGAAAGATATTTCGCCACGATAGCGCCCGAAGACCCCACACGTTACGAGCATGATGCCGAAGGCGCGGACGACATGCCCGCGCATCTGCGGACCTCGCTGACGCAGGTACAGTTGTCCGTGCCTGTCGAGCGTGGGCAGATGGTGCTCGGCACATGGCAGGGGCTCTATCTGTTCGAGCATCGTCGCGAGGCGCCGCCCCGCGATATCGTGCTGCATCTGATCGGCGAGTGACGCCAGGTGCGAGGCGCGTTCAGCGTCGAATATCACCGGCTGGGAGTATGCTGCACACGTGATTCGATCCACACCGTCGTCAGGGAGGGATACACGATGAGCACCGCAAGCGAGCTTCAGAACACCGTCGATGCAATGGTTCAACCGGGCAAAGGATTGCTGGCCGCCGACGAGAGCGGACCGACGATCGCGAAACGCTTCAAGACCATCGGCATCGAGTCAAACGAAGAATACCGGCGCGCGTGGCGCGACCTGCTGCTGTCGACGCCCGGTCTTGGCGAATTTGTCAGCGGTGTGATCCTGTATGAGGAAACGCTGGGGCAGCGTTCCGACAAGGGCACACCACTGCCTGAGCTGGCAGTTTCACAAGGCATCGTGCCGGGCATCAAGGTGGATCTTGGCAAAATCCCGCTTGCGCACGCGCCTGGCGATGAGATTACGCAAGGGCTCGATGGGCTTGCGGGACGCCTGGCTGGATATAAGAAACAAGGCGCACGCTTTGCGAAGTGGCGCGCGGTGTACAACATTTCGCCGACGCTGCCGAGCCGGCTTGCTATCGAGGCCAATGCAGATGCCCTCGCCTGCTATGCGGCAATCTGCCAGGAAGCGGGCATTGTGCCGATCGTCGAGCCCGAAGTGCTGATGGATGGCAATCATACGATCGCGCGTTCTTTTGAAGTCACCGAGGCTGTGTTGCATGAGGTTTTTCACGCACTGCATCGGCATAAGGTTGTGCTTGAGCATATGGTGCTTAAGCCGAGTATGGTTATTGCGGGTTCGGAAGCTGGAGCGGGTGCGCAGGCGACCGTTGAGGATGTCGCGCGGCAGACCGTGCGGGTTCTTAAACGGACAGTGCCTGCTGCGGTGCCGGGGGTGGTTTTTCTGTCTGGTGGGCAGACGCCTGAGCAGGCCACTGCGAATCTTGATGCGATGAACCGGCTCGGAGTTTTGCCCTGGGGTTTGAGCTTTTCTTACGGGCGAGCGTTGCAGGAGCCGCCGCTTCAGGCGTGGAAGGGGTTGGCGGCTAATGCTGCTGTTGCGCAGAAGGTTTTGCTGAAGCGGGCCAGGTTGAATAGTGAGGCTTGTTTTGGGCGGTATGAGGTGGGGATGGAGCGTGGGGAGGGTTAGGCGCGGTGCGACCGACCGCATCGTTGATGCGGTCGGAACTCTGGATCATGCGCGTTCAAAAAAGGCCGGGGATCACACGAAAACGAACCTTGTCCTTGTATGCGACGTAGTCGTCATCCGTCGACAGGAGTCGCTCTTCGCGAAAAATCCGGCCCGCCTGCAATGCGAACTGAACGGCGTAGACGATCAGGTTCTGCACACCGAAGTTCACAAGCAGAAATCCAACGTCCATGACGAGATAGCCGAGATACATGGGATGCCGTACGAAACGGTACGCGCCCCTCGAAACGACGCCCCGGTTGGCGGGCAAGATTCCAAACGAACGGCGCAACGAGGTCTTTGCGAAGAGTTGCCAGAAAATGCCGGCCAGCTGCAATATCACGCCGACGGTTTCCGGTACGAGTTGCACCCCCGGCGCGAGGCGAATCGCCAGAAAGTAGTACGTCGCGCCCATCGAACACAGGAACGCCAGGGGGTTCCAGTCGCGTTGACGCGGAACACGCGAGAACAGGGACAACCCGACCGTCAGGCATTCCGCTATCACGATCATCAACAGGGTGATACGCGCCGGCTCGTGCCAATACTTCGACCAGCATATCGCGAATCCGGATCAGGATCGCTTGCGCGGAAACTGGAGATGCCAGCACAAACGTTTCATTTGCTCTCGTGTTCATATGATCCCCGATCCCTCTTTCTGGATTTAGCTGACGGTACGCCTGCTTTCGTTGCGTTACCTACTTTGCAATACGCAGAATCGCCGAGGCCAGCTGCGAATAGCAGGGCTTCAGATCAGCCGGCGTTGCGGCGTGGCAATAAACGCCCACCGGCTCCTGCGCGTTGTAGCAACGCGCAGGAGCGTCGGACGTGTTGGCCATGCACTTGAGCACGTCCTGACCCAGTTCGTTGTCGGGGCCCGCGGGTTGTGTCAGCTCCAACCCGAGCCCCAGCGTGAAAACGTAGATTTTGTTCGCGCGCGCATTCTCCGCCATGGCTTCCAGCAGATTGCGCGACGCACGGTTGATGTTGGTGTAGGTCACAGCGTTCGTTACCACCCGCGGGCTGTTGGTGACGATCGGAAAAGTCTGGTCGTTAGGGTTATGCGCGTTATAGAAAGCGGGCAGCTGCTTGATGAAATTATTCGATACGTTACCAACGGAACACGGCCAACCCACAGACTGGCTGATCTGGTCATCTCGGTAAAAACCAGTGGGTGTGCCACTCTGCCCGTCCCCACTCACCACTGTGCCGACCATGTTGTTACACGCAGCAACCTTGTTCGCGAACTGCGATGCGAAGCTGTTCGGCGCACCATCCGAGAAGAACACAATCACGCGTAGACTCGATGGATTGACCAACTGGTCCATCTGCGTACGCGCGTTCCAGAAGGCCTCAGAAGAATTGGTGCTGCCCTTGAAGCTGAAGTGATTGATCGCCTGGGTCATTCCTGGTCGATCGAAACCGCGCGAACTGTCCGCCTTGTAGGGCACATCCACGATCGTTCCGTACGCGAAGTGCATCAATGCCACGCGATCGTTCGAAATATCGAAATTGTTCAGGAACGAAATGGCGTTCGCGCGCACGGCGGCCGGCTCGCCTGGCATGGTTGTCATCGAACCCGTGACATCCACGATAAATGCCATGTCGAGGTCCTTTCGGATGGTCTGCGAGTGCGTTGAAACGTTCAGTATCCTGAAGCCAAACAGCTGCATGAAACTGACGGGCACCTGCGCTTGTGCCTGTACGTCGATCGTGACCGTTCCGGCGTTGAACACTATTGAAGGAGTGTTCATGGTCGCGGTCGAGCCGAGAAAATTCGTCGGGTAGTTCGCTGTGAAAAACGCAGCGGCCGCCTGCTGTGCGTTCGTGGTCTGCTCAGCCGGGGTGTTTCCACGCGTCACGGCATGGCCCGCCGCAAGTGCGGCGCCGTCCGCTGCAGCGTCGAGCCGGGTACGAATCATGTAACCAAAGCCCGAATCTATTGCGAGACCGAGTACGGCAATCACGGCGATCAGCGAAATCACGACAAGCATGCTGATCGAGCCTTGCTGGCGCTTTCTGGATAAGTTCATCGCGTCGCCCCTGTCGCGTTCATTCAAAAGGCCGTCATGGCGTACAGATTCGGAGAAAGCGCCGGCGTGTTAATGCCAAAGCCAAGATTCAGCGCACCTATGAAAGGTTGCTGTAGATAAAACGATTCGACGACGTAGACCACCTGTCCGTCCCACAACTGTCCTTGTAGCAGGTTCACCGGCGGCGAATTTGCGCCGAGCGGCGGCACGTTATTGCAGTTTCCGCTGCCGTCCTGCGCCCAGCCTGAACCGTTCGATCCGCAATTCCAGAGCTTGCTTGCCGGATGATAGTTGCCGCCTGTCCACTCGTATTGCGCAGTGACAACGCCCGAGCAATGGTTTCCGTTCGCGTCGCAATTGTTATTACCAACGATCACCGTGATGTAGATCATCCCGTTCGACGCCATATTGAGCGGCGGCGCCGTGGCCGTGAGGGAAGACATGATCGTCTGCACAGGAAACGTCGACAGCGCGCGCGACGCAAGATTGGCGCCTTCGCGGCTTATGTTCGTGAGAATCATCTGCGCCTGAATGTTACGGGCGAAGTCAAAGACGGGTAGCGTGAGTGCGATAACAAGTGGCATCAGCATCGCCATTTCGATGGCGACGATACCCCGCGATGCGCGACGTCTCCCTGCGAATGCTCTGGATTTCATTTCAGAAGCCCTCGTTGCGCATCGTCGCCGCGACGCTGAAGGAATAGCTTCCGCCCGCGAAGAACGGTTGCGCGAGTGGCGTCATCAAGGGCCACCTGCAGTTGATCTGCAGCACGATGATGTCGCCCGGATTACCAAACATGGAACTCGAGTAAGTGCCCTGCGCGCCGTAGTTCTTCGTCTGCCCGTTGATGGTGATCGTGTAGCTCGGGTTGACTAGCGCATATAGCCCCATCGAACTGTCCTTGATTTCCTGAATGATCGCGAGATAGCGCTGCTGGTTCGACGCGGCCGGGTCGAGGTTGGACTGTCCAGTAACCGCATAGCGCGCACCTTCACGCACCGCGTACTGCATCGTCAGGTTCACCCAGAGCAGCGATGCCAGGTCGATTGCCACGAAGAGGAGCAGGAACAGGATCGGCGCCACGAGCGCGAATTCGATCGTGCTGACGCCTCGCTGCCCCCGCGACGTTCGCAGAAAATTCCGTGATCTCATCTCGATCTCCCCTTGCCTCGATGCAGCGTCCCGGCTGCTTCGCATCCCATCGACGTCATCAACTGATGCCTTTCATCGCCGGCACCAGAACGTGTCCGGCCTGAATGATGGCGGGACCGAGCAGCACGATGATCAACGTCGGGAAAATGAAGAAAATCAGCGGAAACAGCAGCTTCAATGCGATCTTCGCCGCCTTCTCTTCTGCACGCAGACGCCGCTTCGTGCGCAGGTTGTCGGTGTACACGCGCAGCGAATCGCCGACGCTGGTGCCAAACCGGTCGGCCTGGATGAGCATCGTCGTCAGCGTGTCAATATCTTCGACGCCGGTTCGGCTCGCGAAATTGCGCAACGCCTTGTCGCGTCCTGACCCGGCGCGCAGTTCGAGCAGCACGAGTTCCAGCTCATCACGCAGTGCAAGGCTCTTCATGCCGATCTCCTCCGTGACTCGCCCTAGCGCAGCATCGAAGCCGAGACCCGCTTCGACGCATACGGTCATCAGATCGACGGCGTCGGGAAGGTCCTCGAAGAGCGCACGCTTGCGGTGATCGACCAGCCGTGCAAGCACGCCGTTGGGCAGATAAAAACCCAAGGCGGACGCAGAAAGCAACGCGAGCAGCAGATAGGGTCGCGGCATATCGTGGAAATGGCCCGCGAGAAGGACCATGACAACGAATGGCAGCCCAAGCGCCAGCACGGTCTTCGATGCGAAATAGATGGCGGGTGCGGACTCTCCGCGCAGACCGGCATTCAGAAAGCGGACGCGTAACAGCGAACGATTCCAGTCTTCGCCCGGCAGCGAGAACTTTGCGACGCGCGAAGAGACCTGCGCAACCTTCTCTACCCATTTTCCAGCTTCCTCCGGCTGCGGGTCAGCAGTCCCCGCGCCGGCTCCACCGCTGATGCCAGATACCACACCAATCTCGTTGATGCGCCGCTCCAGGGGATCTGGGCGCAGAAGGCTCATTGCCTTGAGCGCCGCACCGAACACGATCAGAAACAGCAATGTCAGCATCGCGATCTGGTCAATTCTCATGATTGCCGGGTTGCCCCGCCCTCATTCATTTTCTCGTTGACAAAACATCGTTCAAACGCGGATCCGCACGATGCTGCGGGTCCACAAGATGCCGAACAGCATGCAGACACACGCCACGCCGGCTAGCTGGATACCTCCGGGGTCCGTCCACAGGATGCTCATCAGCTTGGGGCTGATCAGCGATATCACCCCCGCCAGGACGAACGGCAGCAGACTCAGAATCCAGGCAGAGAGCCGCCCTTCGGCGGACAGGACCCGCACCTTGCCGAGCAGCTTCAGTCGCTCACGGATGATCGAACTGATATTGCCGAGAATCTCTGCGAGATTGCCGCCCGCCTCGCGCTGGATCAGCACCGCAATCACGAAGTACCGCAGGTCGTCAACCGGCACCCGGTTCACCATGTTGAGCAGCGCGTCGTTCATCGAGACCCCGAAGTTGATCTCGTCGAACGCCAGCTTGAATTCAGCGCCAAGCGGTTGCGGCATTTCATCGCCCACCATTCCGAGCGCACTGGTGAACGAGTGCCCCGCACGCAACGCACGAGCGACGAGATCGGCCGCCTCGGGAAGTTGCTGTTCGAGAACGGCAGTGCGTTTGCTGCGTTTGCGACGCACGATTAAGAGCGGCAGCAATGCGCACACGCATCCCAGTACCAGCAGAACGATCACGCCCTGATGCAGCACGATGCCAACAGCCACACCGCACACGGAAAGGACGGCCGAATAGCCCAAAAAACGCCCAACCGACCATGTGCTACCGGACTGTTGCAACAACCTGTCCAGCGTATTGACGCGCGGCACCATTCTCAGGATGCCCAGCAGCATCGGCGAATCACTCAAAGTACGGCGCTTGAGGATCGACAGCTGTTCGTCGCTGGCGTTGCCGCCCGGCGCGGCGGCGCGCACACGCTGCTTCATGCGCTTGACGGACGCACCGTGGCGGCTGTGCCAGAAGAAGTACAGACCTTCGATCATCAATACAGTCGCGACGAACAGCAGCACGACGAAACCCAGAAACGACGTATTCATGCCTGACTCCTCAAAGCGTCGGATCCGCGCTCATACCTCGAAGCGCCGCGCCGGATCGAAGATGTTGTCGGGAAGCGTGATGCCAAACGCGGTCAAGCGCTCACAGAACCTGGGGCGCACACCGGTCGCGCAAAAATGGCCCTTGATCCGGCCGTCTTCATCGACGCCCGTTCTCTTGAACGTGAAGATCTCCTGCATGTTGATGACATCACCCTCCATGCCGGTAATTTCCTGAATGCTCATCAGCTTGCGCCGACCATCGGTCAGTCGCGATGCCTGCACCACAACGGAAATAGCCGAGGCAATCTGCTGACGCATCGCCTTAACGGGCATCGTGAGACCTGCCATCGACACCATGTTTTCAAGGCGTGTCAACGCGTCGCGCGGCGTGTTCGCGTGTAACGTCGCCATCGATCCTTCGTGGCCAGTGTTCATCGCGTGCAGCATGTCGAGGGCCTCGCCGCCACGCACTTCGCCGAGCACGACGCGATCCGGGCGCATCCGTAGCGCGTTACGCACGAGCGCCCGCTGCGAAATCTCGCCCTTGCCTTCGATGTTCGGTGGCCGCGTTTCGAGCCGCAGCACGTGCTGCTGACGCAGTTGAAGCTCGGCCGCGTCCTCGATCGTCACAATCCGCTCGTCGGCAGGAATGAAACCTGAAAGCAGATTCAGCAATGTGGTCTTGCCGCTGCCCGTACCGCCTGAGATCAGCACGTTGAGCTTGGACTTGATCAGCGCTTCGAGCACTTGCGCCATCGCAGGCGTAAAGCTCTGGTTGTTGAGCATGTCGTTGACCGTGAGCGGATTCACGGAAAAACGCCGGATCGAAACAAGTGGTCCGTCGATTGCGGACGGCGGAATGATCGCGTTCACGCGTGAGCCGTCCGGCAGTCGCGCATCGACCATCGGCGTCGATTCGTCGATACGACGTCCCACGCGCGAAACGATGCGCTCGATCACCTTCATCAGGTGGGCGTCGTCATAGAATGTGACGTCGGTGTGTTCCAGCTTGCCGCGCCGTTCGACATACACATGCTGCGACGTGTTGACGAGAATGTCGGATACAGTCGGATCATTCAGCAACGGTTCGAGCGGTCCGAGGCCGAGCATCTCGTCCTGCACGTCCTGCACGAGACGCTTGCGCTCGAACTCGTTCATCGGCACCTTGTCTTCGTCGACGATGCGCTCGACGAGTTGTGCCAGTTCACGCTTCACCTGATCAGGCGTGAGCCGTTGCAGTTTGTCCAGTTCCACCCTTTCGATGATCGTCTGGTGGATGTTCATTTTGAGCTGCTGATACGCCTGGCGTGCTGCCTTCACGTCACCGGGTGACGAAGCAGTGCTCGAGGCCGGGGCTTCAGCCACCGCCAGATCGCTTTGCATCAGGAGTTGTTCGCGCAATGACATGCTGCTCTCCGGTTATCGATCAATGACTGGTTTGAGTTGCTGCAGGCTGTTCTGCTTCGGCGCGAGGAAGCGCCCGAACACCCGCCTCGACGGCGCCGCTGGTTGCGGCCACAACAATCCGGCAAGCGCGCCGAGGCTCTTTGTGAGTGACGATCCCTTCGCGCTTTCGAGCAGCGGCACGCCTTGATTCACCGCCTGCCGGGCGCTTTTTTCGTCGCGCGGCAACAGATGAACGGGCTTCACACCCAGCGCCTCTTCAATTGCCGCGAGGTCGACCTGCGCGCCTTTTTCGTACTGGTTCACAAGCAGATGCATCTTGCTCGTGGAATATCCGAGCGCCCCGAGCATATCCAGCAGCTTTCGCCCCGCGTGCAGGTGCGGGATGGTCTGCTGCGCGACCACACAGATCGCTTCACTCTGATCAAGCGCATGAAGCGCGAGTGGATTGATGGTCTGGCCGATGTCGAAGATCACCGCGTCGTACTGGTCGCGAACCAGCGTCAGCACGCGTTCGAGGTGCGACGCGCGCATGTCCGCGGCCTTGACCGGGTCACCTGCACCGGCCAGCACGTCGAGGTTCGAGTGCACGTGCGACACGCAGGCGTCGAAGTACGCCGCATCCAGCCGTTCAATCTGTGCGAAGAGATCCGCGATGGTCGCAGGCGGCTTCTTCTCGGTGACGAGCAGACTTGCGTCCGAAAACTGCTGATTCAGATCGACGAGCAGCACGCGCTTGTCACGTGCAGCAGCAAACGCGTAGGCGAGATTCGCGGCAATCAGCGTCGTGCCCGAACCGCCCCTGCCTGACGTGAACGACATCACGCGTCCATCGCGGCGTGTGCTCGAGGTCTTCTTGCCGGCGACGTGCGACAGTTCCTGTGCGAATTCCTGCGCGTCGATCGGCCACGACAGCACGTGTCTCACGCCGGCGCGCATGGCCGCCATCAACATCTCCGTCGACAGCGCCGATGCCACCAGCATGCAACTGAGCTGAGGCGCATGCCCGATCGCTTCTCCGATCGCAGCGAGATCGGATATGGCCAGTGCCGTATCCGCGACGATCAGCAAATCGGTCTTTTTGATCTGTTCGGCGTAGCGCGGCAACTGCTTTGCGGCGCCCCGTTCCGTACGCAGACGATGCCGCACCTCGCTCGTCGCGAGCAACGCCGTCACGTCACGCGCATGCTCTTCGTTGGACGCAATCAAAAGGATGTCGATCATGTGTATCTCCACTGCCACGTGTACGTGCTTCAGAAACTAGTTGGTGCTGCCGTTGCCGACACCGATCGTGAACACGTTAGTGTGCGGTGTCGGCGCGATGAACGACTTCGCATAGTTGGATTGCGCGGACACCGCCGCGCGCCCGTCGATTCCGGCAACGGGATCGTCGTTTTCCGAGGCCATCGGGTTGAGCGTCTGCATTGCCCGGATCTGCGTGACGGAGCTACCAAAGGTCTTATCCCATTCCGGCGTCGAACTCAGGCAGCCCGTGAGCGCCGCGCATACGCCGACGCACAGCGCGAGGCGGATCGAGTACTGGATTGTGTTCATGTTCTTCTCCGATGAATCCGCCTGGCGGATTCGAATCATTGCGTCGTGCTGATCTGCGTTGCGACCGGTACGGTTTGGGCCAGGGTGGTGTCCGGTGGATCAAGCGTCCCGGAAGCGAGTGCTGGAGCCGGTGGCGACGGGGTCCCCAGTCGCGATCCAGGGTCTGGCGCACCGGGATCCGGCGTCGTGGTCGCGGGACTACCCGACGCGGTGACAGAGGGTCCTGGTAGCGGCGTCACGCTGACCTGCGCGGTATGCACCGGCGCCACACGTGGTTCGTCGAGCGCGAGCGGCTTGCCGCTCGACGAGACCGGGTTCGCCGGGGCCGTCGCATCCGACCCGGGCGCCTGCGTCGAACCCGGTGTGGCGGGCGGTGTGGTGACAGGGCCTGCAGCGGGCCGGATGTTCACTACGGGGCCCGTCGGGGTTGCGCCGTTCGTAGCTGGAGTAGCCGAAGCGGGTGCTACCGGTGCAGCCGGCTTGCTGCCCTCCATGCTTCCGGTCGCGAGGACTGCGGCTTCGTTGACCTTGCCGAAGCTGTCGGTCGGCATCGGGTAATTCTTCGGCAACGGCTTCGCGAGGCGCGGCGTCACGACGAACACCAGCTCAGTCTTGTCTTCCTGATAGCTCGTGCTGCGGAACAGAGCGCCAAGCACAGGCAATTCGCCGACGCCAGGCAGTCCCTTGATCGTGCCCGTCACGTTGTTCCTGAGCAGCCCCCCGATTGCAAAGCTTTGTCCGTCAAACACCTGCAACGTGGTCGACGCGCGGCGTGTGGTGATCACCGGCAGGATCGACGTGAAGTTCGCGTTGCCCGCGCTGACTGCCACACCGGTCGGCGAGAGCTCTGACACTTCCGGCGCCACCTTCAGGTTGATGCGACCGCCTTCCATCACGGTTGGCGTGAAGGTGAGACCCACGCCGAACTGCTCTTCCTGAAGGACGACCGTCAGGCCGCTCGTGGTATTGCTTTGCGGAACCGGAATGAAAACCTTGCCACCCGCAAGGAAGCTTGCTTCCTGCCCGCTGATTGCAATCAGGTTCGGTTCGGCGAGAATCTTCACCAGCTGGTCAGTCTTTTGCGCATCGATCTGCACGCTCAGCGGCGAATTGTTCGCTTTCGACCCGGTTATCGCGGCAAGTCCGCCCGACAGGAAATTCGCGAGCAACCCGAAGGACCAGCTGCCGATTCCGCCATTCAGGTTGGTCTGCGCGCCCAGTTGATCGATCAGCGTCTTCGACACTTCAGCGACCTTCACCTCGAGCATCACCTGTTGCGGCGCCGCGACCTGCAGCATGTTGATGATGCGTTCGGACTTTTCGATCACCGCACCTGCTGCTGCGGGCGGCGCCGAGCCGGCGCGGGCGTTGGGCTGCGGGATTGCGATATTCGGACGCTGCACGAACGCACGCGCCAGTTCAACGATGCGTTCCGCCTTCGCTGCGTCGGTGACAACGCCCGTCAGTACGAGCGCGTCGCCCGCTGCCTTGACCTGGATGCCGGTTTCTTCGGGCATCAACGAGGCGAGCGTCGTTTGCAGTCCAGCTGGATCGGTACCCACAATCACATCGATCACGCTGCACGAACCGCTCTTGCCTTGCACAATCATATTGGTCGTGCCGATATCGGAGCCCAGCAGATAAAGCGTCTGCGGCGAGACGAGCATCGCCTGCACGACCGACGGATTTCCGACCGTACGCTCGCGGACCGGCTCACGCAGATTCACCATCGTCGACTTGCCGAGCGGCACGACCACGGTGCTGTGTTCGCCAACCGGACCGGAACAGTTCGGTCCCTTGCTGTTTTTCGCAGCGGCAGCGGCAGCCTGCGAGTCGTCGCCGCCGCCGATCGTGAGACGGATCGGTCCATTTGCCGCGACCGTCAGCGGTGCGTTCGACGCGAGCGCCTGCGGTTGCGCCTGCACTGCAGGCTGCACGGTGCCGATGGCAGTTGCGGTCTGCCGGGTGCTTTCAGCCTCGGCGGAAGGCAGCACCCAAAGGAACAGTCCGATCGCGCCCAGCATGGTCGTCAGTGCAAAGCGCGACCTACCCGCTCCCCGTTTCGTCGCGCGCCGATGCGGCGCCCGCGCCGGACACCCTGATTTCGCGTTCATGTCCTTCCCCCGTCAGCTGCTGCTATATATGAACAACTTTGTGTTGTAGGTATTGCATGCCGGCGATGCCGGTCAGAAGCATTCCTGTCCTGTCTCAGTGCCAGTGATCACCCGCACGCAGTTAGTCGGCGCGCGTGCGGCGACGCGCCTGATGACACGCGGCGCCTGCGGTTCAGATGCCGGCGCGGCGACAACTACCGGGGTCTGCAACAGTGAAGCGCGTGTTGCACCCGCCGTCGGCAATGCCTGTGGATCGACCTGGTTACGCAACACAAGCGACAGCGTTCCGATGCTGCGCGCAAGGTCGATGGTCTCTGCCTGGCCCGGCGTTACTTCTAGCGTGACGGCATCCACCACCTTCGGCTTCGTCTCGTCACGTCCGACTTCCTGTGCCACAGCCAGCACGAGAATTTTTTCGAGCACGATCTTCGAGATGTTCTGGTCACGCGAGACGCCCGCATCTTTCTGCGTGTTGACGATGATGTCTACGTAATTGCCCGGCAGCGCGAAGCCCGCTACGCCGATCACGTCGTTCACACGAACCGTGATCGCCCGTTTGCCTTCGTTGATCACCGCCGACAGACCACCCAGCGTACCGGCTGGCGACAGCTTCGATTCGAGGATTGGTTCACCTTTCAGCGCGCTTTCCTTAAGCACACGTCCGTCGAGCTTCTGCGGATCGGCGAACGAACCGGGCGGCATCGCGTTCGATGGCCAGTCGACGACCTTCAGCATATCGGGCGTCACGCGCTGTGCCAGATTGATGTCGGACGCCGCCACGACCACATGGGTTGTGGCATTCGACGCCTGTGACACCATCCAGCGCGAGCCGAATACGACAGCGGCCAGACCCGCCGCCGTGGCAATCAGCAACATGAATACAGCGCGCGAGTTCTTCATTTCAGTCTCCTGCTACTGGCCACCGGATGGCGACCTTCTGGGTGAATTGCCTGCTTCAGGCCGTAGCGAGTCGTCGGATCACTTCGCCCGAATGGGCCGGCTTTGCTGTGACGGAATCAGGGCCGCCGGTGTTGGCAAAATAGCTGCTCCAGGCACGCCGCAAGGTTTCGGGTGTGGCCACTGCCGCTTCCTCGCGATAGCTCGCCTGCGCAACGACGAGACTCAACAGATCGCGCGGATAACACGCAAGCAACGGTCGGCGTCCCGGCAGATGCAGATGGTTGATCAGGTAATCAAACGCTTCGACGCCAGACTGCACGCCTAATAACGCGCACTGGTTGTCGTAGAGTTCGCGGTACTCGTCCTGAGCGAGCGGACCGACGAAGAGCTTGCAGCCGAGCCGGCGCAGGAACGCTTCGTCGCCAAGCTGATCGGGTGTGAGATTGCTCGAAAACGCAAGACGCACATCGAAAGGCAGCGTGAAACGCGCTCCGTTTTGCAGTGTGAGCGTTTCGCTTCCACGCCCAAGCGGCACGATCCAGCGGTTGAGCAGATCCTGCGGCGCGACACGCTGACGGCCCAGATCGTCGACGATATAGAGGCCGTTGTTGGCCTTCATATGGCCCGGTGCCTGATAAAAGCCGGTGCCAGCGTCGTAGTGCAATTCGAGCATGTCGAGCGTGAGTTCACCGCCCGCCATCACGACCGGACGGCGGCAACGTTGCCAGCGACGATCCGGCAGCGCGGCGAGAAGACTGCCGTCTTCGGCATCGACGGACTGATGGATCAGCGGATCGAAAATCTGCACGATCGAGCGGTCGATCAGCAATGCGTACGGCACGTCGATATGGCCAGGCAGCAGCTTTGCCAGGCATTCGGCGATGTAGGTCTTGCCACCACCTGCGGGGCCATACAGCAAAATCGGGCGGCCGGAATTCATCGCGCCGCCGACATCGTCGATCATCTCGTCGTTGAGCTTGATGCCCGCAAGCGCCGTGCGTGCGAACGAGCGCGAGATACGTACGAGATTGACTGACTGAAGTCCGATCGCCTCTGTATACGCTTCGAGCGAAACGGGTGCCGGGCCGATGTATGCGCATTTGGCGAGATAACCAATCGCACGAACACGTCCCTCTTCGGTGAGCTGGAACTGGACATCGAAGTCGGCGGCGCCGCGATGCGTCACTTCGAGCACCCGTTCGCGGATCATGAAACCGGTGACTTCATTGAGCACGGGGATCGGCAGCTTGAGGCGCTCCACCAGCTGCGCGAGGTTGATCTTACCCTCGACGGCGGCGGCCTTTGCGGCCAGTTCGGCCAGAAAGTGCAGGTCGAGCCCGCTCTGTTCGACCGTTTGCGGAGCACGACGCGCGGCGCAAACTCCGGTCGCCGCGGAACCGGCTGCGTCGGCTTCATCACGACGCACAGAGGTGTCACGGAGCCCAATGTCGCTCCAGTCCAGCGCTTTATTCATCGTGCTTCCCCGTATATGGCCTCCATTTCATGAAGGCTCATTCCAGCCAGGTTCTGCCCGCGCGGATGCGTGGGCGTGACCTGCCGGCCAACCTGCGCCTCTCTGCGGAGACGCGGTCCTTTGATCGGTCCAGCTGCATTACTGCAATTCTGTTGCTGCTCCGCTACTGCTTCATCGCTTCGTCGATTCCTGATTCGCGCAGGTCAAGCGCTTGTCAGAAGCACACCTACTGTGCTGATGGCGATGACTACGCCATACGGCAGCCGTCCAGCTGACTGTTCGCGAAAATTCTGGCCATGTCGTGCTGCTTCACGAAATCCGCCTGCCATGACGAACAGCATCGAAAGCGCATTCGTCAGTCCTGCCCTTGCCCGTCTGCGCTGTATCAGCGATACCAATGCCCACACAGCGCCGATCACACATGCGACCAGGGCGATCTGAAAGACACAAGCCGCGCCACAAAACGCGCCGATCGCGGCTGTCAGCTTGACGTCGCCCGCGCCCACCGCACGCAACAGATATCCGGGCAAAAAAAACAGGCCACCGGCGAGACAACCCAGAAGCCATGTCTGAACGCCGCCCAACGCGCCGTGAAGCATCCACTGCACAGGCAGTGCGACAATCAACGCGGCTCCGACCAGCCAGTTCGGAATACGTCGTGTATTCCAGTCCCATACGGCTGCTGTAACAACCAGCGCAACCACGCAAGGTCCAATCGGAAATGGAACGCCATTCATCGGAAACCTCACTGACTCAAGTTGAAGCGGATTCCACTCTGTCTCGCCGATGACCCGCGAGACAGAGCGGGTGACCCGGGTTGGCGCCCTGATCAGTTCACAGCGATACCGTTCAGCTTGGTGCCAATGCGGGTGAAGATGCCGGAGATGTCTGTCCCGACCGCAGTGGCCGCGACGATGATGCCGACTGCAATCAGACCAGCGAGCAGCGCATATTCGATGGCGGCTACACCTTCTTCATCACGCAGAAATTGTTGGATCGTGCTCTTCATGCTAACCCCCGTAAGAGAAAAGTCGACTGCTCGACGGTCCGCATCCATCAAGGGAAGGTGCGGAATTAAAACGCCCGGCATGGGCGAAACTCTGGCCTAACCTCGTCGTTTCGACACACCAAACAACCGACGTCCGAAGCGAACCTCATTCGTTCGTATTGCTCATCGTGTCATCACGATCAGGCTTTGCCGCTCTTCTGCATCTGCTCGAGGCTTCCTGCCGCTTGCAATGCTGAAGTTCTGTGTCGCGTTCGCAAGGTCTGGTCTCCTCTTTGCGGTCGCGGCGAATCTGTTTCCGGGTCCCATACGCAACGCGTGTGCCATGCACATGCAAAGCCTTATGTATCCTGAGGCCGACGAAAATCTGGCGCGTCGCGAGAGGCGCGCGGAAGCGGCATCGTTGCGAGTCCGTTACATGGTTTTGTGTTCAGGCGAGCGCTGAAAAACGTCGTTCATGGCACCGTCCGCAGACCTCACGATGCGTGAAGATCATTCTCTGGCGCGGCTTTCCAGCCGAATCACCATGCAAGGACAACGCGTCAAGGAGATTCACTTCGACGCAAGACGTGTATGAAAAAGCTGTCGCAAAGTTGAGACCTTGCAGGGCGTTTGCTCAACGCGTGCATTCAATGACGAAACGTTCTGCTCTCCACGCGCGCTGCTTTCGACGGGGATCAGTCGATCGTTGGAGAATCTCGACGCACTTTGTGCGCCGGCCCAGGATGCGCATGCAGCCTTGCTCCGCGGCACGCTCACGCGTTCCGTCAATATCGCGCGGCACGCCCTGGCAGACCGGGAGATACGCCCAACTCCAGTTCGAATGTGTCCGATGTAGCAGTGTTGAAACGCAGCCCACGCGGAACTGGAAATTCCGAACAGTCGTTCGCGTATGCGCCGATCAGGGTTCGCCGTGACACCGCACGTCATGCCTCTTCCGCACGTTCAAACTCGGATCAGTTAGTGACGCTAAAAAACGACATCCAACCCGGGAAATCGCACCCCAAAACGCTTGAGGGGCATTTATTTCTATGGCAATTCAAGATTCTTTGTTCTATGTTCACTGTCATGCGCCACACTTAGAGCGCATAAAAAAGCCGATAGAACAGCAGGCCAGCGTATTACGGGGGTATCAAGATGACGTTTAACCGTCCACACAGGCGCACCTGTCGCTGCGCCGTCCAGTTCCAGCGCGCTCATTTCTCGCGCCGAATTGTCTGAACAAATAAACTCGCGCGCCGCACCAAAACGGGTAGCGCGAACACGTCGATCAAACTGTGACATCGGAATCCGCCGGCTGTAGACCAGCAGTCAGAAGGCGACTTCGATGCGACTCGCGCACAAAACCGGCAGGTTTAACGCGGTGTGCACGGGTCCGGGACCGGGGGCATCATGGATACGATCTGCACGTCAGATTTCGCACCGCGCGTTGCGCTGTGCCTTTTACCTTCAGGCGATGAGCGCGTCGTCCGCTTCCTCGAAGAAGCGGGATGGCAGGTGGCGTTTGCTGCTTCCACAGCCGAAGCCGAACGTATTCTCGATTGCGCCGACATCTCCGTCGGTCTCGTCGAAGTGCCGAGGGACTGCACGCCGCAGCATGTGCGAGCGCTGGAATCCTGTATGGAGCGCACACATACAACATGGATCGCCGCAGTCTGGCCGGGACAGACCGACGACGAATCGTTGCGTCGTTTTATCCTCGACTACTGTTTCGACTTCGTCACGATGCCGTGCATGGACGAACGGTTGACCTTCGCACTCGGCCACGCGCACGGGCTGTCATCGCTGCGAACGCGCGCCGCCGCACCGGAACAGACGCTCGGACAACACGAAATGATCGGTCAGTGCGACGCCATGCTTCAGTTGTATCGCGGCATCGACAAGTGCGCGCACAACGATGCGCCGGTCTTCATTGCAGGTGCGTCGGGCACGGGCAAGGAACTGACCGCACGTGCGATTCACGAGCGCTCGCCGCGCGCCCGAAACGAATACGTCGCAATCAATTGCGCGGCCGTCCCGCCGACGCTCCTTCAATCCGAACTGTTCGGCCATGAACGCGGCGCGTTTACCGGCGCCGCGCAACGCAAGATCGGGCGCATTGAAGCCGCGCACGGCGGCACCCTCTTTCTCGACGAAATCGGCGATATGCCGATCGAATGTCAGGCCGTCCTGCTGCGCTTCCTGCAGGAAGGCACGATCGAGCGTCTTGGCGGAACGGGATCGATCAAGGTCGACGTGCGCGTGATTTCAGCGACGCACGTGAATCTCGAAGCCGCTGTCGAAGCTGGACGGTTTCGCGCGGACCTGTACCATCGTTTATGTGTCTTGAAGCTCGGTGAGCCACCGCTCTGCGAACGTGGCGAAGACGTCAAGCTGCTCGCCAACTACGCGCTCAACATGTTCCGGCGGGACAACTCGCGCAAGCTCCGCGGCTTCACCTCGGACGCGATCACGGCAATCTGCAACTACACGTGGCCGGGCAATGTGCGTGAACTGTTCAACTGCGTGCGCCGCGCGGTCGTGATGGCCGAGGGCCGCTTCATCACGGCGGCGGATCTGGGTTTGCCGGTCGATCCGGAAGGTTCGCCGCGCACGCTCTCTGAGATTCGCGCCGAAGCGGAGCGCACGGCTGTCCAGCACGCGCTGCGCAGACATGGCTATAACCTGTCCGGCGCGGCCGAAGAACTGGGCATCTCGCGCGCCACGCTATACCGGCTGATGAACGCCGTCGGCCTGCGTCCCGAGCCCGGGCAGATGCGCATGCTGCGAGTGTCGAACGCGATGGACAAGGCTGCGGCCAACGGCGATCGTGCTCGCGTTGCGGCCACGCAGGAGGCGTGAGCGCGCGAAAATCTGCGATTCTGCGCGGTTACGTAACGGCCTGCGCGCTGCCCATATCGGCGCGCAGCCTTTTTGCGGCTTCCCGCAGCGCTGACGCGACACCGGGGTCGAACGTCCAGTGACCCGCCGCATCGACGATCGAAAGATTCGCGCGAGGCCACGCGTCGGCCAGCGCTTTTGCCTGATCGACAGGACAGACCATGTCAAAGCGGCCATGCACGATATGACACGGCAAGTGCGCAAAGCGCGGCACCTCAGGTAGCAGCGCGGGCGGCGGAAGTTCGTCCGCCATAAAGTGACGTTCGAGCAAGGCCATCGCGATCGCGGCGCGCGAAGATTCGTCTTCCGTGCGCTCTTCGCTCTCCTGCCCCTGACCTTCGTGATTCACACGCGACAACGTCGATTCATAGTCGCGCCACGCGCGCGCAAGCACGGTACTTGTCGCGTCGAAACGCGAAAGCGGCTCGCCGCTGAAGTCGAGCAGCGCGCGCGCACTGGATGGCCGCTGGCCAGCGGCCTTTTCGATCGCATCGAGAAACGTTGCGTGCACATCGGGATACACGCGTCGGACGTCCCAGAGAAACCAGTTCGTATCTTCGCTGCGCGCGAGATAGACACCGCGTAGCAGGAATCCACGGCACCGCGATGGGTGCGCGGCCGCGTATGCAAGCGCGAGCGTTGTACCCCACGAGCCACCGAACACAGCCCATTGTTCGATGCCGAGGTGCTCACGTAACGCCTCGATATCGCCGACAAGATCCTCAAGTCCGTTGTTTCGCAATTCACCGAACGGCGTCGACTTCCCACACCCGCGTTGGTCGAAGAGAACAATGCGCCATTGCTGCGCGTCGAGCAGATCGGCCCATTGCGGATTCATCGCGCCGCCGGGGCCGCCGTGCAGGATGACTATCGCAGGCGCCCGCGGGTTGCCCTGGCTGCGCCAGTAAATCGAATGTCCTGCGCCGACGTCGAGCATGCCGTCTTCAAAGCGTTCTTCTGTTTCCATTTTGACGCGGTTCCAGTGTTGAAGAGTGTTATCGGTTGCAGGTTAGTCCATTTCGCGCGCAACCGCCTTCTGCCAGGCGCGAGTCTCGCCGGTCGACCAGCAGGCTCACGCTGCTGTAATAATGACGATGATGCGCATCGCGTAGAAGCCGTGTGCCATACACTGACTGTCAAACCGGCCCTCGCCTGGTAAAATCCAGTGCTCGCGGCAAGCGTGCCGGCGGTTTCCGTGTCGCGAATCAAATACAGAATATTTTGCCCTCTGGAGCACTTATGGCTGGTGTCGGTCTATTTCTCACTGCTGCGGGCGTCGGTCTCGCCGTTGCAGCGCCCGTCGGTCCGATGGGCATGTTGTGCATCCGTCGTACGTTGACTGACGGTCCGCGCGCGGGGCTCGCGATTGGCTTTGGCATTGCCAGCGGCGACGCGCTATACGGTCTCGTCGCCGCACTGGGCATGGTCAGCATCTCGCAGTTCATGCTCGCGTACGACCGGCCGCTGCATCTGGTTGCGGGGCTTTTCCTGCTCTACATCGGCGTACGCACGTTCATGCAGAAGCCGGTTTCGGATACCGCAAACCCGGGCGAAGGCGTATCGGCCAGCGCGGCGCGCGCTTACGCAAGTTCGCTGCTGCTTACGCTCACGAACCCACAGACGATCATCATGTTCGCCGCTCTATTCGCGACACTTGCGCCACGCGGGCCGTTTTCGACGAGCATTGCCTTGACCACTGTTTCCGGCGTGTTCTGCGGGTCGATTGCATGGTGGTGTTTTCTGGTCGCCGTGATATCGGGCGCGCGCCACGCGCTTGGCGCGAAGATGCGTCATTTGATCGATCGTGTCGCGGGTCTCACACTCGCCGCTTTCGGGGTGGCCGAAATCCGTCGCGCGGCTTAATCCAGATCGAAATCAGGGCAGCGCCGGCCTGAACGAAACCTGCTCGACGTTCGGGCCTTTCGTGATGACGGCCATGCTCTCCGGGATTTCTTCCCATGCGCCCGGCAGATCGACCAGCGGCTCCGAGAGCACAAGAAATGCATCGTCGCCGGCGGCCTTGATGCGCGCGTCCTCGGGATACAACTCACGCAGATGACGGAACGACGTGCTGTGAAAGAGCGAGCGCGACTGACGCTCGCTCGAATAGCGCACCGCCACGATCTGCTCTCCATCCGTCGCGCACACTGTCATATTCAGCGGATGCTCGACGCCGTGCCGACGCCCTGCTTCCTCGACAACCGCCGCCATCCGCTCCAGCGCTGGAACGGGCGCGAGTTCCAGGCCGAACGTGAGTGCCAGAAAGAACATCACTTCCGAATCGGTCGACCCTTCCACCGAGGCAAACAGATCGGGGGCGATCGCCATCATCAGATCACGCCTGACGCTCGGGTAATTGCGGATCAGGCCGTTATGCATGAAAAGCCAGCGTCCATAGCGGAACGGGTGGCAATTGGTTTCCTGAGCGGGTGTATCGGTTGCCGCGCGGATGTGGGCGACAAAAAGCGGCGCTTTCACGGCACGCGCCGCCTCGCGCAGATTGCGGTCGCTCCACGCTGGATGCACGCATCGATAGCGAAACGGAATGTCGGTGGGATCGCCGTACCAGCCGACGCCAAAGCCGTCGCCATTGGTCGTCGTGTGCCCCATACGCGAGTGCAGGCTCTGATCAATCAGTGAATGCTCGGCGCGGAACAGTACCGCTTCGAGTTGGACAGGATTACCCGTATAAGCAAGCCAGCGGCACATGGTCGTCTCCAGTAAGGCCGCGCGCCAGCACGCTTAGGCATCTGCAATGCCAATGCCTAAGGCGCCATGCGCAGCTGGGCAATAGGCGTCAGAAATTCGCCAAGCCCCGTCAATATGATCTGCACGCCAATGCACAGCAGCAGAAAGGAAGAAACACGCATCGCGACCTTCGTGCCGTCGATGCCAAGATAACGGGCAAACAGCGTCGCGCGGCTATACGTGAGGTAGATCGCGATGCCGATCAGCACGGTGATCGCAATCGATGCCACCGCGGAGAGCACAAAGTCGGTGAGCTTGTGTGTGCGGTTTGCCGTCAGCGCGATCGCTGTAGCGAGCGAACCCGGGCCGGTGGTGAGTGGCATCGTCAGTGGGAAGAACGCCTTCGACATCGCGTTGTCACCATCCACATTTCGCGCCGCCGAAGCACCTGGACGCACGTCGGGCGCATTGAGCATCTGCCAGCCGCTAACGGCGACCGCCAGGCCACCGCCGATGCGCAAAGCCTGTATCGAGATGCCGAAGAAATGAAGTACCGGCGTACCCACAAAAAACGCGACCAGCAGCACGATGCATGCGTTGATGGCGACTTTCTTGGCCAGCACAGCGCGCTCTTCGTTAGTGAGCGATTCCGTGCGGTCCAGAAACACAAAGGCAACGCCGATCGGATTGATGATGCTGATCAATCCGGTAAAGCCAAACAGGATGTCCGAGATCAGGCTTTCTACCATGTGTGCGATCCGCATCGAACGACTGGCTCACCGGCCGCGCCGGGCCTGCACTGAGCAGCGTGTTGTTATATGACCGAACGGTATCGACGTACCGACGCCTCTGCAACCGATGATACTGGAGCCCGAGCCGGAATGGTCGGTGGCTGCAATGCAGCATGCAGGGTACTCCGGCTCGCCCGCTTCTTACAACTGGCCTTCATTATTTTTGAACGCCTTTACGGAGGGTTGTACCAGGCATAAAGTCCTTGCGACAACACGCCCGCAAACAGAATCCACCAGACGTAACTACCGCCTTGAGGAGCTGTCCTATGCTGTTTCGCCTGCTGGCCGCCCTGCCGTTCATCGGTATCCTGCTTGGTGTTCCCTTCGTCAACCGTGTCGAACCGCTCGTGCTGGGCATGCCGCTCGTGCTCGCGTGGATCGTGTTCTGGGTCGTCATGGGCGCAATGATCATGGGGATTATTTACCGCTTCGATCCGAACAACCGGCAAGTCGCTGATGAAACCGCGGAGGTGCACTCATGAGCAGCGCACTGATCCTGATCGCACTTGTCACGCTTTTTGCGCTGTATCTTGGTGTGCGCGCGCGACGCGGGCACGACATGAACCTCGAGCAGTGGACCGTGGGCGGCCGCAGCTTCGGCACCGCGTTCGTGTTTCTGCTGATGGCAGGCGAGATCTACACGACGTTCACGTTCCTTGGCGGCAGCGGCTTCGCCTATGGCAAAGGCGCGCCCGTCTATTACATCCTCGCTTACGGCACGCTCGCATACATTCTTTCGTACTGGTTGCTGCCGCCCGTCTGGCGCTATGCGAAGTCGCAGCGCCTGGTTTCGCAATCGCACTTCTTTGCGCGCAAATACGACAGCCCTGCGCTCGGCGTCCTTGTAGCACTCGTCGGTGTCGCGGCGCTGATTCCGTATCTGGTGCTCCAGCTAAAGGGCCTTGGCATCATCGTTGCAACCGCGTCTTACGGCGCGATTTCTTCAACAGCGGCGATCTGGATTGGCGCGATAGTCGTTACCGCTTACGTGATGGTGTCGGGCGTACGCGGATCGGCGTGGAACTCGGTCGTGAAAGACGTGCTGATTCTCGCGATCGTTCTGTTCCTGGGCATCTACCTGCCGATCCATCATTACGGCGGCCTGAGCGAGATGTTCCGCACAATCGACGCCGCACGTCCCGGCTTCCTGACTTTCCCGGCCAAAGGCTCAAGCGTGACGTGGTTCCAGTCGACCGTTCTGCTTACAGCGCTCGGCTTCTTCATGTGGCCGCATACGTTCGGCTCGATCTTCACCGCGCGCGACGAACGGATCTTCCGGCGAAACGCGATGGTCCTGCCGCTCTACCAGCTGATTCTGCTGTTCGTGTTCTTTGTCGGCTTCGCCGCGGTATTGAAGGTGCCGGGTCTCAAAGGCGGCGATATCGATCTGTCGCTGTTCCGTCTGTCGATCCTGACCTTCGATCCGTGGTTTGTCGGCGTGATCGGCGCGGCCGGCGTGCTCACTGCACTGGTGCCGGGATCGATGATACTCACCAGTGCATCGACGCTGCTCGCCAACGACGTGTATCGCGGCGCGCTGCAACGTAACGCGTCGGATGCGGCCGTCGGCAAGCTCGCGCGCCTGCTGGTGCCCGTCGTGGCGCTGGTCGCGGTGGGCTTTACGTTGCATGGCGGCGATACGATTGTTGCGTTGCTTCTGATGGGCTACAGCTTCGTAACGCAGTTGTTCCCGGCGCTGCTGTGCAGTCTCGCCACGCGTAACCGCGCGACGAAACAGGGTGCGTTCTGCGGGATTCTTGCCGGCGTGCTCGTGGTTGCGGTCACAACCATCATGCACCTGACGGTTGCCCAGTTGTTCCCATTCCTGCCTGACAGCCTGAAAGACGTGAATATCGGCTTTCTTGCGCTCGCGGTGAACGTGATCGTGTTCGCGATCGTGAGCGCCGTGACGCAGCCACAAACGTCGGCTGAACCATCGCACGCGCGGCAGCATTAGAGCTTTTGAATGGCTTGCATTGCGGCGGCTTCCTGTTTTGCGTTCCCGTTGCGTGTCTGACTGGAATCAGATCAGGAAAGCCGCGGCGGCCCTCAAAAGCCTCCGCGCGGCTAAGGAATCCGTCGCTCCGCTTTCGCGTAAAGCGACGAATTGCTGAACGCGTCCGCGTCCAGAACACGCCCGACCAGAATCAGCGCAGTCCGCTCGATCTGCGTGCCCTCGACCTTCGCGCAGATATCCGCGAGCGTCCCGACAACACGCTCCTCATCCGGCCAGCTCGCGCGATAAACCACCGCGACCGGACAATCCTCGCCGTAGTGCGGCGCCAGTTCATCGACGATACTCGCCAGATGTCGCACGCCAAGATGAATCGCCATCGTCGCGCGATGCTGCGCGAGATCGCCTAGCGCCTCGCCTTCGGGCATGCTCGTTTTGCGCGCGTAGCGCGTCAGGATCAGCGTCTGCGAGACATCCGGCAATGTGAGTTCAACGCCAAGCGTCGCAGCGCAGGCCGCCGTGGCCGTTACGCCCGGGACAATTTCATAGGAAATGTTCAGCGCGCACAACCGGCGGATCTGTTCGCCGATTGCGCCATACAGTGAAGGATCGCCCGAATGCACGCGTGCAACGTCCTGCCCCTTTGCGTGTGCTTCTTCGAGTAGCGCGATGATCTCGTCGAGATTCAGGTCCGCCGTATTCACGACGCGTTCAGCAACGTTGCCCGCCAGCACCGCCTCAGGAACCAGCGAACCCGCGTAAAGAATCACGGGACATCGATGCACGAGCTTTTGCCCTTTCACGGTGATCAGTTCAGGATCGCCCGGCCCCGCGCCAATAAAAAATACGGTCATCTACTACTCCATCATTCGATTTGCGCGAGAGGCACTGTGACGCCTTTCACGAGGACAACGCTTCCAGCGCGGCCAGCAGTTCAGCGGGCGTGTCGAATTCGCGATCGACATCGGCCAGCGCCGGACGACGCAACATGACCACCGGCAACCCAAGCCGACGCGCCACGACAAGCTTCGCCTCCGTCGCCTTACCGCCGCTATTTTTGCTGACGACCACATCGATCCGATGCTCGCTAAAAAGCGCGCTTTCGCCCTCGACGGTGAACGGCCCACGTGCATCCATCACACGCGAACGGACGGTGCCGGGTTGTGTTTCGAGGCATCGTACGATCCAGAACTGACGCGCCGGTATTTCGTCGAGATGCGTGAGCGGCTCGCGCCCTAGCGTGAACAGCGGCCGCGAGAATGGCGCGAGCGCCGCGACAATGCCCGCCCAGTCATCGACCATGCGCCAGTCGTCGCCGGCCTGCGGTTGCCACGGCGCGCGACGCACCGCCCAGCACGGGACACCCGTCGCGTGGCTCGCCGACGCCGCGTTCGCACTGATCTGCGCTGCGTATGGGTGCGTCGCATCCACGAGCAGCCCGATCCCTTCCTCGCGCAGGTAGCGCGCAAGACCTTCCGCGCCGCCAAACCCGCCTACGCGCACGGCGCACGCAAGATCAACCGGTACCTTGCCGAGACCGGCGAGGCTATAGACATCCCGCAGGCCGAGCTCTCGCGCGATCTGCATCGCATCGCCGGTGCCACCCAGAAGCAGGATGCGCGTCATTGTGCGACGCCCACGATATTGCCCCGACGATCGATCGCGAACATCTCGACTTTCACTTCAGTCGGCACGATGTCGCGTGCGACCCTTAGCGCGCGAGCGCAGACGATATCGCCAAGCGCCACGCCGCGATCGCGTGCAATCGCCATCGCCTGCTGGCTCGTATTCGACGCACGAATCGCCTCCTGCAAAGCGGCTTCGGCGCCATGTTCCGCGGCCCAGCTTGCGAGCTGTTCAAGATCGATACTGGAATTGCGGCTGTGCAGATCGAGATGTCCGGCAGCAAGTTTGCTAAGCTTGCCGAACCCGCCGCACACGCTCAATCGCTCGACAGGCGCGCGACGTAAATGCTTTAGCACCGCGCCAACGAAATCACCCATTTCGATGAGCGCGATATCCGGCAGGCCATAGTGCGCACGCATTGCGTCTTCACTGGTGTTACCGGTGCACGCGGCGATATGCCGGTAACCATTTGCGCGTGCGACATCGATGCCTTGATGGATCGACGCGATATACGCCGAGCACGAAAACGGCCGGACAATCCCTGTGGTCCCAAGAATCGACAGACCGCCGACGATACCGAGCCGGGGGTTCATCGTTTTCAGCGCAAGCGCTTCGCCGCCTTCGACGCCAATCGTGACGTCGAAGCCACCCGCATAGCCGTGCTCGACCGCGAGTTCGGTGAGGTGCTGCGTCATCATCTGGCGCGGCACGGGATTGATCGCCGGTTCGCCGACCGCCAGCGTCAGGCCAGCGCGCGTCACCGTACCCACGCCCGGCCCCGCGAAAAAACGCACGCCTGGTTGCGCGCGCAACTGAACGCGCGCGAACACCACCGCGCCGTGCGTCACGTCGGGATCGTCGCCGGCGTCCTTGATCGTGCCTGCTTCCGCGCCGCCGTCGTCTGTCAGGCGGCAGAACACGAGCGGCATCGGCACGTGCTGGCCCTTCGGCAACACGATATCCGCGACATCGGATGCCACGCCCACGAGCAGCAGACGCGCAGCGGCAAGCGAGGTCGCCGTCGCACAACTCCCGGTCGTGTAGCCGCTACGCAGGGGCGCGGGCTGTTCGGGCGTTTCGTCGCGCATTATGGTTTGCCGGTTTCGAGCAGCGTGATCGGCAACGCCTGGCGCCAGGTGTCGAAGCCGCCAAGCGGCTGGGCCTGCGCGACACTAATGCGCGTCAATGTGCCGCCGTGCTGTTCGCGCCATGCGACCAGCGCGGCCTCGCTCTGCACCGTCACCGCATTGGCGACGAGCCGCCCGCCGCTACGCAGTTGCGCCCAGCAGGTGTCGAGTACGCCAGGCACCGTGACGCCGCCGCCGATAAAAATCGCGTCAGGCGCAGTCAGGCCATCAAGCGCATCCGGCGCCTTGCCCGCGACGATCTGCAAGCCCGGCACGCCAAGGGCGTCGCGATTGTGTTCGATGAAACGCTGCCGTTCGGGTTGCGCCTCGATGGCGATGGCCCGGCAGGATGGGTGCGCGCGCATCCATTCGATCCCAATCGAGCCGCAACCCGCGCCCACATCCCAGAGCAGTTCGCCCGGCTTTGGCGCGAGGCGTGCGAGCGTGATCGCACGGATATCGCGCTTCGTCAACTGCCCGTCGTGCAGCCACGCTTCGTCTGGCAAGCCGCTCGTGAGCGGCAGCGGTTGCGCTTCCTGCGAAACGCGACATTCGACGGCGACAAGATTCAGCGCAGCCACTTCGCTCGCAGTCCATGCGTCGGCGCGTGCATCGATCCGCCGTTCCGACGCGCCCCCCAGGTGCTCCAGCACGATCATCCGGCTCGGACCAAAACCGCGTGCGGTCAACAGTGCGGCGATGGCGGCGGGCGTGCGGCCGTCGCTGCTCAGGACGAACAGCCGCGTATCACGATGCAGATGCGCGTTAAGCGTCGCGAGCGGCCGGCCGACAAGCGAGACCATCGCGAGATCCTGCAGCGGCCAGCCAAGCCGCGCCGCCGCCAGCGACAACGACGAAGGCGCCGGCAGCACGCGCATTTCGTCGGCGGATACCTGACGGGCGAGCGTTGCGCCGACGCCGAACAGCATGGGGTCCCCGCTCGCGAGCACGCAGATGGATGCATTCGGGCCGCGATGCGCGAGCACCGGCGCCAGGTCGAACGGACGCGGCCACGGCTCGCGTCGCGCGCGCAGCCGCGGCGGCAGCATCGCGAGGTGACGCTCACCGCCGTACACTACTGACGCGTCCAGCAGCGCACGCCGCGCCGGCCGTCCCAGACCGGCAAAACCGTCGTCACCCATTCCCACTACGGTCAGCCATGCCCGCATGCGACCATCCCCATTCTTGATTCCCGATATGACTGCTGCGGCGCACCAGGCAAGGCCGCAGCGTACTTGTGCTGTGCGAAAAAAGGCATAATACAGCCTCGCCGGTGCCCTTCGGGGCCGAAGAGGGAACACAGATCGACTGTGGCTGCCCCCGCAACTGTATGCAGCGAGTCCGCGCCTCACCTGTGCCACTGGTTTGACCGGGAAGGCCGGCGCGGACCACGACCTGCCAGCCAGGAGACCTGCCGGTGAGACTTGTTCGTGCCAGCCAACGTCGGGCGGGGTGTACCGATGCCGCAGCATTTCCCCCTTTGCGGGGTGCTCGGGCCGTCGCGCGGCGCACAACCCGGTGACCTCTTGAACCACGTTTCGTCTTTCTTCGCTCCGATTGCCGCATTGCGCCCTTCGGCCTGCCCTGGGCTGTTTCGCATCGTGCAGGCGCTTGACGGCGGCCTCTGCCGGCTCAAGCTGCCTTGCGGGGAATTGAGCGCGGAACAGGCGCGGGCTATCGCAGATGCAGTCGACGCGCATGCGTCGGGCGTGATCGAGGTGACGAACCGCGCAAACCTGCAACTGCGGGGCGTGCGCGCGGGCCACGAAAACGCGCTGATCGAGCGATTGCTGCATGCGGGACTCGGGCCGCAAGGACCGTTTGCCGACGATGAAACGAACCCGATCGCGCGCGACGACATCCGCAATCTCATGGTCAGTCCGCTTGCGGGCCGCGATCCACACGCGCTCTTCGACGTCACGCCGCTTGCGTCGCAGATCCTCGCGCTGTTGCAAAACGATCCGCGTTTTACGGCACTTTCACCCAAGTTCGCGCTGATGCTCGATGGCGGCGAGCGCCTCGCCATGCTCGGTCATCCGCACGATATCTGGCTTGCTGCAGTGCGGGATCTCGACGAAGTGCGTTTTGTTTTTGGGCTTGCGGGTTGTCCGCCGGTCCGCACCAACGTGCGCGAGAGAAGCGAAGGCCCGGCGTCGAAAGCGCTGGCTTCCGTTTTGCCGCACCAGGTTCCTCCGCTGGTCAACGCATTGCTGCATACGTTCCTCGACCTCGCTGCCCCCGACGATTCCCGCATGCGTGATGTGCTCGCTACACACGGCGTCGAGACTGTTTTGCAGCTTGCACAGTCCAGAGTCGATTTCACTCTCGCGCGGGATATTCGTTCAGACGCGTGGTGCCGCTTCCCGGCAGATGAGTCACTGAGACTCGGCTCGCACCCGCAAATCAACACCGGCCTTTCATACATCGGCGGCCAGCCAAAGCTTGGACGCATTGATGTTCCAATGCTCAAAGGCCTTGCCCAGCTTGCTAGCGACGTGGGCAACGCAACGCTTCGCATGACGCCATGGCAAGGTGTGCTCATCCCGGACATCGCCAGTGAGAATACGCCTCAGGCGTTAAAACGACTTGAGTCACTAGGACTCGCTGTCAGCACATCCGATCCGCTCACGCACCTGATCGCCTGCACGGGTTCTCAAGGCTGCCTGAAGGGAATGGCCGACACCAAGGCCGATGCCCTGCTGCTTGCCGCGCGTCTGCCCGCTCACGTCGACGTGCATCTCAGTGGCTGTCCACGCTCGTGCGCTGCCGCCCATTGCGCGCCGTGGACGCTGCTCGCCGTTGCACCCGCTCATTACGATCTTTATCGACGCGACGGCACGCCTGGTTTTGGCGAGCGTGTCGCACAACACCTGACGATCGAACAGGCCGCCGATTCGCTTGAACGCCTGACCCGGAGATCATTCGATGCTTGATTACATTCGCGACGGTCGGGAGATCTATCGCCAGTCGTTCGCGACGATCCGCGCGGAAGCCGACCTGAGCCACATTCCCGCCGACCTCGAAAAGCTCGCGGTCCGCGTGATCCACGCGTGCGGGATGGTCGACATCGTCGACGATCTGCAGTTTTCCACGGGTGCCGGCGTGGCCGGCCGCGCGGCGCTGCTGCGCGGCGCACCGGTTCTCTGCGATGCGCGCATGGTCGCCGAAGGCGTCACGCGGGCACGCCTGCCCACGGACAATCCGGTCATCTGCACGCTTGGCGATCCTTCCGTGCCGCCCATGGCGCTCACGCTTCACAACACTCGCTCAGCGGCAGCGCTAGAGCTGTGGCGACCGCATCTGGAAGGCAGCGTGGTGGTGATCGGCAACGCGCCGACGGCCCTCTTCTATCTGCTCGAGATGCTTGACGCCGGCGCGCCGAAACCCGCATTGATCCTCGGATTCCCGGTGGGTTTCGTCGGTGCGAAAGAATCGAAGGCGATGCTCGCGGAAAACAGCCGCGGCGTGCCATTCGTGATCGTCGCGGGACGGCGTGGCGGCAGCGCAATGGCGGCCGCCGCGGTTAACGCGCTTGCGTCGGAGGAAGAATAAATGACGGTGCGTGGACGTCTCTTTGGACTCGGCGTCGGCCCCGGCGACCCGGAGCTGATCACGCTGAAAGCGGTGCGACTGCTCAAGGCGGCGCCCGTCGTCGCGTACTTCGTGGCGAAGGGAAAAAAGGGCAACGCGTTCGGCATCATCGAAATGCATCTCGACGAAACGCAGCTCCGCCTGCCGCTCGTCTATCCCGTAACGACCGAAACGCTCGCGCCGCCGCTGTCGTATGAAACAGTCATCGCCGACTTCTACGACACCGCCGCCGACATCATCGCGAACCATCTTGACGCAGGCCGCGATGTCGCCGTGATCTGCGAGGGCGACCCGTTCTTTTACGGCTCGTACATGTACCTGCACGACCGGCTGGCAAGCCGCTTTGAAGCGGAAGTCGTGCCCGGCGTGTGCTCGATGCTGGGCGGCGCGGCGATACTCGGCTCGCCGCTCGTGTATCGCAACCAGACGCTATCGGTGCTTTCCGGGGTCCTGCCTGAAGACGAACTGAAACGCCGGCTCGCCGATGCCGATGCCGCGGTCGTGATGAAACTCGGCCGCAATTTCGACAAGGTGCGCCGCGTGCTCTGCGAACTGGGCCTTGAAAAGCGCGCGCTCTACGTTGAGCGCGCAACGATGACGAATCAGCGGGTCGTGCCGCTTGCAGAAGTCGATCCGATGGCGTCGCCGTATTTTTCGCTGCTCGTCGTGCCGGGGGAAAAATGGCGCGGATAAATGCTATCGCGCCCGCGATCGTGATCCTCGGCACCGGCGCGCTCGATACGGCGCGCCGCATCCAGGCGCGTTATCCGGACGCTCAGGTGCATGGGCTGGCAGGACGCGCCGAAGCCGATGTTGCGTATAGCGAACTCAGCGCGCATCTGCGTGACCTCTACGCACGCGGCACGCCGCTCGTCGCGTTGTGTGCGGCGGGCATCGTGATCCGCTGCATCGCGCCGCTGCTGTCGGACAAGGGGGCAGAGCCGCCGGTTCTTGCAGTAGCCGAAGACGGCAGCGCCGTCGTGCCGCTGCTTGGCGGTCTGGCTGGCGTAAATACGATGGCGCGAGAAATCGCCGAAGCCCTGAAGGTTGCGCCCGCCATCACCACAAGCGGCGAATTGCGTTTCGGCACGTGCGTGCTGAATCCGCCAGACGGTTACGCGCTTTCGAGTCTCGCGCAGGGCAAGCGTTTCGTGTCGGACCTGCTTGCAGGCGAAAGCACGCGTATAGAAGGCGCCGCGCCGTGGCTCGACGATGCGCAGTTGCCGCGCTCGACAGCGGCGCGACGCGCGATACGCGTCACGCCGGAAGCATGGGATGGCCGCGTGGACGAGCTGCTGATTCATCCGCGCAGTGTCGTCGCTGCGGTCAGCACGCTCGATGAACGCGTAGCGGAGCGCGTACGTGAGGCACTGGACGCGAACGGGATCGCCGCGTTATCGCTGGCCGCACTGCTCGCGCCCATCCAGCGCGCAGGCGATGAAGCCTTGACCGAAGCCGCCGATACGCTTGGCGTGCCGCTTCGTTTTGTCTCTACGCCGGCCGCCGCCGATGCGCGGGAACCCCTCTCGCTTCTCGAAGCCGCAATGCGTGTGCCGCACGACATTCGGGCAGGCGCTTCACCGGTTGCGCTGGCGCTTGCCCGCGCGCCTGTCGATCCGGCGTCCATTGGACAGGCCCGCGGACGTCTGACCGTCATCGGCCTGGGCCCAGGTGACGCCCACCTGATGGTGCCCGCTGCCCGTTCCGCACTCAACGCAGCCACCGATATTCTCGGCTACGAAACCTACGTGACGATGGCGGGCCCGTTCCGCGCGGACCAGCGCGTGCATGGCACGGACAACCGCGAGGAGATGCAGCGCGCGCGTCACGCGTTCGAACTGGCCGCCATGGGGCGTTCTGTCGTGATGGTGTCGTCCGGCGATCCGGGTGTGTTCGCGATGGCCGCTGCGGTACTGGAGGCGCTCCATGAATCGGACAATGCGCGCTGGGCCGGCGTCGAACTGGAAATTCTGCCCGGCGTTTCAGCCGCAATGGCGACCGCCGCGCAAGCCGGCGCGCCACTCGGTCACGATTTCTGCATGCTGTCGCTTTCCGATAATCTGAAGCCTTGGGAAGTCATCGAAAATCGCTTGAGACATGCGGCTCAAGCCGACCTCGTGATGGCTTTCTATAATCCGGTTTCGCGCGCCCGACCCTGGCAACTCGACAAGGCGCTCGATATCATTCGCGAATTCCGTATTCCGTCCACTACGGTTGTGCTGGGAAGAAACGTCGGACGACCTGGCGGCCAGGTGATTTATACGTCGCTCGGCGAACTTCGTGGCGAAATGGTCGATATGCGGACAATGGTCATTATCGGTTCGTCACATACGCGGGCATTTTCCGTCGATGGCAAAACCGAATGGGTTTATACGCCGCGCTGGTATCGCTAGCTTTTTCTGTACGTATCCTGCTTCATACGCTTATGCGCAACAGATAAGCGAATCCGTATATCGCCGGCAATTCTGGATTTTCTTAAACCTTCAATTAAAGTTTTATTCCACGAGGCCGTATACGACCGTTAAGAACCTGAAATGAGGTGGTCGGCATATGTCTTCAAACGAACTGGCAGAAGAATCGATCGTCGTGTCCCAAACGGCGCTGAAGGCAGATGAGGTGCCTGTTGCGACATCGCTGCCGTGGCCTCTCATCGATCAGGACGGCACGCTGCTGCGGGCGCGCGGCGCTTCGATCGCGAACGAAGAGGAACGCCAGTTCCTCTTCGAACATTTCCGGCCGCGCCGCAAGGACACGATTGTTGCGGGCGCAACCTCCCCGCAGCCTGAAGGCGAAGCGCCCCATCCCACTTCGCTTGCTGAAATGCATCTGCCGATTGGCGCGCTGCTGGGCGTGCGTTCGCAGATCGGCATGGGCCGTCCGATGCATCCGGCCCGCGTGATCGGCTTTGCGCCCAACCAGGTGCTGTTCATCACGCCACCGGTCGCGAACGGCAAGGCGTCGCCGCTCGAGGTCAACGAGAACGTCGACATCGTTGTGATCGCGAGCCAGGCCGTTTACCGCTTTACGTGCACCGTCGAGGCACTCTGCAACTTTCCGTTCAACTACGTCGTGCTGTCGAAACCCGGCGCGATCCGGCGCCTGCGCGAACGACGCTCGATCCGCGTGCACGCGCACCTCGCGGTTCGCTACGGTAGCGAAGCCAACGAAGTATGGGATGGTGTCGGCCTCGCCGATGGAGTCAGCGCGCTCGGCCTGTCACTTGCGACAAAGAACATGCTGGGGCGCGTCGGCGAGCGGCTGCGTCTGTCGTTCTGGATCAAGTCCGGCGACATCGAGACCCTGATCGAGACGCGTGCGGTCATCCGCAACGTGCAGGCCGACGAAACGCACAAGGAACTGACGGCGCACGGCCTCGAATTCGATGTGCTGGAACCGGCCATGCAGACGGCACTGAAAGCATTCGTGTTCGATCGTCAGGACGACGCCTACATCTGGAACAGCATGACGCGCACGTGAACACGGCCCGATGCGCGTCCTGATTCCCTCAGGACGCGATCAGGTCTTCTGGCGTGCAGCACAGGGCATCCCATGCACGCGCCAGTTGCTCGCAGCGGCCGAGCCTTACCGCACCGCGTTCGAAATCGACGCACACGATCTGATCTGCAAGCGCGGGACGTAGCGGCAGATCGCCGCTGCGTCCATCCGACAGAAGCCAGAGCCAGCGCTGCTGCAAAGGCTTGCTGCGCGCAGCGCGTTCAAGCACGTGAGACGCCCGCGATATACCGAGACCGAGCGGCGTGCCTCCTCCACCACCGACCGGTTGCAGCCAGCGCTCATTCCACCAGCGTGGTACCGCAGGTCCGAATCGCACATCGGCGCGCATACCGCCAAAACACACCAGTGCCGCTTCGGCGCGCGCCGTGCAAGCCTGATCGAGCATCGCGACAAGCAGGCCCTTGGCTAACGCGAGTTGCTGACCTGACAGCATCGAGCCGGAACAGTCGAGGACGAAACAGTGCAGCACGCCACCCTTCGATGCTTCGCGTACGAAGCGCAAATGCGCTGGCGTCAGATGTTCGCGTCGTTTCGCTGTGAGCGTCGACGGCCAGTCGATACGTCTGCCAGGTTTTGAGCCATGTGTGGCGGCGCCTGTTGTGTGTGGCCATCGAACACCGCTGATCGATCCAACGGCGGCGCCTGATCGATGGCTCAGCGTTTTTTTACGGGTAGCGGAATGACGCCCTTGACGGCCGTGGTGCCCACCGTCTCTGGCGGCAGATGACCCCAGTCGCCTTCGCTGCTTTCGTTGTCTTCCGACCGCGGCTGCTGCGGTGATTCGTGCGTGGTCTGCGGAGGCTTCGACGGCGGCGGCATCGCGTGCGGGCCGCGCTGAAGTCGACGATGCCTCAACACCGCTTCCGCGACGCGATCGACGTGTTCAACGGTAATCGTCGCGGCCAGCTCCAGCGCTGCCAATGCGCGCGCCGCGCGCAACATGACGAGATCGGCCCTCAGCCCATCCACTGCAGCATCGATGCAGATACGGCTGACGTGATCGTGAAGCGCATCGCCGAACCCGAGTTGCGGCACGCGTTCACGCGCGGCGTGAATACGCTGCACGTAAGCCGTCTGCTGCGCGGCATATTTCGCACGAAACGCGGACGGATCGGCTTCAAACGCAAGGCGCGCCTTGACGATCTGCTGACGCACCTGCGGATCGAAGCAGTTCTCCAGTTCCACCATCAAACCGAAACGATCGATAAGTTGCGGACGCAACTCACCCTCCTGCGGATTCATCGTGCCGATGAGCACAAAGCTCGCCGCGTGACTGTGCGAAATGCCATCGCGCTCGACCGTATTCACGCCGCTCGCCGCCGCATCGAGCAGTGCATCGACCAGCGTATCGGGCAACAGATTGACCTCGTCGACATACAGCACGCCACGGTGCGCTTTCGCGAGCAGACCAGGCGAGAACTTCACCGAACCGTCGCGCAGGACTGTTTCGATATCCAGCGTGCCGATCAGCCGCTCTTCACTCGCGCCAAGCGGAAGTGTGACAAGTTGCCCTTCGGGCAGCAATTCGGCGAGCGCACGCGCCGCTGTCGATTTCGCGGTGCCGCGCGGGCCGCTGATCAGCACGCCACCCAGCCCTGGATCGATTGCCGCGAGTAATAACGCCTGCTGCAATGGTGCCTGGCCGATCAACCCCGCAAACGGAAAGGTGGCCCGACCCGGCACGGAGGTTGCAACATCGCGCGAATCCGTCGATGCGTTCATGTTCGTGTTCCTTCGAGTTGCTGTTCGCTTGCCAGCAGATGCTGCTCAACCTGCGCGCGATAGTCGCCGGGGTTCTGCCACAGGCCGCGCTGCATCGCTTCGAGCAGACGCTCGCAGATGCCATGCAACGCATGCGGATTGTGCGCCGCCAGAAAATCGCGCGTACCGCTGTCGTTCAGATACGCGTCCGTCACCAGCGCGTACTGATGATCCGATATCACGCGCGCTGTCGCGTCGTAGCCATAGAGATAGTCGACAGTGGCCGCGATTTCCGCGGCGCCCTTGTAGCCGTGCCGCTTCACGCCATCGAGCCATTTCGGGTTCACCACGCGCGAGCGGACCACGCGCGCGATCTCTTCGTGCAGCGTGCGAATGCGCGGTGCAGCCGGGTTGCTGTGGTCCGCATGATAGATATGCGGCTGGTTGCCCGCGAGATGTCGGACCGCTGCCACCATGCCACCCTGAAACTGGTAGTAGTCGTTCGAATCGAGCACGTCGTGTTCGCGGTTGTCCTGATTCTGGAGCACGACGTCCAGCGCGGCGAGGCGCTTGCCGAACGCTTCGCGTGCCTCTTCGCCCGCGCTCTTTTGCGCGTACGCGTAGCCGCCCCACGCCTGATACGCAGCAGACAGATCCTGATCGGTCTGCCATTGCCGCGTGTCGATCATCTCCTGCAAACCCGCGCCGTATGAACCGGGCTTCGCGCTGAATACACGCCAGCCGGCACGACGGCGCGCTTCGATTGCTTCCACGCCGCTCGCAATCAACGCATCCCTTTCGCGCAGCACGCGGGCGCGGATCGGATTCAAGTCCTCTGGCTCGTCGAGTTCCGCCACAGCCTGCACCGCTGCATCGAACAGATGCATGACGTTCGCGAACGCATCGCGAAAGAACCCGGAGACACGCAAGGTGACGTCGATGCGAGGCCTGTCGAACACCTCGATCGGCATGATCTCGAAGTCGGTCACGCGATGGCTGCCCGGCGCCCATCTGGGTCGCACGCCGAGCAACGCAAGCGCCTGCGCGATATCGTCGCCACCGGTGCGCATTGTCGCGGTGCCCCACACAGAAAGCCCGATCGCGCGCGGATAGTCGCCGTGTTCCTGCACATGCCGCTCGATCAACTGCTGCGCCGACTTGAGACCCAGCGACCACGCCGATTGCGTCGGCACAGCACGGGTGTCGACAGAATAGAAATTGCGCCCGGTCGGCAGCACGTCGGGGCGGCCACGTGAAGGCGAACCGCTTGGACCCGGCGGCACGAAACGCCCTTCGAGTCCGCGCTTCAGGTGCAGCATTTCCTGCGGTCCACATGCATCGAGGCGCGGCAGAATATCGTTCCGCAAGCGTTCGAGAACGCGTTCCGCTTGCGGCAATGCGCCGGGTTCAAACGACGTTGCGGTAGCCGATCCCGTATCGTCGCCCACATCATTCAGTAGCGCTGCCGCGAGACATTCGAGCCGTTCGCGCGTATCGCCGTTATGCCGCCACGGCGCGTCGCTCACCTGCTGCAGAATCCCGGGGCGCGGACCTTCCCACGCTGCAGACCAGTCCGCTACCAGCGGATCGAACAGGTGATCCATCTGAAGGTCCCGTGCAAGCGCATCAATCAGCCCCGCCTTCGCGCCCTGCCCGTCACCGACAGGAAAACGCCCGATTGCCAGCAGCGTATCGCGTCGCTGCGCCCCTCGCGGCGACTGCCCGAACGTATGCAGGCCGTCGCGAATCTGCGCCTCCTTCAACTCGCACAGATACGCATCGGCACGTGTGAGCAACGCGTCTTCCGCGTCCTGGCCATCGGGCAAACCGAGGCTCAGTTCCTCGTGCAGACGATGCGTGATGATCGTTTCGAGAATCGTCCTTCGCAGCAGTTTCGAGCGACGCGGATCGACCATCAGCGCTTCATAGTATTCGTCGACCTGACGTTCGAGGTCCTGCAACGGACCATAGTTTTCCGCGCGCGTCAGCGGCGGCATCAGGTGATCGATGATGACGGCCTGCGTGCGCCGCTTCGCCTGGCTGCCTTCGCCCGGATCATTGACGATAAACGGATACAGATGCGGCATCGGCCCAAGAATGAGATCCGGCCAGCAGGTTTCGCTGAGCGCGACGCTCTTGCCCGGCAGCCATTCCAGATTGCCATGCTTGCCGACATGAACGACCGCGTCGATACCGAACCGGTGACGCAACCAGAAATAGAACGCAAGATACGCGTGCGGCGGCACCAGATCGGCGTCGTGATAGCTTGCGTAATCGCCACCTTCGCGCGAACGCGCTGGCTGAATGCCGACGAACACATGGCCGCAACGCCAGCCCGCAATCATGAAGCGGCTACGACGGAGCGTCGGATCCTGTTCGGGCGTGCCCCAGCGCGCATTCAATGCATTGCGTACTTCAGCCGGCAACTGCTGGAACTGCACCAGATAATCGTCTAGCGCAAGGCTTTGCAGCGCCGGGCGCAGATCACGCACGACGGGGTCGTTCGTCACCCCTTCCGTCAGCGTGTGCATCAGCGCATCGCCATCGGCAGGTACAGTATCGACGCGATAGCCCTGCTCGCGCAGCATCGAAAGAATGCCTACGACAGATGCGGGCGTATCAAGACCCACGCCGTTGCCAATGCGGCCTTCGCTAACGGGATAATTCGCGAGAATCAGCGCGAGTTTCTTGTCGGCGTTTTCGATGCCGCGCAGGCGACACCAGCGCTGGCTTAGCCCGGCGACAAACCTGACGCGCTCAACGTCAGGCTGATAACGCACGACATCGACTTCGGTGTGCGGACAACGATACGCGAGCCCCTTGAAGCTGATCGCCCGCGTAATGATGCGGCCATCCACTTCGGGCAGCGCGATATGCATGGCGATATCGCGTGAATTGAGACCCTGGTTGTCCTTGAGCCAGTCGTCGCGATTGCCGCCGCTCAGGATCACCTGCATCACCGGCGCGTCGCCGGCAAGCGCGAGTGGTTCAGGATCGTCGATGGCTGACGCGGCGAATGCCGTCGTATTGAGCACCAGCGCCACGTTATGTTGCGCGCACAACCGCTGCACCACGTCACGACTCACGTCGTCTTTCAGCGACGTGATCGCGACCGGCAACGGATTAAGGCCCTGCGCATCGAGCGCGTCGATCAATGCATCGAACACGGCTGTATTCGCCGCCTGCAAATGCGCGCGATAAAACAGGATCGCGACCACCGGCGCATCGGCACGCCAGCGTGCCTGCCAGTCTTCGACCGTGGGAACGTCGCGCTCCGGATGGTAAAGCGCTGCGGCTGGCAACGGTTGCGGCAGCGGCGGCTCGTCGCCCCAGCCCAACGCGCGATGCGCGATGCAGCGCAGAAACCGCTCCGCATTCTGCGGGCCGCCTTCGCGGAGATAACGCCATAGCTGATGACACAGCGCAGCGTCGGCGGTGCTGCGTGCGAGCAGATTCGGGTCTTCCTGAAGATCGCCCGAGAACATCGCGAGCACCTGCTGTTTGCGCTCCGCCAGTGCAACGACCTGCTCGATGCCGTATGGCCAGTAAGCCTCGCCGCCGAGGTGATCGACGACGACGACTTTCGCATGCTGCAACACGTCCTCGACGTAGAAATCGACCGACGCAGGTTGCCGGAGGAATGTGACATTCGCGAGCCTCAGGCTTGGGAAATCAGCGCCCAGACGCGGGAAAACGCTCGCGAGCAGCGACAGCGTCGTATCAGCGGAACTGAGCACGACGATATCCGCCGGTCGCTGATCGATCCGCATGACGCCGGCCGTATCGTCGACAAAGCCACCCGGCGTGGTGCGCAGCAGATGCATGTCGATTTACGCCTGTTGCACGACGTTGCGGCTGTCGCTCAAAGCGACATCGAGCGCCTGCTGCAATGCGGCCTGATCGAGGTCTTCGCCGATCAGTACAAAGCGGCTCGCGCGCGTTTCATCGGCCTGCCAGCGACGGTCGAAATAGCTGTCGAAGCGTCGTCCGACGCCTTGAATCACAAGACGCATTGCTGCGCCCGGCAATGCCGCGAAGCCTTTGACCCGGTAAATCGTGTGGCTTTCGACGAGGCTCTGCAGTGCCGCGATCGCCGCCTCACGCGACGAAACGTTCGCCTCGACCACTACCGAATCGAACTCGTCGTGATGATGATCGGCGTCGTCGGCGGAACCGTGATGGTCGTGGCGCAGATGAATGGTGTCTTCGGAAGCTGCCTCAAGACCGAGCAGTGCGTGCAGATCGAGCTGTCCCATGTGTGCACGCACAACCTTCACCTGCGGCGGGATTTCTTCACGGATCAGTGATTCCACTTCCCTTTGCCCTGCCTCGTCGAGCAGATCCGTTTTGTTCAGAATCACCAGATCGGCTGCGGACAACTGGTCTTCGAACAGTTCGTGCAACGGCGACTCGTGATCGAGATTCGGATCGGCTTTGCGCTGTGCGTCGACCGCTAGCGGATTCTCCGCGAACTGACCACTTGCCGCGGCTGGACCGTCGACTACGGTCACAACCGCATCGACCGTGAAGCTGTTTTTGATCTGCGGCCAGTTGAATGCCTGCACGAGCGGCTTCGGCAACGCAAGACCGGACGTTTCGATCAGCACGTGGTCGATCTGGTCGCGGCGTTCGACGAGTTTTTCCATCACTGGAAAAAACTCTTCCTGGACAGTGCAGCAAAGACAGCCGTTGGCGAGCTCATACAACTGGCCTTCGGCTTCACTGCCGTCTTCGTTACACCCGATGCCGCAGCCTTTGAGGATTTCGCCATCGATGCCGAGTTCGCCGAATTCGTTGACGATCACCGCGACGCGAAGGCCGCCCGCATGTTGAAGAATGTGCCGCAGCAAGGTGGTTTTGCCGCTGCCGAGGAAGCCCGTGACAATCGTGACGGGAATCTTGCGCGTCTGCATCCTGACTCCAGGGTGGTGGACTGTTGAGTAGATGGGGACGAAAAACGGCTTGCCCGGAGCAACCGGACATTCGATGAAATCGTGGACGATACGCCGCATCCCCGCGGCGTTTGCCTGTTTTTCTCGGGCCGGTATCCGGGCTGACGAAATCGCCGCTTCACCTTCCCGCGCATTTGACACGTTGCGCAGTGGACAGATACAGGCACGCTGTAATGTGCAAGTATTGAAGCCGGCTTTGCATCGCTTTTAAGCGATGCCTTCGCTTACCGTTGCGGGGGCAGCACAGGTTGGCCCGATCCGTGCAGGAAGGGCTCCCTGTTTCCCGTTTAACTGCGCGCACGGAGCGTGCGCGCGAGCACCAGAGTGCGTGCGAGTGTAGGCTTCGGCAGTGGCAACGTCAAGAAAGGGCCCGCGGCAAGGGCACTCCGGCGGGCTTTCAGGGAGTGCCTGTGATATCGTATGCGCGCGTTTGGTGCCCGCACACGCGTTCGCGTGTGCAGTTAAACGGGAAACAGGAAGCGAAGCGATTTGCTGAGCCTGTGCTGTCCCCGCAACGGTAAGCGGCCAGCGGATCATGCATCCGCACATGTCATTCAACGCCACTGCCTGCGCTGCGCAGGTGGGAAGGCGAACGGCATGCGGTCGTCAGCCCGGATACCGGCCAGACGCAAGGGGCGACCGTTGCGATCGCCGAACGCCCGATCCGCGGGGGACGGAATGAGGCGCCTGACGTGTGGCAACGCATGATTCATCTATTCGTCAAGCCGTCGATATGACGACTTCCAGGCTTTCCCTTCCCGACTGCACGCCGCGGCCTGCGCCGTGTTGCGCGCCGTGCCGTTCACTATGAGCCGCGCCTGGCTGATCGGCGCCGGTCCAGGCGACGTCGAGCTGATGACGCTCAAGGCGACGCGCGCGCTAGGCGAAGCCGACGTCGTCCTTGTCGACGATCTCGTGAATCCCGATGTGCTGCAATTCGCGCGTAAGGATGCGGAAATCGTGTACGTCGGCAAGCGCGGCGGGCAGCCGTCTACGTCGCAGTCTGGCATCGTCGAGGCCATGCTCGCGCATCTGCGCGCGGGGCGCAGCGTCGCCCGGCTGAAAGGCGGCGATCCGTTCGTGTTCGGGCGCGGCGGTGAAGAACAGCAGGCGCTGGCAGCCGTCGGCATTCACGTCGAAATCATCAACGGTATTACAGCGGGTATCGCCGCGCCCGCTGCGATCGGCATTCCTGTTACCCATCGCGATCATGCACAAGGCGTCGTTTTCGTCACCGGACACGGCGCGGGCAGCGGCGAGCCGGACTGGCGCGCGCTCGTCGCGACGCAGATGACACTGGTTGTCTATATGGGCATGCGTCGACTCAACGACATCGTCGCCGCGTTGCTGCAAGCCGGCATGCCAGCGGAAACGCCGTGCGCCGCCATCGAATCCGCCACGCGCCCCGAGCAGCGGCACGTGCGCGCGACGCTCGATACACTCGCCGCGAAAGTCGCAGAAGCCGGACTCGGCTCGCCAGCAATCGTCGTGATTGGCAGCGTGGCTGCGCTCGGCTTGCCGTATCTTCCAACTGGCGACAGCACATGAAAACGCTGACCGTCGGCATCGGAAGCAAACGCAACGCATCTGCGCAGCAGATCGAATCCGCCGTGCGCGCGGCGCTCGCGCTGGCCGGCCGTTCGCTCGACGAAGTGCTTGCGGCCGCAACGATTGATTCAAAAGCACGCGAACCCGGACTCGTCGAATTCTGCACGCGCCATGGGCTGCTGTTGCACACCTTTGCGCCCGAGCAGATCGACGCGCTAGGAGAACTGCCCACGCCTTCCGATACGGTCCGTGCGCATCTCGGCGTCGACGGCGTATGCGAACCGTGCGCACTTCTTGCATCGCCCGGCGCGAAGCTGATCGTCTCCAAAACCACGCTCGATGGCGTCACCGTCGCCATCGCATCCGCACACTGATTTCCGCGCAACACGAACGCCTCCCGGCACCAGGACACGCCATGAAGACAGATCCCGAATCGCATCAACGCATGACGCAACGCCGTCGCGAGGGTCACGAGAAAAAGCAGGCTTCGGCTACGGTCGAAAAAGGCCTGCTGATCGTCAACACGGGCACCGGCAAGGGAAAAACCACTGCGGCTTTCGGCATGGCCGTGCGCGTGCTCGGGCACGGCATGAAGCTCGGCGTCGTGCAGTTCATCAAGGGCGCGCTGCACACGTCCGAGCGCGATTTTCTGGGCGCGCAGGCGCACTGCGAGTTCATCACGATGGGCGACGGCTACACGTGGAATACGCAGGACCGCGACAAGGACATCGCGACCGCGCGCAAGGGCTGGGACGAAGCGCGCCGGATGATCGAAAGTGGCCACTATCAGATGGTGATTCTCGACGAGCTGAATACGGTGCTGAAGTACGAATACCTTCCGCTCGACGAAGTGCTTGGCGTGTTGAACGCGCGTCCGGACATGGTGCACGTGGTCGTCACGGGACGTCATGCGCCCGACGCATTGATCGAAGCCGCCGACCTCGTCACCGAAATGCGGATCATCAAGCATCCGTATCGCGAGCAGGGTGTGAAGGCTCAACGCGGCGTGGAATTCTGAGCGATGTCCACGTGCCCCGCCCTGTTTATCAGTGCGCCGGCGTCGGGTCAGGGCAAGACCACGATTACGGCCGGCCTCGCACGCTATCACGCGCGGTTGGGGCGGCGTGTACGCGTCTTCAAGACCGGTCCGGATTTTCTTGACCCGATGATTCTTGCGCGCGCCAGCGGCGCGCCGGTGCAATCGCTCGACCTGTGGATGGTCGGCGAAGGCGCGTGCCGCGCACTGCTGGCCGAAGCGGCTGGAAACGCCGATGTGATCCTGATCGAAGGCGTCATGGGTCTTTACGACGGCACGCCTTCCAGCGCCGATCTGGCGACCACATTCAACGTGCCTGTCGTCGGCGTGATTTCGGCGAAGGCGATGGCGCAGACTTTTGGCGCAATCTCGTTCGGGCTCGCGAACTATCGGCCAGGCGTGCCGTTTCATGGCGTGTTCGCCAATCGCGTCGGTTCACCGCGGCATGCGCAGATGCTCGAAGAGGCATTGCCCTCCGGTCTGCGCTGGATGGGACACATCGCGAGCACGAGCGACATCGAATTGCCGGACCGGCATCTCGGTCTGCATCAGGCAGACGAAATCGCCGACCTCGACGCCCGCATCGATCGCGCGGCCGATGCGCTCTCGACGACGACGCTCGCCGAACTGCCGCCGCCGGTCGATTTTGGCGCGCCGGCACGCGAGGTGTTGCCGCGTTTGCTCGACGGCATGCAGATCGCCATTGCGCGTGATGCGGCGTTTTCGTTCATCTATCCCGCCAACGTCACGCTACTCGAAACGCTCGGTGCGAACGTCATGTTTTTTTCGCCGCTCGCCAATGAACCCGCGCCGGAAACTGCCGATGCGCTCTGGCTTCCCGGCGGCTATCCGGAACTGCATGCGCAGACGCTTTCGCGCAATACGCTAAGCGCCACATCGATTCGCGCGCACGCCGCTGCCGGCAAAACACTGATTGCCGAATGCGGCGGCATGCTGTATTTGCTGGATACGCTAACCGACACCAGCGGCGCACGCACACCGATGCTCGGCCTGCTGCCTGGCCACGCGACGATGCAGCCTCGTCTCGCTTCGCTTGGCATGCAGCAGATCAACGGCACGCACGGCGCGATGACCGGGCACACGTTCCACTACTCACATCTGGAAACCACGATGACGCCGCTAACGACAGCTGTCCGCGCGCAATCCGCTGCGCCGGGTGAAGCCGTGTTCCGGGCAGGCAATATCGTCGCGACGTACATGCACAGTTACTGGCCCTCCAACCCGGCTTTCACAGCAGCACTCTTTCATGGCGAAGCGTTTTAGCGATCCGGATCGCGCGGCCGTTTACCGCGCCATTCACGAGCGGCGTGACATGCGGCACTTTCTTGATGAGCCGGTCGATCCCGTCGTTTTGAAGCGTCTGCTGGACGCTGCACATCACGCACCCAGCGTAGGCTTCATGCAGCCATGGCGCATTGCTCGCATTACCGATGCTTCACTGCGCGTCGCGCTGCACGCCGCAGTGGAACGCGAGCGGCTCAACACCGCCGACGCACTCGGCAAGCGACGCGACGAGTTCATGAAGCTGAAGGTGGAAGGCATGCTCGAGTGTGGCGAGCTGCTTGTCATGGCGCTCATGGACGATCGCGAGAAACATATTTTCGGCCGACGCACGCTGCCGGAAATGGATCTTGCGTCTGTTGCCTGCGCGATCCAGAACATGTGGCTCGCCGCGCGCGCGGAAGGACTCGGGATGGGATGGGTCTCGCTCTTCGACGTCGACGAAGTGCGTGCGCTGCTGCGCATGCCGGCAGGTGCGCGGCCGGTCGGCATTCTGTGTTTAGGCCACGTCGATGCGTTTTACGATCAACCAATGCTGGAAACCGAACGCTGGGCGTCGCGCATGCCGCTCGAAGAATGCGTGTTCGAGAACTGCTGGCCGGACAACGGCGAGCACGGCAACGACGACGACGGTAAAAGCAACTTCAACGACGTATAACGCTCACGCGAGCGTCGCCGCCGCGTCGCCCGACTCCACGTTGGCGTGCGGCGCACCAGTCAGCACCTTCAAACCAGCCGCCGAAAACGCCTCAGCAGGCTCTGGCGGCAACGCTGCATCGGTTACCAGCAGATCGAGTTCGTCTGGGTTGAACGCCCGCACCAGCGCGCTGTGCCCGAATTTCGCGTGATCCGCGGCCACGACGCGCTGCTCGGCCTGCGCAAACGCAGCCTGCGCGAACGCGGCATCCCACGGCAAAGAATCCATCAATCGGCCGCGGTTGTCGATCGCCGTCACAGAGACGATCGCGTAGCGAACGTGGAACTGGCGGATAAACGTCAACACGTTCTCACCGAAGGCGGATGCATCGTCCGGACGCAGTTCGCCGCCCGTCATGAACACGCGGTTTTCGTTGCGCGGCGCGAGCGTGCGCGCGATCTCGGCGGAATTCGTCACGACAGTCAGGCGCGAATGCGCACTCAAGGCCTGCGCGATATGAACGCATGTGGTGCCGCTGTCGAGAATCAGCGAATCGCCGTCCTCGATCAGATCGCCAATGCGCGCAGCAATGATCTGCTTGCCCTCACGGTTTTCCTGCATGCGGCGCTGGAACGGGGGCTCGTCGAGATGCTCGGGCAGCATGATGCCGCCGTGAACCTTGACGAGCAGCCCGTCGCTGATCAGCGGCTTGATGGTGCGACGAACGGTTTCGTCGGACACGTCGAAGAGACTGGCCAGCCCGGTAATCGTGCACGTCTGCTGCGACCGCACGATGCGCATGATTTCAGCCTGGCGTTGGGTCGGGAACATGAGCGTTGCTGTTGGGAACGAGTGACGTGGTCTGGATCCGGGCAGTCTAGCAAAGGTCTGGGAAAGCGGAAAGCCCGATTCCTCGCATTTCAACATAAATCAACAATCACAGGTGTTTCAACCTGCCCACCTTATATTTCCGCCTGAATGCGCGTGGATATGGGTCAGGCCGCCTATCTCATCTCATCGCCGTTAACCGGACATACGCTCACAACCGCAGCCCGACACGTATTTCGCCACGCCAGCTTGCATTTCCCGTCATCCTCCTGCAACATACTTCCTCGAATATCCACACATTCCCACATTCATCGACGGAACGCGACACATGGCAACCACCCTTCCCCAGCACGCACGCGTGGTGATCGTCGGCGGCGGTATCGTCGGCTGTTCCGTCGCGTACCACCTGACGAAGCTGGGCTGGACCGACGTCGTGCTGATCGAACAGGGCCAGCTGTCGTGCGGTACGACGTGGCACGCAGCCGGGCTCGTCGGCCAGTTGCGCGCGCAGGAAAGCCTGACGAAACTGATCCGCTATTCGACCGCCCTCTACGCCCGGCTCGAGGCTGAAACAGGGCTTGGCACGGGCTGGAAACAGTGCGGATCGCTGTCGGTCGCGCGGACAGCCGAACGCATGACACAGTTAAAACGCACGGCCGCCGTAGCGCGCGCATACGGCGTCGACTGCGACGTGATCGGTCCGAAAGACGCTGGCGAGTTGTGGCCGGTGATGCGCACCGACGATCTGCTCGGCGCCGTCTGGCTGCCCGGCGATGGCAAGGCGAATCCGACCGATCTCACGCAGGCGCTCGCGCGCGGCGCGCGGAGCGGCGGCGCGCGCATCGTCGAGAACACGCGCGTGACCGCGATCCACACGCGGCCTGCGGCGTCCGGCGGCCGCGAAGCGTGCGGCCTCGCGTGGCGCAACAAGGACGGCGAGGAAGGCACGATCGAAGCGGAAGTCATCGTCAACTGCGCCGGCCAATGGGCGAAAGCGATCGGACGTCTATGCGGCGTGACCGTCCCGCTGCATTCGGCTGAGCATTACTACATCGTCACTGAGCGCATCGCGGGCGTGCATCCGGATCTGCCCGTGATGCGCGACCCGGACGGCTTCATCTACTTCAAGGAGGAAGTCGGCGGCCTCGTCATGGGTGGCTTCGAGCCAGACGCGAAACCGTGGGGCATGAACGGCATCCCGGAGAATTTCGAATTCCAGTTGCTGCCGGACGACTGGGATCAATTCCAGATCCTGATGGAAAACGCGTTGCAGCGCGTGCCTGCGCTCGAAACCGCGCAGGTCAGGCAGTTCTACAACGGACCGGAATCGTTCACCCCCGACAACAATTTCATACTTGGCGAAGCGCCCGAACTGAAACGCTTTTTCGTCGGCGCGGGTTTCAACTCGATGGGGATCGCGTCGGCGGGCGGCGCCGGAATGGCGCTTGCGGAGTGGATCGTCGCGGGTGAGCCGACGATGGACCTGTGGCCTGTCGATATCCGCCGTTTCGCGCGCTTTAACGGCAACGACGCGTGGCTGCACGATCGCGTGAAGGAGACGCTCGGGCTGCACTATGCGATGCCCTGGCCGAATCGGGAACTTGAGAGTGCGCGGCCATTCCGCCGTTCGCCGCTCTATGCGCTGCTTAAGGAAGATGGTGCGTGTTTCGGCAGCAAGATGGGCTGGGAGCGCGCGAATTTCTTTGCGCCAACGCCTGCCGAAGCGCATATCGAATACGCGTTCGGGCAGCAAAACTGGCTGGCGTGGAGCGGCGCGGAACATCGCGCGTGTCGCGAAGCCGTCGCGCTCTTCGACATGACGTCGTTCTCCAAATTTCTCGTGAAAGGTCGGGATGCGGAGGCGGTGCTGCAAGGCATCGTCGCTAACGATGTCGCGGTGCCGCCGGGCACGACGGTTTATACCGGCATGCTCAACGAACGCGGCACGTATGAGTCGGACTTCACGCTCACGCGGCTCACCGATGATCAATATCTGATCGTCACCGGTTCAGCGCAGACCACGCGCGATTTCGACGCGATCGAGAAGCTCATTGCAGAGGACAAACATTGCACGCTCGTCGATATCACCGGGCAATATGCGGTGCTCGCTGTGATGGGTCCGAATTCCCGCGCGTTATTGCAGCGTGTTTCTAAAGCTGATTTTAGTCACGAGGCGTTCGCGTTTGGGCAAAGCCGGGAGGTCGATATCGGTTATGCCACCGTGCGGGCTACGCGGCTGACTTACGTCGGTGAGCTGGGTTGGGAGTTGTATGTGCCTGTCGAGTTTGCCGTCGGCGTTTATGAGACTTTGCATGCCGCTGGCCGTGAGTTTGGGCTTGTGAACGCCGGGTATTACGCGATCGATTCGCTTCGGATCGAAAAGGGTTATCGGGCCTGGGGGCGTGAGCTTACGCCGGATTCGAATCCCTTTGAGGCCGGGTTGGGGTTTGCCTGCAAGCTGGAAAATGGTATTGATTTTCGCGGGCGCGAGGCGCTTTTGAAATTGCGGGATGAGCCTTTGCGGCGGCGGATGGTCGTGCTTACTGTTGACGGTGCTAGCGACCGGATGCTTTGGGGTGGAGAGGCTATCTTGCGCGATGGCGTTGTTGTCGGGTTTGTTTCTTCAGCTGCGTTTGGGCACAGCCTTGGGTGTCCTGTTGCTATGGGTTTTGTTTCGAATTCTGCTGGCGCGGTGGATGAGGTTTTTTTATCCAGTGGACGGTTCTCTGTTGACCTGGCCGGGGAGGTTTTGTCTGCGACGCTGCATGTTAAGGCGCCTTATGATCCTAAGGGGTTGCGCGTTAAAGGTTAAGGTGGGGGCGTGCTTGTAGGCGGAAGCGCACCGCGCAGCACTTCCGCGTCCATCTACGCCCGCCGGCCCGCCCTCGCTAATTCGCGTGGTGGCGCACCCAGCAGCCGGTTGACCCAGTGCGCCATGTGACTCTGGTGCGCAAAGCCCGCCTCCAGCGCAATCTGTGTGACGCTCAGTCGTCCCTCCAATAGCAACGCCTTCGCCCGCTCTACCCTCCGCTGGATCACATACCGATGGACCGGCATTCCCAACGTCTCCCGAAACAACGCCTTGAAGTGCGGTGCGCTTAAGCCCGTCACGTGCGCAAGCTCCGTTAGCGTGAGTCGCTGGTCAAGATTGCTCTCGATGTATTCGATTACCCGTGTTGCCATATGCGGCGCCAGCGTGCGTCTGCGGTCGTCGCGCTCGGGAACGCCGTCGATCAGTCGCACCACCAATGCCGTGCACAGGCTTTCTGCGTACAACGCGTCAGATGTCTCGTCCGCCTCCAGTTCTGCTCGCAATGCCCACGAAAGATGTTTCAGGCGTGGATCGCGCAGCTGGAACTGCGGGCGAAACGCTGCCCGCGAAGGGCTCACGTCCAGCTGCTCCATTGTTGTGCGCGCAAACGCATCGTCAATCCAGATCCGCAATATCGTGCAGTCAGCGTCGTCCGCCCATTCGCCGTCCAGGCCCGCCGGTATCACGTCCATGTCTCCGTGCGCCTGAATCCGTGAGACGCGTCGGCCGTTGCACAGGCAGCGTGCCCTCACCGGTGTGCCAACATGCACGCCAACGCGGTGATACGGCGCGCCCGGAATCCGGTGCGGCCCCGCCGCAATGCCCAGCAACTCCGCGCCGAACCCTCGCCAGCCCAGCGACGCGCTCGAACGCAGGCTGATCGTCCGGCCGGCAGGTGGCGTATGCAATGAGAGCGCAGCGTTCATGGCGTTTCCTTCCAGGAGGCAATCCGTGCGCTCATTGTGATGCCATTCCGGCGGATCTGCTGGCGTTCGTCACCGTGCAACACGTCGAAGAAAATCATCCGAATCTGCTCAAACCGATCCGCGCATGTGCATCCTGATTCCGCCGCGCGTCCATGATGGCTCCACAACGTCGACCAGGAGTGCCACGTGTTCGTCATCTTCGGAGCAGCAGGAAATGCAGGCCGTCTCACCGCTACCCGGCTGCGTGAAGCCGGTCTTCCCGTGCGGGCCGTTGTAAGGCGCGCGGATCAGGGCGCAGCGCTTGCCGCGCTCGGATGTGAAATCGCGCTCGCGGACCTGACGGATCTCACGTCCTTCGCGAAGGCAATCAAGGGCGCACATGCCGTGCAGATGCTGTGTCCAGTGCCGTCCGGTCACGCAAACCCCGAACACGTCATGCGCATCATGATCGATGTCGCCGCGCAGGCCCTGCGCGCTAACCCGCCGTCGCATGTGCTCGCCATTTCCGACTACGGCGCCGAACTGGACATGAATACCGGCATCACACGTCTCTTTCACTATCTCGAGCAACAGCTCAAATCGAGTGCGCCGCGCCTCACCCTGCTTCGCTCGGCGGAACACATGCAGAACTGGTCACGCATGATTCCTGTCGCGCTCTCCACCGGCGTGCTGCCAAGCCTGCATCACCCGCTCAGCAAACGCTTTCCGATGGTCGCCGCGCAGGATGTCGGCGCCGAAGCCGCGACGCTGTTGCGCGAGGGTCCACCGGCTGGCGCAACACGCATCGTCAGCATCGAAGCGATGCAGCGCGTCTCGCCGCTGGATATCGCGCGCGTGCTGCAACTGGAAACAGGACGTGAGGTCGTCGCGCGCGAACTGCCGCGCGAGCAATGGCTGCCCGCCCTGACGCGCGCCGGTCTGGGCGAGAACCACGCGAATCTCATCATGGATCTATATGACGCCCACAACGCAGGCCATATCGATATCGAAACACACGCAACCGAACGGCGCTTCGGTACCACTTCGCTTGCGGAAGTGCTCGCGCCGATCGTCAAAACGGTCGCATCGCTCGCCCAATAACCCGGCGAAACCTTCTGGAGTCACATCATGCATGCCTGCAACCGGTTGAACGCGTTGCTTGCCACGGAGCCGCCATCTGCGAAACGACCCGTGGGTAAAGCTAAACCTGCCGGCATCACAAGACGCAAGGCGATGGCATTCGCACTAAGCATCACAGGCATTACCGCCTGGCGCAGACTACGCAACCTGCTGGCACAACTTCCCGACAGCAACGACGATTTCTTTCTCCATTAATGCACCGTAAACGACAAGGCGCGCGTTACCGGCATAACCGGCAACGCGCGCCGCAGCACGCGCCCAAATGCAGCGACGTTATTCGTTTTCTTCGAAGTAGTGCCCGAACTTGACCTGCTTGGTCCGGATATAGCGCTCGTTTTCCTCGCGCGTTGGAATGGCCAGCGCTACGCGCTCACACACCGGGATGCCGTGTTTCGCGAGTGTGTCGAATTTCTTCGGGTTATTGCTCATCAGCCGCACTGACGTCACCTTCAGCAGACGCAGAATCGCCGCGGCCGAATCGTATTCACGTGCGTCATCGGGCAGACCCAGATCGAGGTTGGCTTCGACGGTGTCGCGCCCCTGCTCCTGCAGCGCGTACGCGCGAATCTTGTTGCTGAGGCCAATGCCGCGCCCTTCGTGGCCGCGCAGATACAGCAGCACGCCGCACCCTTCGGCCGCGATATAACGCAGCGCCTGATCGAGCTGCTCGCCGCAGTCGCAACGATACGAGCCGAGCACGTCGCCCGTCAGGCATTCCGAATGCAGGCGCGTCAACACCGATTTGCCGGTCGTGACGTCGCCCATCACCAGCGCGAGATGTTCGGCTCCGTTCTCGACGACGCGAAAGACATACGACGTGAACGTGCCGTAGCGGGTGGGAAGCGTAGCGGTGGCGTCGAGCACGACGCATTCGCTATCGTCGGATGCGCAGTTCGTGGACGGTACGTGAGGCGTGGACATGGCGTTAGACAAGGATGCTGGCAAAATCCGGTGCATGGCCGGGATGAAACCCGGAGATCGATTCCGGCGTTGAAACCGGATCAAGGTTGGACTGGAGTTTACCGCTAATCGCCATCGGGCATCGATACAACCCCACAGAACCCCGTGCTTCGGCCGAAAGCGCCACACGTCATACGCAACACCAGACGACGCCTATACTGGAATAGCCTGTCCACACGACAGCGCGCCACCCACCGACGTGCTGCATTGCGATACGGAGCCGCTCCATGACAAGCGTTGCACAAGTACTCAGAACGAAGCCACACAACACCGTTTACACGGTTTCAACAGGTGATTCCGTCTACGACGCGATCAAACTGATGGCGGAAAAACAGATTGGCGCACTGGTCGTCACGGAAGGCGACAGCATCGCCGGAATCATCACCGAGCGGGATTACGCGAGAAAGATCGTGCTGATGGACCGGTCGTCGAAGGCGACGCCCGTGCGCGACATCATGAGCCGCGCGGTGCGTTTCGTGCGCCCGGAGCAGACGACCGAGGACTGTATGGCGATCATGACCGACTTCCGCATGCGCCATCTTCCTGTGATCGACAAGGAAAAACTCGTCGGCATGGTGTCGATCGGCGATCTGGTGAAGAACATCATCGAGGAGCAGCAGTTCACGATCCGGCAACTGGAGCTGTACATCACCGGAGAACGTCCTACGTAGCCTGCCTCGGGGCCAGCGACGAAAAAGAGCCCAAGCCGGAAGGGTTGGGCGAAGCCACCCTGTCGGGCGGCGGAGGTTCGTCGATGTAAGTTACGCCGGCTTTCGCCGGTGGGCGTCGGCACGTCCACTGGCGAAGGCCGGTCAGGCGTGCCTCAGCGGCGCGCCCCGTCCCATGGCTGTTCGGCCACAGCTACCCGGCTGATACCCGATGCCTAGTTGCCGAAATAGACATTCCGTTGTTGCGGCGTCTGGGCAGTTGCTGCGCCCGACTGCGACGAGCCGTTCGTGGCTGCACCGTAACCGCTCGTGTCGGCGACCGGGGCCTGCGCGGTAGCGGTGTTTTGCGCATTGACGCGCTGTTCGGCTGCCTGGATATCGGCCGGGTATTGCGGATCGCGGCGAGCCGGGTCGTAGCCCGCCTGTTCGAGCTGGATCAGCTGCTGGCGAACTTCCGCGCGGGTCACGGGCTGGTTCGACTGGGCAAACGAAATAACCGGTGCAGCAAGGACAGTAGCAACAACAACGGCCTTGATCAGGGATTTCATGACTTACCTCCAGAACTTTGTTTTTTGCCTTCGCGGGACACACCACGTGTCGAGCGAACAAGTTCAGTGTAGTCACCGCCTAAACAAGGGAAAACCCCTATTTCGGATATAAACACTTGCGATATTCGCAAGAATGCCGGTTTGACTTCCAACTGTAAGCCATCGTTACCAAGAATTACCGTAATAATCGCAGGCTTCGTAAGCGAGTGAAGGACATGCCCGCTTCATACACCCTGGACCGGAATCGAAGCCGGCAACAGGAGCCGTCGCGGGCCGCTCACGTACACGCTGCCCGGCACATAAAAGCGTAGCGGTTGATGCATTTCGCGTGAAAGGCCGATCCGTTTCGTGGCCGCAACGGGCAGGCTCGCCTCGCCGTCTCCCTTGCCGATCCATAAATCCCGCCCCGTGCACAGATCGCGGCCGTCGAACGACTGACCTATGCCGAACGCCATGGTGAGCCGTCCCGGACCGCGCGCGAGATCACGCAGCGGCACACCTTCCCGCCGGGTTTCCATGAGCGGGATGCCTTCGACGGGTTCGACTGCGCGCAGCAGGACGCCCGCGCCGATCTCTGCGGTTTCGCTGGACATATTGAGCATGTACGCTGTGCCATATGTCAGCCGCACATAGGCGTGGCCGCGTTCGAGGAACAACGAGCCGTTATACGGGCGGCGCCCGAGAAACGCGTGGCTTGTGGAATCGCCCACCGGATACGCCTCGATTTCGACGATTCGCCCGCTTATACGTCCATCCGGCACGTCGTGCACCAGGTATTTGCCCACCATGAAGCGGGCCAGTTCGACCGTGTCGAAAGGCAGTTCTTCGCGCCGAAGCGGCACGATCCGCCCGGTTTTCGGTGTGATGCGTTGCGTCAAAGCCTCATTTCCTGGTCGCGTGGCGGTCACTATGGCACCATTTGAGGTATGTTTACCTTCCGGCGCATCCGGATAAGCATACCGGCGGCCGTTTTAGCGCTTCTGTCCGCATTATCGCCAGACCCAACGCAATATCAGCAACACAGTTCCATCGCGACTCAATCCAGAAGTACTTTGGTGGTGTAGTGCAACGGTTCCGCCCGGGACCACGCAAAATTGTGACAACAGGAGAAAATGCATGAAGGCAATCCACGCAATCAAACTGGCAGGTAGCGCACTTCTCGTCGTGGCATCGATCAGCGCTTACGCTCAGGCAAGCGATGCAACCGCTCCCGATACGTCGACGACAGCTGGCGCCAAGCAGCAATACAAGGCGACCAAGGCAGCAAACCGCGCGCTCCAGAAGAAGGTGCGTGCAGCGCTGTCGAAGACGAAGGGCGTGAGCGTCGCTAACATCACCGTTCGCGCACGCGACGGCGCCGTCACCCTGGAAGGCACGGTGCCGGAGCAGGCGCAAAGCGACAAGGCGACGGAAGTTGCCAAGGGCGTAGCGGGCGTGTCGTCCGTGAAGAATGCGCTGTCGATCCGTCCGGAAGGGACGTAATACAGCGGGCTGGTTGACCCCGGCCACACGCCGCCCCCTAAAGGGGCGGCGTTTTTATTTGCGCGTCCGTTCACCCGGCTCTTTTCGCGCGCGCCTTTAGATCACGCTTCTAACCTGCGAAACTGCGTTGCATTTCGCGCGCGATCACAATCTGCTGGATCTGCGTCGTGCCTTCGTAGATGCGGAACAGCCGCACATCGCGATAGAACCGCTCGATGCCGTATTCGCTCATATAGCCCGCGCCGCCGAAAATCTGCACAGCCCGGTCGGCCACGCGTCCGCACATTTCTGTCGCGAACATCTTCGCGCACGACGATTCGCTCGTGACCTTCTCGCCCGCATCGCGCCGACGCGCCGCGTCGACGATCATGCAGCGCGACGCATAGATTTCCGCCTGGCTGTCGGCGAGCATCGCCTGGATGAGTTCGAATTCGACGATAGCCTTGCCAAACTGCTTGCGCTCCATTGCGTAGCGCAGCGCATCGGCGAGCATCCGTTCAGCCGCGCCCGTCGCGACAGCGGCAATATGCAGGCGTCCTTTGTCGAGCACCTTCATCGCCGTCCTGAAGCCCACGCCCTCCTTTGCGCCGATGAGGTTTTCTGCCGGTACGCGGCAGTTGTCGAAGATCACGTCGCAGGTATGCGCGCCCTTCTGGCCCATCTTGCGGTCGATCTTGCCGAGCGACAGCCCCGGCGTACCCGCTTCGACGACGAACGCCGAAATCGCGCTCGCGCCCTTGCCCGCCGGGTCCGTGCGCGCCATCACGGTGAAGAGCCCGGCTTCCGGCGCGTTCGTGATAAAGCGCTTGGTGCCGTTCAGTACATAGTGGTCGCCATCGCGTGCGGCGGTGGTCCGCAGCGACGCGGCATCCGAGCCTGCTTCCGGTTCGGTGAGACAGAATGAGCCGATCAGGTCGCCCGAAGCGAGACGCGGCAAGTACTTTTCCTTTTGCGCAGGCGTTCCGTCGATCACAATGCCGGTTGAGCCGATGCCGTTGTTGCTGCCGATCGCCGACCGGAATGCAGGCGACGTCTTGCCCAGTTCCATGGCGGCAAGGACCTCCTCTTCCATCGTCAGGCCGAGGCCACCATACTCCTCCGGTAGACAGAGACCGAAGAGACCGAGATCCTTCATTTCCTGTAGCAGCCCGGCTGGAATCTGGTCGGTCTCGGCGACGATATCCTCGTTTGGCACGAGTCGCTCCCGTACAAAGCGGCTGATGCTGTCGAGCAACATGTTCAACGTTTCCTGACTGCGGATCACAGCGTCTCCTTAAGAATGCGTCTTCATCACTTCACCATAACTGTTTTATTTTAATGGAGCGGATGGTCAGCCTTATCGGGTATGCCGGGTGGCCCCGTGAAACACGGCCGCCGGCTTTACGGCTTGAGAGCCATTGATAACGAACAGGAAGGAACGCTCCGCATGACTACGACAACGACGCTGCTGCCTCGCTGGACGCTGTGGGTGCCGATCGCGGGCTGGGTGATCCTGGCGGCCGCCGCGCTGCTGCCGGGTAACGCCGTGCTGCTTTCGCTCGTCGGTGCGGCGCTCGCGGGCGCGGTCTTCGCGGGCGTGCATCATGCGGAGGTCGTCGCGCATCGTGTCGGCGAGCCGTTCGGCACGCTGGTGCTCGCCATCGCGGTGACGGTGATCGAAGTGGCGCTGATCGTCTCCGTGATGCTGACCGCCGGCCCGGATAAAGCCGGCCTCGCGCGCGATACGGTGTTCGCCGCGGTGATGATCGTCTGCAACGGGATCGTCGGCGTGTGTCTGCTCGCGGGCGGCATCCGCCATCGCGAGCAGGACTTCCAGATTCGCGGCGCGAGCGCGACGCTCGCCGTGCTGGCGCCGCTGTCGGTGCTCACGCTGGTGATACCGAATTTCACCAGCGCCGCCGGCCCGGTGCTCACGCCGTCGCAACTGGCGTTTGCGGGCGTATCGTCGCTCGTGCTGTACGGCGTGTTCGTGTTTGTGCAGACCGTGCGGCATCGCGACTACTTCCTCGTCGATGTCTCCGATGAAAACGTCCACGCCGAGCCGCCCAGCGCACGCGTGGCGATGCTGAGCGCCGGCTTGCTGGTGGTGTGTCTGGTCGCTGTCGTGCTGCTGGCGAAACTGCTGTCGCCGGTCGTCGAATCGACGGTGGCCGATGCAGGATTGCCGAAGGCCGTCGTCGGCATCGTGATTGCCGCGCTCGTGCTGTTGCCGGAGGCGCTTGCGGCTTTGCGCGCGGCGCGCGCCGACCGTTTGCAGACCAGCCTGAATCTCGCGCTCGGATCAGCGCTTGCCAGTATCGGGCTGACGATTCCGACCGTCGCGGTGGTGTTTCTCTACATCGACCAACCGTTGCAACTCGGGATCGACGGCAAGGAAATGGTGCTGCTGTTTCTGACGCTCATCGTCGGGACGCTGACGCTCGGCACCGGCCGCACTACGATCCTGCAAGGCGCGGTGCATCTGTCGCTGTTCGCGGCGTGGCTGTTTCTGTCGATTGCGCCCTGAACATCCGGGCCTCACGCGCGAAGCCCGCGCGCAACCGGTCAGGCGACGGCTTCGGTCCAGTGTTCCGCGATCCATTCGCGGAACAGATTGAGCTTCTGCTGATGTGCAACGCTGTCCGGATAGACGAAGTAATAGCGCGCGCCCGTCGTCAGCACTGTATCGAACGGACGCACGAGTCGCTTCGCTGCGACATCTTCGTCGATCAGCGCGAGGTCGCTCATCGCGACGCCGAATCCCTGTAGCGCGGCGTTAGTTGCGAGATCAAGCGTATCGAAGCTGGGGCCGTGACTCGCATCGATGTCGCGGGCCTCGACGTGATCGAGCCACATCTTCCAGTCGCGATGGTCGCGCGTCGGGTGCAACAACGTGTGGCGAGCGAGATCTGCGACGCTGCCAAGCGGTTTGTCGTCCAGCAGTTCGGGCGCGCAGACGGGCGTCAGGCGCTCCTCGAACAGCGCCACCGACTGCACATCCGCACCCGGCGACGAACCGTAGATGATCGCGGCATCGAACGGCTCCATCTGGAAATCGACGTCGTGCTGCCACGTGGTCGTGACCTGCACGTGCAGGTCGGGATATTCCGCCTGGAACTGCATGATCTTCGGCAACATCCAGCGCATCACACACGTCGGCACCTTCAGCGCGAGGTCTGTACGCTGACGCGTGAGACGCAGCGAGATTTCCTCGATCCGCGCGAAGCTTTCCTTGACGGCGGGCAGCAATGATTCGCCTTCCGCGGTTAGCGTGAGTCCCTTTGCGTGCCGCTTGAAGAGCGGAAAGCCGTAATAGTCTTCGAGCGCGAGAATCTGCCGGCTGACAGCGCCCTGCGTCAGGCAAAGATGATCCGCGGCGCGCGTGAAGCTGCGATGCCGCGCGACGGTTTCGAAGATCTGGAGGGCGTTAAGAGGCGGAAGTCGTCGCATGATGGGAGCGGCCAGCTATCAGGAAAATGCATTGCGGCAATCAGGTCCGCCGGATGCGCGGTCAATCGTGCCATGCCCGCAGGATACGCCATTCAAAATGCTGACACGACTGGCAATTGCCCTTGCACGCATGCGTTCATCTCATGGCCGTGTTCGTCCGCGGCAGATAGCGTGCCGCAAATACCGCGGGGATTGACACATAAAGCCGAAGAACCACGCCCCGCACGCACCGCTTTGGTGCTTTTAATACGTTTTCGCACCATAGCTGACCTTTGCTCATGCCTCGGCGTCCGCGCCGCCTGCGTGTTCATGCTGGACGTAAACCCGCACACGGCGATGCGCCAAGCGTTTGCGCGATCGACGCGCTGCGCCGCCCGGCCTGCCCGGTCGCCTGCCGCATGAGCTTACGTCATGGCTTCCATGCAGAGATTTCGTTTGTTACGTGATTTTGGCAAACCTAGAGTGCATCAACGCGCCACACCATCGGCTGCGCCGGATTGCAACTTTCACAACGGGAGAGACGGCCATGCAGGACAACAAAAGACGACAGGTAATCAAGACGATCGGTGCGGCGCTGGCGGCGTCCACGCTACCGATGCCCTTCATCAACGTGAATGCGCAGGAGAAAAAATTCGCAGGCAAGACGCTGCGGCTCCTGACCTGGTCCGACGACACGGGCGCGGCCGCGATGCGCAATATCGCCGCGACGTTCACCGAGAAGACCGGCGCCAAAGTGATCGCCGACCGCGCCGACGGCACCTCCGGCATGGTCGCGAAGACGAAGGCCGCGGGCGACCGTCCGACCTATGACGTGATCACGCTGGCAGGCGTCGGCGCGGCCGGTCTCGGCGACGCAGGTCTGCTGGTCAAGCCCGATCTCAACAAGCTGCCCAATCTCAAGGACGTGCCCGAGCAGTACCGCACCGGAGCGAACGGCTTCGGCGTCGGTTACCTGCTGTGGTCCGATGGCCTGATCTACAACACGGCGACAGTCAAGACGCCGCCGTCGTCGTATGAAGCGCTGTGGGACCCGAAGTACGCCGGCCGCCTCTTCCTGCCGCCGCCGGAATGGGCCGAAGCGGTCGACCTCGCGATCATCGCGGCAAAACTCGCGGGCGGCTCGCAGCAGAACATCGAGCCGGGCTTCAAGAAGCTCGCGCTGCTGAAAGACCACGTGATGACGCTCGGTGAAAATCCGAATCAGGTGGCCGATCTGTTCCGCACGGGTTCGCTCGATATCGGCGGGATCTATTCGCCGGCATTTTTCCCGGCGCAGATCCGCAAGCCTGAGTACAAGATGGGCGTCACGTACGGCATGAAGGAAGGTTTCGCGACGCAGTTGATGTTCACCGTGATTCCGAAAGCGCATCCGGGTGACATCGATCTGATCCACGCGTTCATCAACCATTCGCTCGACGCCGGTGTGCAAGGCCGGATGGCCGCCGACGTGCTGAACGGCCCGGTGAATTCGAAAGCGCAGATTCCGGCGGAAAGCCGCGCATTTGTGCCGACCCCGCAGCAGATCGCCGAAAAAGCGATCCTGCATGACGACAAGGCGCTGGCGGTTGTACAACCGGCGTGGATCAAGCGCTACACCGAAATCTTCGCAGCATGACCACGATGCCCGCGCTCTCCTCGCAGCGCGCCGGTTCCGGCGCACCCGATGAACCGGCGGCCGGCGCGTCGGGCGGTCTGCTCGCGCGGGCACGTCCGTGGATTCTGCTCGCGCCGATCCTCGCGTTTCTCGCGGTGCTCGCAGCCGCAGCGCTCGTTGTGCTGCGAATGAGCTTCGGCACATCCGGCAACGAGTGGCACAGCTTCACGCTGCAGAACTACGCCGACCTTGCGGACAATTATTTCCTGAAGTCGCTGTGGCTGACGTTGCGGCTCGCGTTCCAGAGCATGGTCTGCGCGGTGCTGCTGGCCATTCCGGTTGCGCTGGCGATGGCGCGGACTGAATCCCGGCTCGCGCGTCGTCTGTTGCTGGCGGGCGTGCTGTTGCCGCTGCTCGTGAACCTGCTGCTTCAAGGTTATGGCTGGCTCGTGATTCTTGGGCCGGCAGGTCTGCTTAACCATGCCTTGATCACAGGCGGCTTCATCGATCGTCCTGTGCAGTGGCTTTATCGTGAGCATGGCGTGTTGCTCGGATTGATCCAGACCGCGTTTCCGCTGGCAGTGCTGCCGCTCTCGAGCGCGATGCGCGCCGTGTCCCGCTCGTATGAAGAAGCCGCTGCCACACTCGGCGCGACGCGCATGCAGACGCTGCGTCACGTGATGCTGCCGCTCGCGATGCCCGGTCTCGTATCAGGTGCGTTGCTGGTATTCGCCTACAACGCGAGCGCGTTCGCGGTGCCGCTGCTGCTCGGCGGGCGCCGCGTGCCGATGCTGGCCGTGCTCGTCCACGATCAGGTCGCGCCGCTGCTGAACTGGCCGGCGGCTTCCGCATCGGGCATCGTGCTGATGGTCGCGACACTCGCCGTGATGACTATCTCCCAGCGGCTCGTGCGCCGCACGCAGCGTCTCGAAGAGGAGCCGAAAGCATGAGCACCGTCGCCACTTCGCGCACGTTCCGTCTGCCCACCACCATGCCTGGCCGTCTCGGCAAGGTATCGAGTCTGCTGGCCGCGATCGTGCTGTTTCTCGCCGCGCTGCCGATCCTGACGATGATCACGATGTCGTTCAGCGCATCGGACACGCTCGATTTTCCGCCGCACGAATACAGCCTGCAGTGGTATCGCGCGGCATGGCACACGTTTGTTTCGCCCGATGCAAGCGACGTGCTCTCGATGGGCAGCGCACTGACCACAAGCCTGATCGTTGCAATTTCAACGATGATCATCGCGACGCTGGTTTCCGTGCCCGCCGCGTATGCGCTTTCACGTTACCGTTTTCGCGGCAAACCCGCCGTTGAACAGCTGGTCGCGTTGCCGCTCGTCTATCCGCTCGTGATGCTGGGGCTCTCGCTGCTGCTGGTGTTCAACGTGCTGCCGGTCGAGCTCGGCGTGTTCAGGCTGATCATCGCGCACGTGATTCTCGCACTGCCGTTCACGGTGAAGAACTGCGCGGCATCGGTGGCGACGATCGGCCCGGAGTTCGAAGAAGCCGCCTGCGTGATGGGCGCAAGCCCGCGCCGCGCGCTGATCGACGTCGTGTTGCCGCTGATGAAGCCGGGCATTCTGGCCGGCATGCTGTTCGCGTTCATCATCTCGTTCAACGAATTCACGGTCACGTTCTTCCTCTACGGTATCAACACGATGACGCTGCCGGTGTGGCTGTATAGCCGCACGGTGTCGTCGCTCGATCCGACTGTGTTCTCGTTCGCGGTGTTCATCGTCGCGATCGATTTCGCATTGATCTGGGTGCTGGAAAAACTGATCGGCGACGAAGGCGTTGCGCTCTAACGCGCCGCTGCGCCAACCTGAAGGAATCATCATGACGCATCTGACCTTGCAATCCGTGACGAAGCGCTTCAACGGCGCAACCGCCGTCGATAACGTCGATCTCAGTGTGCCCGATGGCAAGCTGGTCTGCTTTCTCGGCCCGTCGGGTTGCGGCAAGACCACGCTGCTGCGGATCATCGCCGGGCTCGAAACACCGACGTCGGGCAGCGTGATGTTCGCCGGCAAGGACGTGACGCACGTGCCCGCGAACCGGCGCGACTTCGGCATGGTGTTTCAGTCGCTGGCACTGTTTCCGCACATGAGCGTTGCGGAGAACATCGCGTATCCCCTGCGGCTGCGCAAGATGGACAAAGCCGCGCAATCGCGACGGATTGCCGAACTGCTGGAACTGATCCAGTTGCCGCATATGGCGAACCGCCCGGTCACGCAGCTTTCCGGTGGTCAACGTCAGCGTGTGGCGATCGCACGTGCGATTGCTTCGTCGCCGAAACTGCTGCTGCTCGACGAGCCGCTTTCGGCGCTCGACGCCAAGCTGCGCGAAGCGATGCAGGTTGAAATCCGTCTGCTGCAGCAACGCCTTGGCATCACGACAATCATGGTCACGCACGACCAGCGCGAAGCCATGACGATGGCCGACGAAATCGTCGTGATGGAAAAAGGCCGCATTGCGCAGGTCGGCAAGCCGCTCGATATCTACCGTGATCCGGTCAGCGAATTTGTCGCCGACTTCATTGGCCTTGGCAACATCCTTCCGGTTACGCATGACGGACTCGGCGGCGTCAACCTGCCGGGCGGTCAACAGATCATCGTTGCCAACCCTGGACGCGTTGCTTCCGCGGCAACCGACGAAATCCGCCTGCTTATCCGGCCGGAAGACGTCTGCGTCAAACCTGCTTCGACGGAAAGCAGCGGCAATCATCTTGCCGGCACGGTGACCTTCATCCGCGACGTCGGCGCCACACTCGAAGCAACGATCGACTGCGCCGGCTTCACGCTCACCGCCGCGACCACGCCGCGCGAAACGCCAGGACTCCGGACGGGCATGCCCGTCCTCGCCGAACTGCCCGCACACGCATGCAAACTGATCGCTGCGCGCGCCGCACATTGAGTTTTCCAAAACCAACGTTTTCGACAGAGGAACGACTGATGACCACCCTTCACTCACTCCACGCACACGCCCGTCGCCTGCTGAAAGCCACTGCGGCCGGCCTTGCGCTGACCAGCGCCGCCGCGCTCACAGCTTACGCGCCGGCTGCCCACGCCGACGCGATCGACACGATTGCCAAATCCGGCGTGGTCCGCGTCGGCGTTTTCATGGACTATCCGCCGTTCGGCTCGATCGGCCCGGACATGAAGCCGATGGGCTATGACATCGACGTCGCCGACCTGATCGGCAAGGCGCTCAATGCGAAGGTCGAGCTGGTGGCAGTCACCGGCGACAACCGGATGGCGTACCTCGCCGACCACAAGGCCGACATGCTGCTCTCCGTCGGCCAGACGCCGGAACGCGAGAAGGTCATCGACTTCTCGAAGCCCTACGCGCCGTACTATCTGGCCGTATTCGGCCCGAAAACGCTGGCCGTGAAGAACGCAAATGACCTCGCCGGCAAGTCGATTTCGGTTGCGCGCGGCACGCTGGAAGACCTGAGCGTCACCAAAATTGCCCCGCCGACGGCCACGATCAAGCGTTTCGACGATCCGAACGGTGCTATTTCTGCATTTCTTTCTGGTCAGGTACAGTTGATGGTGGTCGGCAACGACGTGGGTGCGACGATTCTCGCGCGTCACCCCGCGATCGATCCGGAGCAGAAGTTCGCGCTTTTCAGCTCGCCGGATCACGTCGGCCTCAACAAGAACGAGCCGCGCCTGCTGCAAAAGGTCGACGAAACGATCGCCAAAGCACGCAAGGACGGCACGATGAACGCGATTTCGCAGAAGTGGCTGCGCACGCCGCTGCCGGCTGATCTCTAAGCCGACAGCGAGGGCCCGGGCCGCTTCAGCTGAACCCGGGCCTTACCACACGATGACCAGCACCCCATGAGCTACGCGTTCGACTTCAGCGGCTTCGATATGTACGCGGGCATGCTTGCCCGCGGCGTCGGCGTCACCCTTGGGCTCACCGCCGTATCGACGGTGCTGGGCGGACTCGTCGGTATTGCCGGCGCGGGCATCAGCATCGGCGGCCCACGCTGGTCGCGTGCGGTTGTGGCGGCGTATGTGGAACTGATCCGCAACACGCCGTTCATCGTGCAGCTGTTCTTCATTTTCTTCGGTTTGCCGGGGCTCGGCATTCATATCGACGAAGTCTCGGCCGCGATTCTCGCGATGACGGTGAATCTCGGTGCATACGCCACTGAGATCGTGCGCGCCGGTATCGATTCGATTCCGCGCGGCCAGGTGCAGGCGGCGATGGCGCTCGGTCTGCATGGACGTCAGGTGTTCAGGCACGTCGTGCTGCCGCAGGCCATTGCCAACGTGTTTCCTGCGCTGCTAAGCCAGGTGCTGATCGTGATGCTCGGTTCGGCGGTGGTCTCGCAGATTTCGGTGCCCGACCTGACCTACGCGGCGAACTTCATCCAGTCGCGCAATTTCCGTTCGTTCGAGAGCTACCTGATCATTACCGCGACGTATCTGTTCCTGTCGATCGCGTTGCGGCAGGTGATAAACCGTCTCGGCGCGCGCCTCTTCGCGGGACGTATGCCGCACTCGGCCAGCGCGCCGCGCGGGCTTTTCCGTATTCTGTCTGCGTGGCGCACGGCGCGCGCGTTGCCTTCGGAGCGTTCGTGATGATGGAATTTACGCTCTGGGATATCGGCCGCAATCTGCTGCTCGCGGCACGCTGGACGGTGCTTCTTTCGCTGATCGCGTTTGTATGCGGTGGCGCGGTCGGCCTGATCCTGCTCGCAGCGCGTGTGTCGCCGTTGCCGTGGATGCGGCGCGCCGTGACGCTTTACGTCGAGCTCTTTCAGGGCACGCCGTTGCTGATGCAGCTGTTTCTGGCGTTCTTCGGCTTGCCGCTGCTGGGCATCGATGTGTCGCCGTGGGTGGCCGCGACTGTCACGCTCACGCTGTATACGAGCGCGTATCTTGCGGATATCTGGCGCGGCTGCGTCGAAGCGGTGCCGCGCGGCCAGTGGGCCGCCGGCGCGAGTCTCGGCATGACGCACGCCCAGCAGTTGCGCTATATCGTGTGGCCGCAGGCGCGCAAGATCGCGACGGCGCCGACCGTCGGCTTTCTCGTGCAGGTTGTGAAAAGTACGGCGCTGACGTCGATCATCGGCTTTGTCGAACTCACGAAAACCGGCACGATGATTACGAACGCGGTGTTTCGCCCGTTTCCGATCTACGGCATGGTCGCACTGCTCTACTTTGCGATGTGCTTCCCGCTGACGTGGTATGCGCGTGTGCTTGAGCGGCGCGCTCGGGTTGGGCAGCATCGGTAGCGTTTTGCTGCTGCATCGCCTGAAGACCCCATGACTGAATGACTGAACGACAAAAGGCCACTGCGGTGATTTCCCGCAGTGGCCTTTTTTTACGAACCGCTAACCGCACCAGGCAGGCGTATTTAACGCGCCGCGTTAGTCGACTTCCGCAACTTCGCGACATCATCCGGCTGCACGGCAGGCGCGTTGTTATTCCAGCCTGCCCGGATAAACGTCAGCACATCAGCGATCTGCCGGTCGTTCAGTACCGGCGCGTACTTCGGCATGGGATACGGCGCCGGAATACCATCCACCACCAGATCGCCAGTACCGTTCAGCGTCACATTGACGAGCGACGACGCATCTTTCTCCAGCACGTTCGGATTGCCCGCCAGCGGCGCGAGCATGGGCGCAAAACCGCGACCATCGACGCCATGACAGTGCATGCAATACGCCGTATAGACTTTCGCGCCCGGATCGTTTGCAGGCCGGTTCAGCGACACCTTCGTCGCCTTCGGGTCATACGCGTACTGCGCGCCGCCATAACCGCCTGACGCCGGCAGCGACTTCAGATACTGCGCCACGGCCTTGACGTCGGTATCGTTCATCGCCTGCGTGCTGTTGTTGATCACGCTCGTCATCGAACCGAACGCTGAAGCATGCGCGTTCGCGCCGGTCTTCAGAAACGTGGCCAGATCCTGTTCCGACCAGCGCCCCAGCCCGAAGTTATGTTCGCCAGTCAGGTTCGCGGCGAACCAGCCGTCGAGCAGACCGCCCGTCAAAAACGCGCTGTCGCTTTCATCGAGCGCTTTCTCCTGGAACGCGAAGCCGCGCGGCGTGTGACACGATCCGCAATGCCCGAGGCCCTGAACAATGTAAGCGCCGCGATTCCAGGCGACGTCCTTGCCCGGTTTGTCCTGGTACACTCCGCTTTTCAGAAACACGATATTCCAGAGCTTCAGCGGCCAGCGCATGTTGAGTGGCCATTTGATGTCCGGTTCGCGATTCGCCTGTTTAACCGGCGCAACGCCGTTCATGAAATACGCGTAAAGCGCATGCGTGTCGTCGTTGTTCACCTTCGCATACGACGGATAAGGCATCGCCGGATACAGGTTATGGCCATCCTTCGCGACACCTTCCCGCATCGCGCGCGCGAAGTCTTCCTCCGTATAGCGGCCGATGCCCGTATCCGGATCGGGTGTGATGTTGGTCGTGTAGATCTGACCCATCGGCGTGTTCATCGGCAGGCCGCCCGCGAACGGCTTGCCGCGCGGCGCCGAGTGACACGCGACGCAATCGCCGAGCTTCGCCAGATACGCGCCACGTTGCACGAGCGCGTCGTCGGCGGCATACGCGGCCAGCGGCAAGGCGATACCCAGCGCCGCGGATACAGCTTTGAGTGTGATGTTCATCGACGGTCTCCGGTCAGGCGGTTTGCAGCTGGCTGCCGACCGGCAATTGCCGGATCCGCTTGCCCGTCGCCGCAAAGATCGCGTTCGTCAGCGCCGGCGCGAGCGCCGCCGTACCCGGTTCACCGATGCCGCCTGGCGCTTCGGCACTCTTCACGATGTGGACGTCGATTGGCGGTGTCTGGTCGATCCGCAGCATCCGGTAGTCGGTGAAATTGTTCTGCTCGACGCGGCCGTCCTTGATCGTGATTTCGCTGTACAGCGCTGCCGTGATCGCGAAGATCGCGCCACCCTGCACCTGTGCCTCGACGGTGTCCGGATTCACCACCATGCCGCAGTCCACCGCACAGACCACGCGCTTCACAGCCACTTCGCCCTTGTCGACGGCCACGTCGACAACCATCGCAAAGAAACTGCCGAACGCGTGCATCACCGAGACGCCGCGCCCCTGACCCTGCGGCACCGCACTGCCCCAGCCCGCCGCCTGCGTTGCCACGTCGAGCACGTTACGCGCGCGCGGTGAATGCCCAAGCAGATCGCGACGATATTTAACGGGGTCGACCTTGGCCTGCGCGGCGAGTTCGTCGACAAAACTCTCGACAACGAACGTACTACGCGTCGGACCGACACCACGCCAGAATGCCGTCGGCACCGCGTGCGGTTCCTGACGTACGTAGTCGACCAGCTGGTTCGGCAGATCGTACGGAAGATCGGCGGCCACTTCGACGGCATCGGGATCGAGCCCGTTCTTGAAGGCCGGCGGCGCGAAGCGCGCGAGAATCGACGAGCCCACAATCCGGTGCTGCCACGCGACCGGTTTGCCGTTCGCGTCGAGTCCCGCGGAGATCCTGTCGTAGTAATACGGGCGGTACATGTCGTGCTGGATGTCTTCCTCGCGCGTCCAGACCACCTTAACGGGTACGCCGAGCTGCTTGCCGACCTTCAGCGCCTGGGTCGCCATGTCGAACTCGAGCCGTCTGCCAAAGCCGCCGCCGAGCAGATGGTTATGCACGACGATCTTCTCTGCCGGCAGACCGGTGATCTTCACAGCCGTATCGACAATGCGCGTCGGCACCTGCGTGCCGAGCCAGATCTCGCAGCCATCGGCCCGAACATGAACCGTGCAGTTGACCGGCTCCATCGTTGCGTGCGCAAGGAACGGCTGCTGATACACAGCGTCGACGCGCGTTTTCGCGGACGGGAACGCGGTGTTCACGTCGCCTTCCTTGCGCGCCACCGCGCCCTCGCGCTGCGATGCGTTCGCGAGATCGTCGACGATCTGCTTCATCGATATCTGCGCACCCGCGCCTTCGTTCCATTTGATATCGAGCGCCTGCACGCCGCGTTTCACGGCCCACGTGTGATCGCCGACCACCGCCACACCGTTGTCGAATTTGACGACCTGACGCACGCCGGGAATCTTCTTTGCGTTCGTATCGTCGACGCCTGCAAGCGTGCCGCCGAACACCGGGCATGTTGCAATGGCCGCGTAGACCATGCCAGGTACGCGCACGTCGAGACCGAACACCGCCGTGCCGTCGACCTTTTCCGGCGAATCGAGTCGCTTCGCCGTGGTGCCGATCAGCTTGAAGTCCTTTGGATTTTTCAGTGTCACGTTTTGAGGCGCCGGCAATTTCGCGGCTGCGTCGACGAGATCGCCGTACGCGATGCTGCGGTTGCTGGCCGCATGAACGACCTTGCCGGCCTGTGCATGACACGTCGAAGGATCGACCTGCCATTGTTGCGCGGCCGCGTTGATCAACACCACGCGCGCGGTTGCGCCGGCGCGCCGCATCGGTTCCCACGCGTAACGGATCGATGTCGAGCCGCCCGTCAGCTGGCCGCCGAGCAGCGGGTCCATGAAGAGCTTTTCGTTCGGCGGCGCGTGATCGATCGTGACGCTCTCAAGCGGCACTTCGAGTTCTTCCGCGATCAGCATCGGGATGGACGTGTACACGCCCTGTCCCATCTCGACCTTCGGAATCACCAGCGAGACCTTGCCGGTCCGGTCGATCTGCACGAACGCATTCGGCGCGAACACGCCCTCCTGCGGCGCTTCAATGCCATCGCCACCGATCACTGACCTGTGTGGCGGCTGGTCCTGACCTGCCGCTGGCAGACTGAAGCCAAGCAGCAGACCGCCGCCCGCCGCCGCACCTATCGTCGCGCCGAACTTGAGGAACGTGCGACGGGAAATACCATGCGCCTCTTTTCCGCGCGTGTCGCCATTTTGTGCGTCGAGCAATCCTTGCGACATATCACGCCTCCTTCGCGGCTTGCTTGATGGCCGCGCGGATGCGGTTGTACGTGCCACAGCGACAGATGTTGCCCGCCATCGCGGCGTCGATATCGGCATCGCTGGGATTGGGATTCGACGAGAGCAGCGAGGCCGCGGACATCACCTGCCCGGACTGGCAGTAGCCGCACTGCACGACATCGAGCTGACGCCACGCGACCTGCACTTTCTTGCCAGCAGGCGTATCGCCGACGGCTTCGATCGTCGTCACCTTGCGATCGCCGACGGCTGCGACCGGCAACACGCACGAGCGGACCGCGACGCCGTCGAGATGTACGGTGCATGCGCCGCATTGCGCGATACCGCAACCAAATTTGGTGCCGGTTAGCCCGACGAGGTCGCGCAACACCCAGAGCAACGGCATATCGGGCGGTGCGTCGACAGTATGAGCCTGTCCATTTATCGTAAGCGTTGTCATGAGCTGCTCCGGATTGTGGGGTTATTGTTTGAACGTAGACTGAATTCGCAATGGGCTGACGGAATTTATTCTGTCGACTAGCGCTAATACAGCGCTATGCTGGTGAACAGCGCAACTGACACTTGAGAACGCATCGGCATAGCAACGAACAGCGATGAACGAAAGGGCGAAAAGATTGTAGCGCCGACTGAAATTACGTGTTGACCAGCTGCCAACACGTTTGCTGGCTTGCTGTCAGAATCGCCTGATGAACTGAAAGGAGAAGACGATGAACGAAGCGCGCGCGATTCAATTTCTGAATGCCATCCGCAAACCGCTACTGACACTGCACAAGACGATCCTCGACCACGAACGCGCATCGTATGAGAAAGAGTTTGGTCCGATCACGCCAGCGGCGTTTCTTCAGGTGCTGATCAACGGCTCGGGGTTTCGCTGGATTACGCCGCTCTCGACGATCATCGCGAACATCGACGAAGTCGTCGACGACAAGAAAGCGACGCCCGCGGATAAAACCGGCGCCGCGGAGGCTGTCGTCGCGCTGTTCGCACCCGGCGACCCGAATGCGATTTTTCTGCCGCGCTATCTGCCGCTGCTACAGATGAATCCCGACATGCTGCACGCGCATGGGCAGGTCGCGCAGTTGCTGCGCGAAGTGGCGGAGAAGTAGCGCGCGCCAGTCGTTATGCGAATGCAGCCACGACGATACGCGCGGCGTCGGCGAGCACGTCGCCGCGCGATTTCGCGTCCTTATCGTTCTGCGTGAAGTAAGTCACAAGGACGATCGGCGGCTTTGCGGGCGGCCACAGCACGGCGACATCATTGGTCGTGCCGTAATCGCCCGTACCTGTCTTGTCGATCACATCCCAACCTGCTGGAACGCCGGCGCGAATACGTGCCCCGCCCGTTGTGTTCGCACGCATCCACACCTGAAGCTGGTCGCGTTGCGGTGCGCCCAGCAGATCACCAAGTGCGAGCCGCTGCACGCTTTGCAGCATCGCGGCGGGCGTCGTCGTATCGCGCGGGTCGCCCGGGATCGCCGTGTTCAGCTCCGTTTCCCAGCGGTCGAGGCGAAACGTATCGTCGCCTGTTGAGCGCGCGAACGCCGTGACGGCTGACGGACCGCCCACAATCCTCATCAGCAGGTTCGCGGACGTGTTGTCGCTATAGTCGATGCCAGCCGCGCAGAGTTCGGCGATAGTCATGCCCTCGTCGACGTGCGTCTCCGTTATCGGTGAATACGCGACGAGATCGGCCTTCGTATACCGGACGCGTTGTTGTAAAAAGCCCGGCTCCTTCGCGCTGCGCGCGAGGATCGCGGAGACGATCATCACCTTGCACGTGCTGCATAACGCAAAGCGTTCGTCCGCGCGATGAGCGAGCTGCGCGCCATTCGCCGTATTCAATGCCGCGACGCCAAGGCGTCCTCCTGATGACGCTTCGAGCGCCGCAAGCTTTGCTTCGGGCGAAGAGGCTTTAGACATATCGGTCGCCCATGAAGAACAGGCAGCGATAAAGGGCGTGGATGCAGCCGCGAGCAGCAGTACGCGACGGGAGGGCGAATGAGTCATCGTCGGATTGATCGTGTGAGGTTTGCCGGGACAGTCATGCGTGCGATTCGATTGCGCGACCTCTGGAAGGTTCCGCGTTATCGAACGCCATCGTTGCTGTCTTTGAGGCCACCTGATCCCGAATATCCTCACCATTGGGTTTTCGATCTGACGCGGACGAAATGCATGCATTCCATCGAGGAAAGGATGTTTGTCTATTGACAATCCCTTCCTCATGCACTTCGCACGGTGCGAAAACCCCTTATTTCAGGTGCTTTTATGCATCGTTCGCTAATCGACGTCGCCTTGCATCGTCCATCGCACAAAAATGCATCGCTTGTTGTTGCGATTGTTTCCACACCTGACTTGATCAAAGGTGAGGTTCTGCGGGAGGCGTTTTTATCGCGTTGCGCTGCTGGCCGTCGCGAATGCGGTGGCCGGAAGATCCGTTGTCACCACAACGAACGGCCCCCGGCAAGCGATTTGTCGGGGCCACTTTACTTTGCGCTAACGCGTCAGAGCGTGAGCGGAACGATGCGGCTAGCCCCGCCCTTGCGGCAGGTAAGGCATCGGATCGACGGGCTTGCCGTCATGACGCAACTCGAACAGCACCGACACGCGCGTATTGTTCTCATTCCCCATTTCAGCGATCTGTTGCCCCTGATGCACGACGTCGCCGGTTTTAACGAGCAGCTTGCGGTTGTGCGAGTAAGCCGTCAAAAAGTCCTTGTTGTGCTGGACGATGATCAGACTGCCGTACTCGTTGAGCCCTGTCCCGGCGTACATGACCTTGCCGTCCGCGGCGGCCCGCACTGGATCGCCGGCCTTGCCCGCGATCTCGATACCGCGCGTTTCGCCCGCCTGGAACGGCTCCACGACGGCGCCCTGCGCCGGCCACGCCAGCGCGACACTCTTTGCAGCGCGTGCAGTCTGCGCGGTCATCTGACGCGAATCCGCCGAACCTGCCGACGCACCCGAACCGACCGGTTTGCCATTCGCCGCGACCGTGATCGTCACAGTCTGCTGCGTGACGATACGCAGCACCTGGCCTTTCTTCACGTGTGCGGACGGCTTCATCCGGTTCCAGGCCAGCAGGTCCTTCACGCTGCAATTGTTCTTCTGCGCGATACCCGCGAGCGTGTCGCCGCGCTTCACGCGGTAGTGGGTTGTCTTCGTCGTCGTGACGGTGCGGCTCGTCACCGCATCGCTTGCAGCCTGTTGCGCCTGCGCCGCTGCATCGGATGCCGCTGTTGCCGCGGCTGCCGCAGCCTGAGCGTCCGAAGCCGCGTTATCCGCTGAAGCGCCCTGCTGTCCAACGTTCGCACAGCCGCTGATCGCGACGGCGATCCATAACCCGGCGAGGCCTGTCCTTGTCCTGTCGAAGCGACTTCTCAACATGTTCGACTCCTGCGTCTTTCAATGGCCAGGCTTTTCGTACGTTGCGCAGAAGGCATGCATTCACGTATTGGCGTCTTGCGCAGACCGCAGCGACGGGAGACTCACATCGTTGTGTCCGCAACCAGCTCACACCAGTCAGCACATGAAGCACCTTCTCACTCTCGCAACCGGGACACATTCCTCATACAAAAAGGGCCAGATTTATCGGTTAAATTTCACGCAGCATTGTAATGGCCGCATCACAATCTGCGCGCTCCCCAAACAACTCGATACAAATGCTTACGAAGGGAATCTTTCGGCCGGTTCGCATCGACACCGCGCGCGACATAGGCGCGACTGGCGGCAATGACCGGACGTGGGGTGCGATCGTAGCCCCGTGACTCGTCCAGCACGGTGCAACCGCTCAGGTTTGGAACCCTCCTGGCTACTGGCACGACCGCATCTTCTTAACGGCAGCGTGCGCGCAAAACTTGAGGCACAGCGTGGATACGCGCGGCTGTCAGCTGTAATACTCGCCCGCGTATTTCACGTAACCGACGGGATGATGGGTGAAATGCAGCACCGGCAGCACCGGGTTGGTGTTGTCCTGGGTCGGATAGGCGCTGGCTTCGGGAATATATTCGCCCTGCACTTCGATCGGCTGGCCAGCCTCGAGACCGGAAATTTCCTGACTGAGACCTTCGTTGTCACCGAAACGCACTGCGACGAACACTTCGGTACCCGTCAGATTCTGCTGGCCGCCCTCGAACTTCACGACCGTATCGATCTTCATCACGAAGTGTTGATGATTGGCGCCGTTGTGATTTTCAGGTTCGTCGAAAACGCGCGAGATCGTTCCTTGAACGCAGGCTAACGGCGCGCCCAGCGAGTAGACGAAACGGTGATGCGGAAGAATCTGCGTGGCGCGATTGCTCATGATGTTCTCCTCGGCGTGGCCTGTGGCGGATATCGTGACGAGATGGCGGCGCACAAACCGGACCCGCGTGTCCGGGCCGGTCGACATGCGCGCGATATCATTTGAGCAGCCTTACGCGCGCGAGTTTCAACGCACGCGGAATCGACCGTTATCTGAACGGAGACATCGTGCAAACCTTCGAATCGAAAACGATCAGCGTGCGCATTGAACGGAGCGCGCACGATGTCTATGACTTCACGGCATCGCCTGCTTCGTTCGCGCGCTGGGCGTCGGGGCTTGGCAAGCCACTACGGGAAGAAGGTGCGGTGTGGGTGTTCGAGGGACCCGAAAGCCCGGTGAAAGTCCGCTTCAGCGAACGTAATGCATATGGCGTGCTCGATCATCATGTGCTGTTGCCCGACGGCAGCGAAATCTATATTCCGCTACGCGTGATCGCGAACGGCACAGGCTGCGAAGTGCTGTTCACGTTATTCCGTCTGCCCGGCATCAGCGGAGAAAAATTCGACGCCGACGCTCAATGGGTCGCGCGCGATCTGAACACGCTGAAAGCGCTGGTCGAAGCATCGTAAGCCAGAGACTTCCGCACTCACGCACTGACGTATTTACGCGCGCACGATCGTTACGCCCAGCGCTTCGAGCGGCGCAGTCAACGTAACGGGCGTCTCCTTCTCGACGACGATCGCGCTCGCGGCCGCGATCTCCGCGATCATGCAGGCCGAGGCCGCGTTGAGCTTCTCCGCCGACGCCAGCACGATGGTCTCTGCCGCGCGCGCAGCCAGCGCGCGCTTCACATAGGCCTCTTCGAAGTCACCCGTGCTGAATCCCGCCTCGGGATGCACGCCCGTCACGCCCATGAAATACAGATCCGCGCGGATATGACTGAGCGCTTCGATGGCGGCCGCGCCGACGGCTACCATCGAGTGCCGGAACAACCTGCCGCCAATCAGGATCACTTCGAGCGCAGCATGATCCGCCAGTTCGACCGCGACACTCGGGCTATGCGTGACGATCGTTGCCCGCAGGTCGCGTGGCAGATTGCGCGCGAGTTGCACGGCCGTCGTTCCGCCATCGATGATCGCGATCTGCCCGGGCGCGATCATCTGCGCGGCGGCCTTGCCGATCGCCGCTTTCGCCGTTGATCCGATGCCCTGCCGCCCCGCGAAATCCACCGCGGCCGGCGACGATGGCAACGCGCCGCCATGCACGCGCTGCAGACGCCCTTCGGCTGCAAGTTCACGCAGATCGCGGCGCACCGTGTCCTCCGATACGCCGAACGCGGCGCTCAACGTTTTGGCGACAACCTGGCCATCGCGGGCAAGCGCGTTCAGGATCAGCTGTTTTCTTTGCGAAGTGAGCATGGAAGCGTGGTACACGAAATTACTTGTTTTTGCACGAATATGCACGATATCATGATTTTCAAAGGTAAACGACCGGTCTGAAAGGAAATTCCATGAACGAAACTGCCGACCGCGTACGGATCGTCGACGTTGAAGTGCTGTCCGACGACTGGTACGTCCTGAAAAAAACCACGTTCGATTTCCAGCGTGCCGACGGCAGCTGGCAGCGTCAGAGCCGCGAAACCTACGACCGCGGCAACGGCGCGACCTTGCTGTTGTACGACCCGGAGCGCGCTACGGTGGTGCTGACGCGGCAGTTTCGTCTACCGGTTTTCGTCAACGGCCACGACGGCATGCTGATCGAAGCGCCGGCCGGTTTGCTCGAAGCGGCGTCGCCCGAAACGAGGATTCGCGCGGAGGTCGAGGAGGAGACCGGCTACCGCGTACACGACGTGCGCAAGGTTTTCGAGGCTTACATGAGCCCCGGATCGGTCACCGAAAAGCTGTTCTTTTTCGTCGCGCGATACGATCCCGCGTCGAAGGTCAGCCAGGGTGGCGGGGTTGCCGGCGAAGGCGAAGACATCGAGGTGCTGGAACTCACGATCGACGAGGCGCTGGCGATGGTCCAGCGCGGCGATATCGCCGATGGCAAAACCATCATGTTGCTGCAGTACGCCGCGCTTCATCTGTTCGCACGATGAGCGGCAGTTGCCGCGTCTGACGCGCGGCAACCCGTCGCCATCGCGTCAGTCAGCGTGATTCAATGCGCGCCGCGTTCGCTATCGAGATGCGCCATCTGCGCTTCGTTGTAGCGCGTCCCGGCGACGGCTTCAGGCGGAATCGCGGCTTCGATCGCAGCCAGTTCGCCCAGTTCCAGTTTCAATCCGGCGGCAACGATCGCATCGGTCAACTGCGCCCGGCGACGCGCGCCGACGAGCGGCACGATGTCGTCGCCACGCGAGAGCGCCCACGCAATCGCGATCTGCGCCGGGTTGCTGCCGCGTGCCTCCGCAATGGTCCGCAACGCTTCGACGAGCGCGAGATTGCGTTCGAGGTTTTCACCCTGAAAACGCGGGCTCATGCTGCGAAAATCTCCCTTGCTGTTTTCGCGCGATGCCGACCACTTACCGCTCAGCAGCCCACGCGACAGCACGCCATACGCGGTCACGCCGATCCCCAGTTCGCGACAGACCGGCAGAATCTGCGCCTCGATCCCACGCGACATCAGCGAATACTCGATCTGCAGATCGCTGACCGGCGCGACAGCCTGTGCGCGACGAATCGTATCCGCGCCCACCTCCGACAGCCCGATGTGCCGCACGTAGCCCGCTTTTACGAGATCGGCGATGGTGCCGATCGTCTCCTCGACCGGCACGGACGGATCGAGCCGCGCGGGACGATAGATATCAATGTAGTCCGTGCCGAGCCGCCGCGGCGTGTACGCAACATAGTTGCGAATGGACGCCGGCCGCGTATCGATACCGATGAACGCGCCAGCCGGATCGCGCTGTGCGCCGAACTTCACGCTGATGATGACGTTCTCGCGCTGACGGCCTTGCAGCGCGTCGCGAATCAGCAGTTCGTTGTGGCCCATGCCGTAGAAGTCGCCGGTGTCGAGCAGCGTGATGCCGGCGTCGAGCGCGGCGTGGATCGTCGCAATGCTTTCGTCACGATCGGCCGGGCCGTACAGGTCGGACATGCCCATGCAGCCAAGACCGATGGCGGAAACCGTCGGACCGTTCTTGCCGGGTTGGCGGGTTTTCATGCGTCTGCTCCAGAAAGCGGGATCGGGACGCTGCACACGACCGGAGCATCGCGCGCTCCGTGCAGCACATCGACAGGATTCTGCGCTCAAGCCGCGTTTCGGGGAACCGGGCTCGCTGAGCAGTCTATTCAAACCTGTTAACATCGGCGGGTTGCGCGACGTGGTGAAACCTCCGCCGCGCCGAGGAACTTCCGCCACCACCACCGGTCAGTCCTACCAGTCCCGCAGCGGGTTTCCCTTTTCGCCTGCCCAACCGGCCTCGCGTCGCGCGCCTTCGCGGCAGCGCATGCGATATCGGCTCCCCCATTCAGCAAACCTCGCGCTGCCAGCCATGCGTCAAGCATGCGTCTGCGCGAGGTCGTTCTGGCAATACCTATGCAAACGTCGCAACACCGTCTCGTCGAGCTCGATTTTTTCCGTGGGCTCGTGCTGCTCATCATCGTCGTCGACCACATCGGCGGCAGCATCCTGTCGCGCTTCACGCTGCACGCGTATGCGCTGTGCGATGCTGCAGAAGTCTTCGTGTTTCTCGGCGGCTTTGCGACCGCCACCGCGTGGGCTGCGCTCGCGGAGCGGCGCACGGACGCCATCGCACGCAACCGCTTCCTCAAACGTTCGCTCGAGATCTACCGCGCGTTTCTCGTGACTGCGGGCCTGATGCTGCTCGTCAGCGCAGTGCTCGTCGCGTTCAGTATCGATGCACCGAATCTCGCCATCAACGATCTCGACGACCTGATCGACGCGCCGCTCGAGGCGCTTGGCGATATCCTGCTGTTCCGCCGCCAGCCGTATCTCGCGTCGGTGCTGCCCATGTACGCGTTCTTCGCACTGATGGTGCCCGCCGTGTTGCCGCTCGCGCGCAGCAAGCCGTGGCGGCTGCTCGCGGGCAGCGTCGCGTTGTGGGCGTGTGCGCCGCATCTGGCCGGCTGGCTGCCCGGTGTCGAAGACACACCATGGGATTTCAATCCGCTCGCGTGGCAACTGCTGTTCGTGCTGGGCGTGATTGCGCGCTGCCAGCCGGTCTATCAGCGTATCAACGCGCATCGCGCGGGCGGGCTCGTCACGATCGCGGCCGCGTGCGTGGTCGGGGCGGCTGCGTACTACAAGCTCTTCGTCGAAACCGCGCCGCTCGACCCGAGCTTCAAACAGAATCTCATGTGGCTGCGGGCGGTGAACTTTCTGGCGATCGCGTGGCTGGTCGCGAGGCTGGTCCGCATGGGTTGGGTGGGCAAGGTCGCGCAGCGGCTGCCATGGATCTGCCTGATCGGGCGCAAGGGCTTGCTGTGTTTTGTCGCCGGGACGGCGATTTCACTCGTCGTCGATTCGCTGCTGTATCACGCGACGGACGGCCTGCTCGATGTTCCGTTCGGTCTGGTCGCCGACGTGATCGCGGTCGGCTCGTTGCTGCTCGTCGCGCAGGCGTCTGGGCCGGTTTCGCGCTTCATCACGTTGCGTCCGAGCCGTCGCCAGGCGGGCGCAACGAGCGTCACCGGCGTACCCAGTCGTTCCACAGCACCATCAGCACGGTCATCAACGCCGGGCCTATAAAGAGTCCGAGCAGGCCGAACGTCTCCGCGCCGCCCAGAATGCCGAACAGCACGAGCAGAAACGGCAACCGCGTCGAGCCGCCGATCAGCACCGGCCGCACGAAATGCTCCGCGACAAACACGACGACGAAACCGATCACTGCAAGCCCTATCGCCGCTGGGACCGAGCCTTGCGCGAACAGCCATAGCGCCGAGCCGCAGAACACGATTGGCGCGCAGAACGGCAGCATCGCGGCGACCGCAGTGATCAGACCCAGCAGCGCCGCATGCGGAACACCGACGAGCGCATAGACAACGCCCAGCAGCGCGCCTTCACCGAGCCCGACCACCACCAGCCCTGTCACCGTGCTGCGCACTGCGCCCGCCATGCGCTGGATCAGCTGCGCGCCATCGGAGCCGAACGCCCGCCGCGCGCCCTTCAGCATCGTGTCCGACAGCCGCGGGCCGGCCTGCAGGATCATGAACAATGTGATGAGCATGAAGCCGAACACGACGAGGATATGCACGGCGCGCTCACCGAAATGTCGTCCGTAGGTGAGCACAGTCTGGCTGTGCAGGCCCTTCATCGCCGCCGAATCACGCAGCGGCTGTTCGAGATTCGTTTTCCACCACATCGTGATCTGCTGCACGCCGAACGGCAGATGCTCGATGAAGGCCGGTACCGGGATGCCGTTTTCCTGCGCATCGCGGAACCACGCGAGCAGGTTTTGCGCCTCGCTGACGGCCTGAGCAATGCCAAGCCCGACCGGGAGCACCACCAGCAGCGAGATCGCAGCCGTGAACACGAATGCAATCGCCGTCGTGTGGCCCTGGAACTGGGGGTGACGCTCCACGTGTGTCAGCAGCGGCCACAGCGCAATCGCGATCACGCTGGCCCAGACCACTGCGGGAATGAACGAGCGCACGATCCACAACGCAAGCAGCACCAACGCCACGTAAAGTACCTGCAGCCCCACTTTCTGGGCTTTCTGGCCGCTGGATTGCGGCTCGGGCGAAGCGGGCGGACGCTGGATCATGAGACCTCAAATCTTGAATGGTAACGGCGCACGATGCGGCTTGAAGGGACGAAGCCCCCGGAGCGCATCGCACGAAGCGATCCCGCATCTTAAAGGAAGCTAAACTCTCGGCGTCGAACGGCTGGCAACCGGTCTCGACATGGCTCCCTGATATGGCTCCTTGATATGGCGTCCACAGTGCCACCCGCATGTCGCGCGCCGAACAACACTGCGTTGCAAAAACCCGCGCTATCGGCTGCGACGGGCGTCCAGCTGCGTTGTTTCGTGCCACAAGCCGTTTTCCGCCCCATTATTGCTAATCCTGGAACGGTGTTTCTACGGACGCACAATGTTCTTCTTGCGCGCGCGGGACTACATTCGGCACACCACACAACGGGAGCCGACCATGCAGACCATAGCGTCCTTACCTCTGAGCGGAACAGAAGGCGTACGCATTGAGATTCTCGAGCGCTCCGACACGACGCTGGTCATTCGCTGGGTCGAGCCGGGACGCTGCCACTACGGCGAGCAGCGCTGGCGTCGCCGGTCGGCACATACGTCGGGCACCTGCGCGCTGTCGCGCAGCAAGATCCGTCGTGGCGACGCCGTCTTCAAACCGGCTGAGCGTCCCGCGCCATCGAACGCAGCGGCGATGATTTCCGCCGAGATTCTCGGCAACCTGCTCGACGCCTGATCCGGATCGATCTACGCCTTCGAAGAAGGCAAGCCGATCACGCGCCCACGATACGTCGCGCGCTGCTGGTTGGCATGCGACTGCGCCAGCACGAGCGCGCGCACGCGGGCCTCGATATCGTCATCGAATGCGACGGCCTTCGGGCCTGATGTATCGACGTGCAGCAGCATCTGCTCGCCGGCTGCCACGGGTGCGTCGCGGGCATCGGTGAACATCTCCAGATAGATATGCAGCCGCTTCGCATCGTGCGCGAGCACGCGCACCTCGACGCGTAGCGGCGCGCCCTCCTTGATCTCGTGCAGATAGTTGACGTGCGATTCGAGCGTGTAGATCGACCGTCCACGCGCCTTTCGGGTCGCGTCGTCGAGACCTATCCGGTCGATCAGCACATCGGTCGCGAAACTGAAAATCAGCAGATAGAACGCGTCGCGCAGATGGCCGTTGTAGTCCACCCATTCGGGGCGCACCTTATCGCGGTAGACAATGAGCGGCGTTTCGTCTGGCATGGGGTTTCCGTGTGCTGGCGTTGAGGCTTCCGGGGAATGCGAGCCCGGCAGGGCGTGACGACTGACCGGCGGCAAACCCACCGCCCGGCATGGACATTCTGCCACCCGATGCCCCAAGCAGTCGCATGAACCGATGCGCCGGCGCATCCTGCGTGCCCGCGCCCGCGCCCCGCCGCTTCGCAGACGCCCACCACTGTGATTGCGGCAAGCGCCCGTGTGCGGTACCGTGAGACGAATCCGCGGCGCCAGGCAGGGGAACTGGGTCATTACGCTCATGGTGCGCGCGCCGCACACCGCGTTACAACATCCGCGCAACGCCATTTGGGACGGGACCATGGCTGAAAACGATCCGACGCTATCGATTGCTCCGCAGCAATTCTCCACCGACGTCATGCTTGAAAAGTACGCCAAGGGCGACGAGCAGACGGTCGGTGACGTCTACCGGCGCGTCGCGCGCGGCGTGGCGTTGGCAGAGCCCGAAGCGCTGCGCCCGGTAATCGAAGCGCGCTTCGTCGACAACCTCCTGCACGGTGCGCTCGGCGCCGGCCGTATCATGAGCGCGGCGGGCAGCGGCATCGCCGCCACGCTGATCAACTGCTTCGTGCAGCCGGTCGGCGATTCGATTCAGGGCGTCGATGAAGCAGGCCTGCCCGGCATCTACGTCGCCCTGTTGCAGGCCGCCGAAACCATGCGGCGCGGCGGTGGCGTCGGCTACAACTTTTCTGGGATCCGTCCGCGAGGCGCGCGGGTTCATACCACCAGTTCGTCGGCCTCCGGGCCGTGCAGCTATATGGATGTGTTCGACGCGTCGTGCCGCACCGTCGAAAGCGCAGGCTCGCGACGCGGCGCGCAGATGGCCGTGCTCGACTGCGACCACCCTGACCTGCTCGAATTCATTGAAGCCAAACATTCGAAGGGACGCTGGAACAACTTCAACGTCTCGGTCGCCGTGACGGACGACTTCATGCGCGCGGTCGAAAACAACCAGCCGTGGCAGCTCGTGCATCGCGCCGAGCCTTCGCCCGCGCTGCGTGCCGAACGCGATCTGCAGCAACGCGACGATGGCTACTGGATCTATGCAGAGAAACCCGCGCGCGCGATCTGGGACATGATCATGCGGTCGACCTACGACGTCGCCGAACCGGGCGTCGTGTTCATCTCGCGGATGAACGAGGACAACAACCTGCGCGCGGTCGAAACGATCCGCGCCACCAATCCGTGTGGCGAGCAACCGTTGCCGGCATACGGCTGCTGCAATCTCGGGCCGCTGAACCTGACGCGTTTCGTCAGCGATCCGTTTGCGCAGATGCATGGCGGCACGCCTTCGTTCGACTGGGAAGCGCTCGCCCAACGTACGCGCACGCAGGTGCGCTTTCTCGACGATGTGCTCGACGTCACGCTCTGGCCGCTCGTCGAGCAACGCGACGAAGCCGCCGCGAAACGTCGCATCGGCGTAGGTCTGACGGGTCTTGGCGACACGCTGGTCATGCTCGGCCTGCGCTACGACGCGCAGGAAGGTCGCGATTTCGCAGCGCGTGTCGCGCGCTTGATGCGTGACGAGGCGTATCGCGCGTCGGTCGAACTGGCGAGCGAGCGCGGGGCGTTTCCGCTGTTCAATGCAGCGCAGTATCTGGAGGATGGCACGTTCGCCTCGCGCCTGCCCGACGACATCAAGGACGCGATCCGTCGTCACGGCATCCGCAACAGCCATCTGCTTTCGATCGCGCCAACGGGCACCGTCAGCCTCGCGTTTGCGGACAACGCGTCAAACGGCATCGAGCCCGCGTTCTCGTGGACGTACACGCGCATGAAGATCATGGCTGACGGCAACCGCCAGCAGTTCGCGGTCGAGGATCATGCCTGGCGTCTCTACCGCGAACTCGGCGGCGAGGTGAGCGCGCTACCCGAATACTTCGTCAGCGCGCTGGAAATGTCCGCGCGCGACCATCTCGACATGATGGCCGCGGTGCAGCCCTTCGTCGACACGTCGATCTCGAAGACCGTGAACGTCCCGGCCGATTATCCGTTCGATGATTTCGAAGGCCTCTATTTCGACGCGTGGAAACGCGGCCTGAAAGGGCTCGCGACGTATCGCCCGAACGAGACGCTCGGTGCGGTGCTGAGTGTGTCGCCCGCCGAAGCGGACATACCGGACGACACGCTCAGTGCAGCCGATCTCGATCCGCTGCGCGTGACGATCGATCATCGTCCGAAGGGCGAATTGCCCGCGATCATCGAAAAGGTCGAGTACCTGACGCAGATGGGCAAGAAGTCGCTTTACGTGGCGGTGTCGTTTATCGAAGTGACCGGACGCCTGAATGGCAAGGAAGTCACGATCGAGCGGCCGATCGAATTTTTCATCCCGGCCGGGCAACGCGACGAATCGCAGCAATGGATTACGGCGACGATGCGCTCGCTTTCGCTGGCCGCGCGTGGCGGCTTCGTCGCACGCAATCTGCAGGACATGCGCAAGGTTTCGTGGGATCGCGGCCAGGTGCGGTTTGGCGAGGTCCAGCATCCCGACGGACATCGTTCGCCGCGCTGGCATGACTCCGAGGTCGCGGCGTTGAGTTATGCGATCCAGCAGATTCTGCACCGTCGCGGTTTTCTCGACCCGGAAGGCAATCAGGTGCCTGCGCGTGTACTGGCCCGTTTGCCGCGCGGACACATGGTCGAAACCGCACACGCGGCCAGTGCGGATGAAACGCCTGACGAAATCCGCAGCGAAACCAGCGGCCCCGAACTCGCGCCCACGATGCTCGGCAGCAAGTGCGAATATTGCGGCGCCAATGCGGTCATCAGAAAGGATGGCTGCGATTTCTGTACCGCGTGCGGGGAAATCGGGGCGTGCGGCTGAGCGAGAAAAACGTGAAGCGCGCGTCAATGTGCGACTAATGGCGGTTTTCCCACAGACTGGATTTGACGGTCTGTCATCCTGTTCACTCGGATGTGCTGTGTTGGGAGATCGCCATGTCGGTATATGTTGATGAAGCTTTCAGGCCGTGCGTCACGGAGTGCGCAACGGTGGCCTTTCGTGTGTGCTTTGACGATCGCGTTCAGGTTTTCGAAGTGAGTGCTGAAGCATTGATGACGTACTGCGGCGCAGCGAGCAGACGCCGCACCGACCTCCTCGTGGCGTTCGAAGACGCCCTGTGCGAGATTCTGAAAGTGGCGGCACACAGGAAGTCCTTCAAACCGACCGAGCCCGTGCGACTGGGCCTCGACGAATTCAAAACCGCTCTGCATTAGCCCACGAACGCGGCGCCGGCACAGGCGCCGCAAGGTCCAGAAGGCGCCCTGTTGCCCGCTTTGCTCGTTTATGATATGTTTTGCTCGATTGTGATTGATTCATCCACCGGGCAAACGGGCAAGACATGCAACGAACACGACAGGACGCAATCGACGGGCTGCTTCCCGAGGAACGCGAAAGGCTGATTCTGGAGCGGCTGCGCGCGCAGGGCCGGGTGCTGGCATCCGAACTCGCTGCCGAACTTCAGACGTCTGAGCACACGGTCCGCCGTCACCTGCGCGATCTCGCCGGCGCGGGACATTGCAAACGGGTCTACGGCGGCGCCCTGCTCACTTCGCCGGCGGGCATTCCGGCATCGACTCGCATGCGTGAAGGCGTCGATCGAAAGGCGTGCCTCGCCCGGGTCGCGGCGTCGATCGTCCAGCCGAGGCAGATCATTTTGCTGGACGCCGGTTCGACCAACGTCGCGATCGCTGAAGCGCTTCCGGACAATGCGGATCTCACGGTTGTCACCAACTCGGCCGAGGCCTGCGTACGCATGCAGGACCGGCCGGGATTCGATGTCATTCTCATCGGCGGGCGCGTCGGTCGGCGCGTGGCGGGTTCGACGGGCGCCACCGCCTTGCTCCAGATCCAGCAGATCAGGGCCGACCTGTGCTTCCTCGGCGCGTGCGCGCTCGACCCCACCGAAGGCGTCGCGGCATTCGAAGCCGAAGATGCCGAACTCAAACGGGCGATGGTGAAAGCGAGCGGGCTGGTCGCCATTGCCGTCACCTCGGAGAAGTTGATGACCGCCGCGCCTTATCTTGTTGCGCCGGCATCGGCCGTCGATTATCTGATCGTGGAATCCGGGCTCTCCGCCGACCGGCTGGCCAGCCTCGAAGCGGCCTGCGACACCGTGATGGTTGCACCATGATGAAGCCAGTCAGGGAGCGGATCGCCACCCTCGCGGTGTTTCTCGCCAATGGATTCGGGATTGGCGCCTGGGCCGTCGAAGTCCCGCGTATCAAGGAGAGCCTTGCGCTGAGCGATGCCGCGTTAGGGATCGCGCTGTTCGCCTTTGCGCTCGGCGCCATCGTCGCGATGCCGCTTGCCGGGCGGCTCGCGCCCCGGTTCGGAAGCGGCCGGGCTACTGCACTGCTCGGCGCGGCGTTCGTCGTTGCGCTGCCGCTACCGGCGCTCGTGCCCAACCTCGCTTTGCTCTGCTTCGTGCTCCTCGCGCTGGGCGCGGCGAATGGTGCGCTCGATGTATCGATGAACGGACACGCGAGCACGATCGAAACGAAGTGGAAGTCGCCGATCATGTCCTCGTTCCATGCGGCGTGGAGTGCGGGCGGCCTGCTCGGTGCCGCGACCGGCGCAATGATCCAGAAATGGAGTGTCGGCATTGTGGGGGGGCTGGTGCTGCCCGACGTGTTCATCGGCGGACTTGTGCTGATCGCTGCCGTTATCGCGCTGCGGGACCTCGGACCGCGTGCGGCCGCGCCCCCTGCCAGCGGATTTGCCTTGCCCAGTGCAGGTGTGATGAAGCTTGCTGCGCTCGCCTTCCTTTGCATGATGGTCGAAGGCGCAGTGGCTGACTGGAGCGCCGTGTTCCTGCGCTCGACGCTGAGCGGCGAGGCCAGCATTGCCGCACTCGGCTACTCCGCGTTTGCACTCTCGATGGCGGCCTGTCGTGTTATCGGCGACGTGTCCGTCCATCGGTTCGGCTCCAGCAAGGTGGTTGCCATCGGTGGTCTTGTGGCGGCAACGGGGCTCGCCCTGGTGCTGGGCCTGCCCAATGTCCTGACCGCCTGCGTGGGATTCGCGCTGGTCGGCGTGGGTCTGGCCAATATCGTCCCGGTCATCTTCAGCGCAGCGGGCCGCTCGACGCTGACGCCAGCGATCGGTGTGTCGATGGCGGCCACTGCAGGCTACGCGGGCTTTCTGGTCGGTCCGCCATTGATTGGATTCGGCGCGGGCTTCCTCGGGTTGCGAATGGCGCTATGCGTGCTCGTCGTGGCCGCACTGATCGTGTGTCTGGTCGGCGGACGGGCTGTCCGCAGCGACGGGATCGCGGCAACGGCGAGCTAACGTATCGGCGAGCGGAAAAGCCCGGGCGCAACTTGCCGGATGCGTCGATGATCTGACGCGTCCGGCCTGCCCGTTCTCAGCCGGGCGAAGCCACGGGTCAACTCCGTCATCAGATTTTCAAACGCGACACCTTGGTCCCCGAGAGCGAGACGTCGCCCATCAGACCGGCGTTCGTCAGCACGAACACCTCTACCGGCGCAGTTGCCGTGGTCGTATCAATCGCCCCGTTCGCACCTACCTTCACGAGCGCGACCGATCCTTCGCCTCCGACCGACCAGCCCTCGGAGTTGCGAAAGCTGTCCAGCGCTTCGCGCGTCATGAACAGGAAGATGATGGCCTTCGATTGGGCACCCGCCTGGAAGCCGAACGATCCGGATACTGTGCTGTAGTAACCCACCGACTGCCCGCCCACGCGCAACGCACCTTCGCCGTACTGACCGCCCACGACGAAGCCGGCTTGAAGCACGGAAGGGAATACGAGCACGCCATTCGCCTTTGCGACAAGTTCCCGCGAACCCTTGACGTTCGCATAGAGCCGCGACATGGTGCCCCGGACCTTTGCGTCGATCGACCGCCGCTTCGCTGAATTGCTCTCGCTGGTTGCTGCATGACTCATCGTGGCCGTGCAAACGGCAAACGCAAGACCGGCGACAGCCCCTGCCCGTATGAAATTCCGCCTTTGCATCGCGACCTCCATGGTGATTCGTTGTCAAATTCCTGGTGTGGGATCAGCTCAACGAGATCATATAGCATGGCTTTGCAAGCGGAATGACCTTAAGGAAATCTGACGCCCAGGCGACGCGCGCCTTTGCGCCGATCGGCCGTCATGACAAGTCATGCTCCTGAGCGCAACCGGGCGTCAACCAGCAAGTGGCCTTGAGGCGAAAACAACGACTATTGGTAAGGAGCAGCGGATCTCAACTTGCATTATCAGAGGCTCAAACGTAGCTCAGGAAACGCGCGCCGGCACCAGCCCATACCTGGACATGACGCCGAGAAGCTTTGAGCGGTCGGGCGGGCCACCGGCATTTACGATTGTTCCGACGTCACGAAAATACTGGGCACCAATGTCGGGCGTAAGGACGATCAGTGCGCGCGCCGTGCCACTGTGCGGGTTGCCAAAGTGATGGACCGATCCACGCGGGGTAAACATCCATTCTCCCGGCGTCAGGTCTCGGACTACCCCATCGACCGAGTACCGAAGTATGCCCTCGAGCATATAGACGCACTCTTCGTTACGTGTGTGGCTGTGTGGCGGCGGTACTTGCGAACCGGGCGGCACAGTCAACTCAAAAACACCCATCCCGCCGGTGGCCGTTCCATCTATCAGGTACTGAATGGTCAACTGACCTACGTTGATCGGTTCGTTTGGCGCTACGCTGCTGAGAGTCATTCCGAAACTCCTTCAGACCAGGGATTCGCGTCAGTCCGCCAACGTTGCAGGTAAGGGGTGCGCCGCTTGCGACGCGTCCTGCAACTGAAGGGAAATACAATTCAACCCGGATTATGCACCTCCCACGAACGTATTTTGTCCCGGAGCGGCGACAGGCCGGTTGGTCGGCTCGCGCAACATGCGATGGCGGGTTGCGACGATGTCGCCGTCTTGAGGACGGAACGGCTCATAGAAATCCGCGCCGTACCGTCCGGTCGAATCTGAAGTCGGGCTGAGCGCGCCTACTGCACGGTGATGGTCTCTCTCATATTGGGGTGTATCCCGCAGAACACCTTGTAGACCCCCGCCTTATCGAACTTGAACTGGAACGAGTCGTTCTGGTCGAGCGCGGCGGAGCGGAACAAGCCGGCGTCGTTCACAACGGTATGCGGTTCGCCATCAAGATTCTTCCAGGTCACCGTCGACCCGGCTTTGACCGTAATCGACATCGGCGAAAACATGAAATTCTTGATCACAACGGCGTTAGAGTCCTGAGCGTGCGCGACAGTGAAGCCGAAAGACAGCGCCGCCATGAGCATCCCGGCCCGGAGGGGAACGATGTAGGCGCGGCGAAAGATAGTCGTTAGCATGAGTTGGTCCTGTTAGTGAGCGGTATCTGGAATCACACAAGCGTCGAGTCAGCGAGCGTCGCCTTGAGCGGCCGGCGCACGATCTTGATGCTGGTCACGCCCAGCATCTTTGGAAGCTGATCGCTCGCGACTGTCAGGGGCCCCGGGCCGGGTCCATTGCCGGCGGTCGGCTGCGGGTAGGCCGTCGAGCGCGCCGTATGGAACGTGATATTGCCCTCGACCTTCGACACGATCTGGTGAATATGGCCGTTCAGGACGGTCACCGAACCGAAGCGCTTCAGATAGCTCATTGCCTGACCCGCATCACCCGTGCCCCAACCCCACGGCTCGTAGATCGTCCACATCGGCATGTGCGCGAAGACGACGATCGGCGTGCTGGACGAACGGCCCTTCAAATCGTTTTCCAGCCAGGTGAGCTGCTCGTCGCCTAAACCGCCCAAACCATTCGGCTTGAAATGCATCACATTGACGAGCGCGACGAAGTGCACGCCGCTGTGGTCAAAGCTGTAATAGCCTTTGTTGTCCGAGGCCTGGCCAAAGCGGCTGAAGTATTCCGTCCCCGGTCCATCCGTAACGTCGTGTTCGCCTGGCACGGTATGCAACTCAGTGATATTCAGGCCCGACATCAACTGCGCGGCAAGATCGAACTCAGCCGGTTTGGAAAGATGGGTGATGTCGCCGGTATGAATCGTCAACGCGGGCTTGACCGGCATCGCATTGACGAACTCAATCGTCTGCTTGAGTGTGCCCGCGACATCCGGATTGGCCTCCTTGTTGAAGCCGATGTGCGAGTCGCTGATCTGGAGAAACAGGGGGACGCCCGCGGCAGCTGAGGAATCGTTCGCGTTGGCGGCAAGGGCTAACTCCACCGGCGTGAGGATACCGCCGGCCAGGACGAACACCGTGCCAACGCCACCGTAAGCGAGACATTTCAACGCGCCGCGGCGCGACGGATCAAATGGAACATGTGACGACATAGTGACCTCACGATAAGGGTTCGGGAGGTGGGCCGCAGGATCATCCGACGGGCCTCCGGACCGGATTCAAGAGGTAGACTGCCGCGACATCCGTTTTATTCCATGATCGAAAACCGCGCCGCTCGCGATCAGTTCGTCACGCACCCTTCACTGCCCGGCCAGAACCTGCAGGAGCCTGTTGAAACCGGCGCTCAGGCCCGCTGAGCTGCCATTTCCGGCAGCCGGCTGGATTCGGGAATAACCGTCCCAAGCTGCCGGTCTTACGAACGGGAACACACGAAAAGAGGCTCAAAATGGACATCATCGACATCGCCCGTGCATCGGGAATGGCCGTTACGCTCGAGGGCAGAATCGGCCGCGAGGAATACCAGAGCGTGTGTGGTTCGTTATCGGCGTTGCAGCGATTTGCCGATGCAGTCCTTCAATGCGCAGCGAAGCAGAAAGACATCCAGAAGCGCGCACAAAGGACTTCGCGCCATGCATGAGAAAGGGCGTGTACGACGTGCCGCACCGGCCAGCGGCAACGCGCCTGAAGCCACGACCGCTACGAAGCGGTATGCGCACGCAGGTTCGTGACGAAACCGTTTAGTTCAGCGTCGCCGGCATCGGTAATCGCCCAGTAATTCATGCCTGCGGCACTCCAGTGCGCCAGATGGTAGCCCTGCCGCTGGTCGATGTGAGGCGTGAAGCCCGCGTCGTTGCCCGGCCACACATAAAGATTGATCGGGTGCAGCTTGTACCGATAGACCATCACGGCCACCGGCCGCCCGTTCAGGTAATCCAGCCGCCCGCCGACCAGCGGATACCCCTGCTGCACGAGATCGACGACAGGCGGCGCGAAATCCAGCTTGCCGTCAAACCACGGCTTGACCGTGTGCCGGTCGGTTGAAATCACATCGGAGAGGTGGTTGAACTGCAACGAGCGAATATGATTGTCCACGAGTTCCTGAGTCAGGCGCGTCTCGCCGGACGGCACCGAGAGGTACAAACCCGCACTCCAGGCCAACGCAACCAGGCTCATCGCCATCGCGCCAACCGGCGCCCAGTTCAACGACCCACCGCCGCTGTGCCAGCCGAATCCTTCGACCAGCCGCTGCCACAGCGGGGGCCGTCCCGGCAACGCAGCCTTGATGCGTTTCACCAGTTCCGCTGGCGCCTCGACGCGCAAATCCGCCTGCCGGAGTTGCGCACTCACCTCACGGTGTTGCGCGTAGACCCGCTGACACTGTTCGCAGCCAGCCAGATGGCGCTCGAATTCGAGCGCTTCGGACAGGCTCAATTCCTGATCGAGATAGCCCGGCAGCAGTTCGGACGCCTGTTCGTGATCCATCACGCCTCCCGATCCGTCGATGCGAGCAGCGTCGCGAGTTGCTGGCGGCCACGCCCGAGGCGCGACATCACCGTCCCCATCGGGATGCCCACAATCGTGGCGATTTCCTTATACGACAATTCTTCCAGCTCCCGCAGCACAATCACCTCCCGGTACTCCAGACGCAAACCCTGCAACGCCTTATGCACCCGCTTCTGGCTCTGGCTGCGTATAAGCATCGCTTCAGGACTGACGTCGTGGTCGGCGGTACTCATCTCAAGGCTGTGCATGTCTTCCTCAAACTCCAGCGTATCCGGTGCGTGGCCCCGGTTCTGCTGATACCAGGTGTAGAAGGTGTTACGCACGATGCTCAATAGCCATGCGCGGGCATCGTCGCCGCGGAATCCGCCGAAAAACCTGAACGCGCGAAGATACGCTTCCTGCACCACGTCCTGCGCGTCCTGGTCGTTATGCGTCAGCCATCGCGCAACATTGAAGGCCGAATTCATATGAGGCAATACGAGCGTTTCGAAGCGCTTCGCGAGGATGGGATCGGCCATTGTGAAATGAAATTCCTGCAGTAACCGCAATCCGTGGCCGACAGTTACCTAACCGCCGGCATGCCATTTTTATTCCCGGACGGTCGCCGGAATGCATCGCATGTTAAGCCGATACACCATTCGACGCCTTTTTACACACTGCCCCACGCTCTCAGCGAGCGACGTAGACGACTGATCTCACGGGCATTGTAGCCGCGCCAGGAACCCGGGCACGCCCCTTCATGCCCGGAGTAAATGGCCTGCTCTCACTTCCCGCAACGCCTGACCGGCGGCAGATGCCGCCTCATCCAGTACGCCATGCCGGTCCTCGACGGCGAGTCGACGAGGCACCCAGTGTTCTATCAAAAGCGCGGGAATATCCGGCGATGAAGCAGCGTCTACTCATCGCATATCGCGTAACACCCATAGGAGACTGAGATGAAAAAGGTTGCCCGCATTAAACAGGAGCATCTCACCCAACAGCACGCAGCCGGGAAAGCGGCGGGCATTACGTCGGCCACTACCACCCGTTGAAGGTCCACATGCAATCCGTTCTGCGTCGTTTTCAACTCGGGTCGGGCGTCGTGCTGCTGATTTATCTTTTTCTCCACCTGGTCAATCATGCACTCGGAATCTGGTCGCTCGACCTGGCAGGTCGAGGCCTCACGCTGGCGCTGCGACTCTGGCATAGCGTGCCCGGAACGATCGCACTGTACGGTGCGGCCTCCCTGCATTTTGCACTTGCGGTACGCACGATATACGGACGCCGCCACTGGGCACTGCCGCCCACCGAATGGATACGCCTGTGGGCAGGCCTCAGCCTGCCCCTGCTACTCATCCGCCATGCAGTCGCGACCCGGCTCTCGGCCTCGCTCTATGGTTTCGAACCGAACTATGAGCGCGTGATCATCGTGCTGCTCACAAGTGGCACACAAGGCTTGCAACTTGCGCTGCTCGCGCCCGGGTGGATACACGGTTGCCTCGGACTGTGGTTCCGTTTGCGCCACTATCCTTTGGCGCGCCGCGCGAAGCCCGCGCTGCTGGCATTCGTAGTCCTGCTGCCACTGCTTTCCGCGGCCGGCTTTGTGAGGATGATGCAGGCCGTCGTGGCGAAAAGCGTTGTCCTGCCGGCGCCCGATCCGAAACTGGTCGCGCATCAACTCGCCCTCGATGCCTGGCGTCACAATCTCATCACCCTGTACCTGTCGCTGATCGTCAGCGCTTTCGTCGCCGGCCATTTGCGTAACTGGCTGGAGCGTCGACGATTGCGGAAGACTTCGCTGAATGCCTAGCGCATTCACAGACCAGGCGAGACTGCCGCTATAAGACTGCGAAGAAGAATCGGTCACGCTTCGATAAAACCAGCGTCTTTTCACAAAGACTGGGAATAACCAGCGGCATCGTGGGGTTTACTCAATGCACACCGCACGATCCTTTGTAAACACTTAGGAGTCTGAAATGAAGAAATATCTCGTGATAGCCATTTCGCTATCAGCTCTCGCCTCGTCAAGTGCGTTTGCCCAGAGCAAGACACGCGCCGAGGTATATCAGGAGTTGATCGAAGCACAGCAGAACGGTCTGAACTACGTCACCGATACCTCGTACCCGGATGTCAACCCGATCTACGCGGCCCAGGTCGCGCGCATGAAGCAGGAACGTCTTGCACATCAGAACGCGTCTGGTTCGAACAGCGCGGCTCATTGAACACGTGCTTTGTCCGGCGGGTTGGTGCTGGCCCCACGTCACTCAGGTGATTCACAGTTCGACCCGTCATCCGCATGAACAAGCACCCCAACACTCTGGGAGCACCACTATGAAATCTGATTCAAAGAATCGGTTTGCTGACCGGCCATGGCGCAGCCTGGCTCTCGCAGGCGCAGTCCTCATGTCGACTTCAGTCTGCGTGTACGCGCAAACCATGCCGGAGCCCACGACTCATCAAGTCACCCGTGCAGAGGTCATGCATGAACTCGAAGAACTAGAGGCTGCGGGTTATAACCCATCCCAAGGCGACGACGGCGCATACCCGGCCGATCTTCAGGCCGCGGAAGAAAAAGTTGCCGCCAAACATCGAGCAGAAAGAAATGCGGTAACGAGCGCAGGCCAGACCGCACAGACGAAGCCGGCACCTTGAACTGCAGAGTCTTTCTGGAAATCCGCCGGATTCAGATACGTATAGCCGTCGTCGGCCTTCCTGATTGCGCCCGGCGGCTACGCAGCCGTCCACTCGACGAGCGTGGCTACGGTATTCATGTTGCGGGCGGTTCCGGTCATGGCGCCCGGAATTTTCAGTTTTGAATGCGCCATTCCTTCTCCGTAGTACACGTAAATCTCGCGCGTCCCGAGCGCGATTTCTTCTGTCTGCTGGCCACTTACATTCGCGAGAATGTCCTCAGGCGGCGGCGCATCCAGAAATATCGCGACTGTTCGATTCGGTGCCGCTGACCTGAAGGGATTCCCGGCAAGAACCGCGGCCAGTTCGGCGCCCGTCCGGATCAGAACCCCTACCGGCTTGCCGGCGTACGTCTCCAGACAACGCTCAAGCTTCGCCTTCACACTCGCTTCAGAAAGCCTGCTTTCAAATACGACGTTGCCACTAGCGATATAAGTGCGGACTTTGGAAAAGCCAAGTGATTCGCACATCGCACGAAGTTCGGACATGGGAAGTTTGCCGGTGCCGCCAACATTCACGGCCCGCAAGAGAGCGGCGTACGTAGTCATCCAGGTATTTTATTTCCATTTCTCCGATGGGGGTTGTCGACAAGGCAATCAAGGCAGTTTCTTTGGCGGTCCGGCGACCGAAAAGAGATTCAGGTCCTGGTCATGAACTTCTATCGCGCAGTCTTTAGATACTATGGAAGGGCCGCAGCAGTAAGGCCCCTGGAGTAAAACGAGGATTCCGACACTCGTTTTTCGAAAGGAGCACGCAAATGGATGCGCCTGACACGGCCCTTCAGGGGCGGGATACAACGATCACCGGCTGGCTGTATGTCGCCTTCGAATTGGGTGAGAAGAGCTGGAAGCTGTCGCTCGGCAACGGCGTGCGCGCGCCAAGCCGGTGTACGGTGACGTCGGGCGACACCGCCGCGGTGCTGACCGCGATCGCGAAGGCCAAAGCCCACTGCCATCTGGCCGCCGACGCCCCGGTGCGCAGCTGCTACGAGGCGGGCCGTGATGGTTTCTGGCTGCACCGCTGGCTGGCCGCACATGGAATCACCAACCTGGTGGTGGATCCGGCCAGTATCGAAGTGAACCGGCGGGCCCGCCGCGCGAAGACGGACCGGCTCGACGCCGACAAGCTGCTGTCGATGCTGATGCGCTACTACGGCGGTGAGCGGCGGGTGTGGGCGGTCGCACGCATTCCGACCCCGGAGCAGGAAGATGAGCGACGTTTGCATCGGGAGCTCGGACGCCTGCGTCAGGAGCGCACCGCCCACAGCAACCGGATCCGCTCGCTGCTGGTGCTGCACAACCTGCGGGTCGAGCGCATCGGTGGTCGCGCGTGGGCGCGCTGGTGGGCTGAGCACGCCGCACAGCTATGGCCAGGTCTGCGCGCCGAAATTGAACGCGAGTCCGAGCGGCTCTCGCTGGTTGCCACGCAGATCAGGACGCTTGAAGCGCTACAGGAGCAACAGGTGCGCGACGGCGTACAGCCCGCGATTGCCGTGCTGGCGCGGCTTGCGGGTATTGGTACGGGAGGTGCGTGGACCCTGGTCAAGGAACTGTTCGGCTGGCGGCAGTTTCACAACCGCCGGGAAGTCGCCGGTTGCCTGGGCCTCGCGCCGACGCCGTACGCAAGTGGCACCAGTGAGGTCGAGCAGGGCATCAGCAAGGCTGGCAACAAACGAGCCCGGTGGCTGATGGTAGAACTCGCGTGGAGCTGGCTGCGCTTCCAGCCGGCCAGCCAGTTGAGCCTATGGTTTAACCAGCGCTTTGCAGGCGGTGGCAAGCGCTTGCGACGTATCGGCATTGTCGCGCTTGCGCGCCGTCTCGCGATCGCCTTGTGGCGCTATCTGCAATATGGCGAGATTCCGCTCGGGGCAACACTCAAGCCATCTGGCAGCAACGCCGTTGCGACCTGAGCGGCCAACGTCGATCGACGACAGGGCTTGAAGGTCAGCGCGCCCGGGCAACACACGGGTTACCCGACGGGTAATCGTGGCTTTAGATGGGGCGCGTCGGTAAAGGAGTGGTTCCAGCGCTCTGCGCATGCGGTATGGGGTGACCGGCCCGGTGCCGGCACGGATAGAAGTTAGACCGGGCAAACGCCCGGACATCAAACACTCCGACTTCAATCCTGTTGAAGTGTCGATTTATATAAAGGATTCCAAACTGAAATAAGGCATCTTCGCCATGCGAGTTATCCACCACGGCCAGCGACGTGGTCGTGACAGACGACCCGCTGGCCGTGGTGGATAACTCGCAGCACCCTCAATTGGAGACAGCTGACCCACGGAAAACAGACCACCCAAGGGCTTGACTTCCAATGCCCCATAGAAGTTAGACCGGGCAAACGCCCGGACATCAAACACTCCGACTTCAATCCTGTTGAAGTGTCGATTTATATAAAGGATTCCAAACTGAAATAAGGCATCTTCGCCATGCGAGTTATCCACCACGGCCAGCGACGTGGTCGTGACAGACGACCCGCTGGCCGTGGTGGATAACTCGCAGCACCCTCAATTGGAGACAGCTGACCCACGGAAAACAGACCACCCAAGGGCTTGACTTCCAATGCCCCATAGAAGTGCGTTGCATCCCCCGTTGAATCCGCAAGTTGCAACGGCCATTCGCGCGACCGCTACCTCAAGGTCATGGCGCCTGGCCGGTGCGGTCGTTGTCGCCTTCACGCCCCTGCGCGTGGGTGGCTTCTGTTCTGGTTTGTTTGTCGACGTGGAGCAACGCGGGTGTAAAGAAGCAGCCCATGACCGCGGACAGGATAATGAAAATCGAGGCCGCATCGACCAGCAGTCCGACACGCATGAAAATATAGAAGCAGCATAGAATATTCAGCACGTGCAGGAAGACACCCAGAGCGGCGACCCCTTTGGGGACGACTCTTATGAACATCGCAAACCGCGATTGCGGGCGAGGAACATACCAGATAATCAGCAACCCGAACGTCACGATGAAGGCGCTTTCTGCCCATTTCAGCCAGGTGGGGCGGCGCAGGAAACGTCCCTCGAAAATCGTCTCGATGACCTGCGCCTGAATTTCGATACCCGGCACCAGTTCCCCCAACGCAGTCGTGCGCATGTCGGTCACGCCGGCGCCGGTCAGTCCGACCAGCACCAGTTTGTCCCGGATCCGTTCCGGATCGACTGTTCCCTGCAGGATGTCGCGTGCCGACACGTAGCGGTTCAGCGTCGACCGAATGGACGCGAAATGCAACCAGATGTCACCGCCGGGCTGCGTGGGCACCAGCACATCCGCGACACCCACCGCCTGCACGCCCGATGCATCGGCAAAGACGTCGATCGCCGATGAACCCGTGGCGAGGCGGAGCATTTCCATCGGCAGACTGGGGACCAGTTTCTCCCCCAAACCCATGATGAGAGGAATATGCCGGACCACGCCTTGTTCGAGCGCGACGCTCAGCATCGCCTGTCCGTGGGCCGCCGCCTGCAATTCTGGCAGGCTGGCGAGCACATAGTCGTACCGTCGCACGCGGCCCAGCGGGTCGGTGCCATGCACGAGGATCGGAGCGCTTCGCAGATCGGTGCTGGTGGTGAAGGCGGCATGATCGAGCGCCGCGGCACCCAGTATGGTCGGCGCTGCGCGCAACGATCTGGCGAGAATGGCTTCGTGACTGGGAAGGGCCCGCAAGCCGGCGGCCAGGGCCGCAGCCGTTTTCGGCAGATTGCCGGCCACCTTGTCGGGAGAGGTCTGATCCGGCTCCGGCATGTAAATGTCGAGACCGATAGCCAGCGGTTTCAGTGCCGCAATGGCATCGATCAGGCTCGCGAGTCGATTTCGCGGCCAGGGCCATTGACCGACGGTTTCCAGCGTCTCCTCATCGATCTCGACAATGGTCACGGGCTCTGCAGTCGGAATCCGCGGGAAGTGACGTTGATACTGGTCGAACAGAAGTTGCCGGGCCGTTCTAAAGGAGTCAGGAAGCGTCTCGTCAAGCGCGCCCACGAAAGCCGGACGTGCTATGTTGCCCGGCCATTCGCTGGACAGGTTGAGCAGGCTCAGGCCGAACAGCACCACCAGCGCCACCGGACGCCCCTGGGCCGCCTTCAGCAGATTCCTGATCCGGGCAAGCCATGGGTCGTAATAGCGTTTCATCAAAGAAAGGCCATTGAGCGTCGATAACTGACGCGGGTCATTGAATTGTAATGACTGCGCGTCGGTTCATGCGATTGGGAACACCATCTGCCGTGGGGACCAGTGGCTCGCGCTTGCCCCGGCCAGCAGTCTCTATCTGTTGGGCAGGAATGCCTTGCTTGATCAGGAACGCTGCAACACTCTCCGCCCGCCGTATTGACAGTCTGTCATTGAACTCCTGAGAGCCCGCCTGATCGGTGTGACCGACCACCACGAGCTGAGGCGCAGGCCAGGTAGCCAGGACGGTTTTTAACTTTTTAACCGTGACGGATGACTCCGGGGCCAACTCGGTGGCAGAGTCAAAGAGAAAAAAAATCGTAAATGTCATGGGGCGCGGAGGCCGGGCCGCGAGCAGCTCGCCGTATCGTGCCTGCACACTGGATTGACTATCCATCGTTTTTTCGATGGCGCCGCCCTTCGTGACGCCAACCCCAGCGTAAGCCTTGTCTATGGTTTGCTCTCCGGTGGCGCTGCGGACAATGACCGCGCCGACTTTGCCCTCCGGATCCGGCAATAAAATAATTCTGTCCGGGGGCGTGCTACATCCGGCCAGGAAAGCCACCATGACGAATGCCGCCGCAGATGCCCGCCGATGACGTCGGTGTGCGGCCTTCAACGTGCACTCTCCCCGTTAGCGCCGACTTCGATGATAAATTCAGTGCCGCGCACGCCCAGTGTGGTAGTCGGCGTGCTGAAACGGACGGCGTCCGGATTCGCTTTCGCCAGCTTTCCGGAAATCACGGCCAGGGAACCACGTTTGATGCTGGCGTCGAGCACCCCATCATGGGTCGTGGTATTAAACGCGAATTTGTTGAGGTCGAGGATGGTATTGGCGCCGGCGGAGAGTTGGGTGGTGTCACGCAGCGTGATACCGACGGAGGATTCCGGGCCGGTCACGATGCGATCGCTGCCGTAAACTTCGCTGCCGACGGCCGCGCCCGAACTTGCTCCAGCCCGCTCGATCTGCACCGTGCCCTTGAGGGTCTTGACGACGCCGGCAGCATCGGCGGCCAGTGCATCGGCGACTGCCATGCACCCGCAGGCAAGAATCAAGGCATATTTGATGGCTTGGAGACGCATCGGTGGCCCCTGATTGCGTTAACGCTGCTTTCCGCGGCGTAGCGCGGCTCCCCGACGTCGACCTGGTGCTGTGAGCGATCATTCCCCGACTGCTCGTAGAGCTGGGGCTTGCGAAGGACGTGCAGAAATGCTGCTCCTGGAAATCAGGTGGAGACTTTTCTGCCGGATCGAACAGCGTATCGCCCCGACCCCAATGACTCTGTGCGCTTCCCCGCATATTTGGTGCAGTCACGCTCGCCAACATCCGGATCGCACGACGCAGACGTCGATTCACCCGTTGCATTTGCCTCGCGCAACGGTGATTGGCGCGACTTGATCCGTAGATGATTCGTGTTAGGACCCGACGTCAGCCGTCAGTTGTCAAACCTGAAACCAGTCGCCGCCAATGCGAATCAGCTTTGCTCGGTCAGCTGAGTCGAATACAAATCGATTAACCAGTCGATAAAAATGTCAACCCGCCTCGGCTTGGTTCGATTAGGCATATACACAACGGACACAGGGCGGGGATTTAACGGATAGTCTCTCAGAACCTTGCTCAGTCGGCCCGATCGCACATGAGCGTCGAGTATAAAGGTGCTCCCCTGTATCAATCCGAGGCCCGCAAGCCCACATGCCACGTAGGTATCTGCGTCGTTAACCAGGATCGCGCTCTTCAGCGGAACGGAACGGACCTCGTTTCCCTCGAGAAACTCCCAACTTCTGATACGGCCTGACTTCATGGCGTAACTCACGCCGATGTGATCGCTGAGGTCATCCAGGGTGAAGGGCTCGCCATAGGCCTGGATATAGTCGGGCGACGCGTAGGTCAGCGTTTTGTAATGACCCACTGTTTTAGCGACTAGTCCAGGTTCGCTTACCGTTCCCACGCGCAGGGCGCAGTCGAGCCCCTCTTCGATCAGATCGGGGTGGTGATCAGCAATGCTGATGTCCAGTCGAATATCAGGATTATTGGCGAAAAAATTCGGTAGTTCCGGGATAACGGTCGACTTCGCGACTAGCGAGGGCATGCTGATACGGACTGTTCCGCTTTTGCTTCCCCTGGAAGCCTGAGCGTCGGCGTCCATTTCGTCTAGATCCCGAAGAAGCGCGACGCAACGTTCGTAGTAGCGAAGGCCCGCATCCGTCGGCTTGCTTCGACGGGTTGTCCGGTTAAGAAGTTTCACGCCCAGATCCGACTCAAGGGCCTGAACCATACGGCTAACATAGACTGCCGACGTATGCAGAACTTCGGCGGCTCTCGTGAAGCTGGTCGATTCGACCACCTTCACATACGCCTTCATTGCGGAAATCTTGTCCATTGTTTGTTGTTGCGTCTTTCTTTACATGTCGAGGTTCGTTGCGCGAAGTATGGTTAGAACATATCCGCAGCCGCTTGACGCTCTGCGCCCTTCCCTTCGGGTTCTCGCTCAGACCGGGACGGGATAAACGGTCCGGTGATCATATTCGAGTAGCCTTGCCCAGGCCCCACCATCGGAAACACGTCAGCGTTCTGGTCGACCATCACTTCGAGGAAAGCCGGCCCGTCAAAATCTACGAAGGCCTTGAGTTTGTCCTCGAGTTCGCTCATTGCTTCAACGCGACAGGCAAACTCAAACCCGTCGGCCCGAGCTGCCATGACAAAATCCTTGCGATGAAGCGACTTGTCGCTCACGCACAGTCGACCCTCGTAAAAGAGACGTTGCCACTGCCGGATCATTCCGTCACCGAGATTGTTGATCAGCAGTACCTTGACAGGCACGCCGTACGTGGTTGCCGTCTCCAGGTCGCCAATATTCATGCGGATGCTGCCGTCGCCATCGATGTCGATCACAAGGGCATCCGGTCGCGCCAGTTGAGCGCCGATAGCTGCGGGCAGCCCGAAACCCATCGTCCCCATACTGCCCGAAGTAAGGAAGCTTCGAGGCTCGACGAAGTCGAAAAACTGCGCAGCCCACATCTGATGCTGGCCGACGCCTGTGGTGATGATTGCTCGCCCCCCGGTAATTTCGCTGAGCTTTTCGACAACGAACTGCGGCTGAATCGCCGGATTGCTCCGGTCATAGTTCATACCGTAGACCCGCTTCAATTCCTTTATATGATCGAGCCAGTCTAAAGGCGCTTGCGCGACTGGACCGTGCTTCATCAGTGACAGCAACGTATTCTTCGCGTCGCCTACGTGCGTCCAGTGCGCCCGTTTAACCTTGTTGATCTCCGCTTCGTCGATGTCGATATGCGCGACATACTGCGCCCCGGGCGCAAATGCGTCAGGACGGCCACCGGCGACGCGATCATCGAATCGGGCACCCACCGCGATCAGGAAGTCGCAATCCTCCACCGCGTAGTTCGCACAGGCCGCGCCGTGCATGCCCAGCATACCGAGCCCCAGTTCGTGTTTTACGGACATTGCGCCAAGCCCCATCAACGTGGTCACCACGGGGATCCGATAGCGCTCTGCAAACTGACGCAATTCAGCCGTCGCGCCGGCCGTGATAACGCCGCCGCCGGCATACAGCAGCGGCCGCTTGCTCCGCGCCAGCAGATCGAAAAATTCGCTGCGCTTGTCGTCTTCGAGACGAGCGCCTCTGGCCACCTTTCGAAGACGATCGGAGTAGCCTCGAAACTCCAATGCACCTTGCCCATGGTAAATGCCAGTCCAGTTCTGGATGTCCTTCGGCACATCCACGACAACCGGGCCAGGACGGCCGGTGCGCGCGACTTCGAATGCGGTCCGCAGTGTCTGTTCCAGCTTTGCCGGGTCGGTAACCAGAAACACCTGCTTTGCGCACGCCGACATGATGTTAAAGACTGGCGCTTCCTGGAAAGCATCACTGCCGATCGCGGCTCGAGGTACCTGTCCGGAGATGAGGACAACCGGGACCGAATCACCGTTACAGTCGGCGATCGGCGTCACCGCGTTCGTCGCCCCGGGGCCTGACGTAACCATGAATACGCCAACCTTTCCGCTCGCGCGCGCATAACCAGCGGCCATGAAGCCGGCGGCCTGTTCATTGGCGGGCACAACGAGGTTGATCTGGCGCTCGGGATTGTCCGCGTGCATTTCGTTGAAACGAAAGACGGCATCGTACGTCGGCAAAATCGCGCCGCCGCTATAACCGAATACGGTATCGACGCCCTGTTCGCTGAGTACGCGCAGGATGATGTCTGCACCCGACATCGATTCGCCGGCAAGCGGTGGTTTCGGGAGGACTTTTAAAGCAGCGTTTGGGTTTTTGGTCATGGCTGGCTCGCATGGGAAAGGGCGCTGACATATCAGCGCCCAAAATCAAAGGGCGATTTCCCTTCCAACTCGAGAACAGCGTATGTTCCGTACCAGCTTATGGACGACTGCTCTGACGGGTTCTCCGTACAAGGCGCAACCCATCTAGCACTTTCTTGATGTGCTTCTGGAAGAATCGTGAGGAATGGCTCTGCCCATTCTGACAATGATTGAAGCTGCACACACGCCCAAGAAGGTCGCATATGGGCCAGGATGGGCTGGATCCCGGCCATTACGATGCCACTTCCGCTCCGCCGCTTTCCCACAACATGCAAACGGTCGCCGCCCGGGAGATTTGAGCCACGTTGCAACTGCCGGCACGGCGTCGGCCGCGAACAGGTCATGAAGGGCGACGCGGCCCTCGCGTCACTCGTGCGCGGACCCTTACCAGCATTCCTGGGTTGCGTACCCATGCTCCATGTAACAAGTGACTTTCAGCACAGACCCTTTATCCCGCCACGCTTCGCTTATAAACTTCGTTCCATCCAGGATAAATTTATGTCGCGAACCGGCAGGCAAGCCGCCCACCGGGCGGCGCGGAGTCGTACCAATGGCGGCGTGCTTACAATCAATGAGGGTCACGGCATGAAAGTCGCCATTGTTATATTCGATGGTGTGCAGGCGCTGGATGTTGCTGGCCCCCTGGACGTATTCGCAGAAGCAAATACATTTCTGCCTGAGCATCAGAAATATCAGGTCTCTCTCATAGGATACGAGGCTGGCACCGTGTCCTGCTCGAACGGGATGGGACTCTCAGTGCCTTATGGCTATGCGGACTTCGATACTCCATGTGACCTGCTGTTGATAGCAGGAGGACCGCAGTTGCCTGATGCCCAGCTACCAAGCGAATTTCTGAAATGGTTGCAAGACCAGGCGCGCGGCGCAGCACGGTTTGGCTCCGTTTGCAACGGAGCATTCGTGCTCGCGCACGCCGGGCTGCTTGACGGCAAGGAAGTGACGACCCACTGGGCCGATGCGGACCGCCTCGCCGACGAGTTTCCGCAGGCTTGTGTGCGGCCCGACAGGATTTTCATCCGTGACGGACGCCTCTTTACCTCTGCCGGCGTGACGGCAGGCATCGACCTGTGTCTATCGCTCGTGGCGGAGGACTGGGGGCACGAGCTTGCGGTGCGGGTTGCGAAACGTCTGGTCGTCTACATCCAGCGAGAAGGTGGGCAGTCTCAATACAGCCCTTACGTCGGAGTACGGAAGGACCACGATCCGATCGTCGGCAAGGTGCTCCGATACGTGACCGAGCACATAACCGATACGCTATCGATCGAACAGCTTGCGAGCGCAGTTGCAGTCAGCCGACGTACCTTCTCGAGGCTATTTGCGAAGTATGCAAAGGTAACACCGTCCGCGTTTGTCGAACAGGTTCGCGTTGACACCGCGAGGAAGTTACTCGAGGAGACAGATGCTCCTCTCAAGACTGTGGCGTTCAATTGTGGTTTTCACAGCGCCACGCATATGCGAACGACTTTCTTCCGGCGGCTTAACGTAACGCCCAGACAGTATCGCCAGCGATTCCGTGGTGAGGCAGGTATGCAGGCAACGGTGGGCTTATAGCGGTGTCAACGAGCAAGTCGGATCAGCAGGGATGGAAAGTGTGGGATGGCTTTCCGGTCTACCCGAAGTTGGCCTGGTTAGCGCGGGCCCCCCTCGGGTGGCGAGCCAGTGGCATAGACCGTCGCTGGCCAGAATCGGGGCACATTTGACCTGAAATCGACCCTCTTGCCGGTTGTCCGCCGTGACGGCGTGGCCCAAACTGCTGCGCTTGTGGGAGCCCCACTCCCGATGAAGGAACAGGCGAGGATGGTTCCAGGCCCTTCCGTCAGAGCATCTCGATGCAATCCAGAAGAAAGTGTCGTCGAGGTCGCCTGTTGTTGCCGCCCGGCGGCTCGAATGTACTTCACGAAAAGGCTTATACCATCCGTGACCCGCTCCGATTCACTTCAAAGTCTTCCTGATATCCTTGAACCGGGTTTATCCGTGGTGTTTTGCGGCATCAATCCGGGCGTCAGTGCGGCATCGACCGGCCGCCACTTTGCCGGCAGAAGCAATCGGTTCTGGCGGGCCGTTCATCTGGCGGGTTTTACGCCCGAACAAATCTGTCCTAAGGACGATCGCACTCTCCTGCAGTATGGTTGTGGCCTGACAACCGTGGTCTCGCGTCCAACCGCACGAGCGGACGAACTATCACAATGGGAGTTCAAAGCGGCTGCGACGGAATTCGAGCGGAAGATTGAACGATATGCGCCGCAATGCGTTGCCTTCCTCGGGAAGATGGCGCTCTGCGCAATGTCGGGCAGGCGCGACATCCACTGGGGCCTGCAACCGACACCGTTCGGCGGCGCGCGCGCATGGGTGTTGCCAAATCCCAGCGGCCTGAACCGGACATTCAGCCTCGACGCGCTGGTGACTGCCTACCGGGAACTTCGTCTTGCAGTCGCGCCGGCTGGTCAGGCTTCGAGAACTCGCACAGTCGACTAGGCCGCACGTTCCGACCTGGCCACCGGCATTCCCTATGACTGAGCCCAAAACCGACCTCTCCAATCGACCTGCGAATGCGTAGTCGCCATAGGCCGTAAAAAAACCGATGCGCCTTTTCGTGCGCTCTTACTTTGCCTCCGCCGCGCGTTCTATCGCGGCAATATCGATCTTCTTCATTGTCATCATCGCCTCCATCGCACGCCTTGCGGCATCATGATCGGGCCCGTTGACAAGCTCTAGCAGCCGCCTGGGCGTGATCTGCCACGAAAACCCCCAGCGGTCCTTGCACCAGCCGCAAGGCGCTTCCTCTCCGTCAGTGCCGATAATGGCGTTCCAATATCGGTCGGTCTCTTCCTGGCTATCAGTCTGCACCATGAAACTTACCGCCTCATTCGCCTTGTAGTTGGGCCCGCCGTTCAGCCCCACGAAGCGCCGGCCGAGCACGGTGAACTCGACCGTCAACTCCGGACCCTGCCCAATGCCCGGTATCGGCGATACATGACCTGCATCGACACGGCTGTCGGGAAAGGTGGCGGCGTAAAACGCCGCCGCCTCACGCGCTCTGCCTTGATCAAACCACAGGCATGTTACGAGCTCAGCCATCGCAATCTCCTTTCAGAAACACGCGCCGTCAACTGGCTTTGAAGGCAGCATCCCAACCCCCACGCCATCGAGACAACTGGCATTGACTGTCGACAATATCCCGGCCGCCGACTTCCAAATGCGCGAAAGTCCGAATCCCGCATGTCGGACAAAACAGGTGTTGGATGGCGCCCGGCTGTAATCGGACCCTTATCTGTCTTTCGCTGACTTGATCAGCCACGGGCAGCTTCCGGGGATAAAGCAGCCGCCGAATCGACGGCCGTCTAACGGGTCATCGACCATGTTGGCTACGAGGCCGCTGAAGTAAATGCGTTAGGTGGCGTAATGCGTCAGACGATTGGCACTTGCTGTTACTGATCCCCTCGCAAATTTGATGCGTTTATCAGCATCAGAGACGCCTTGTCATCCTCATTGCTGCAGACATTCACGGTGACTGGCGTTAAGCTCCCGTCAGAGGAAGTCCCAGCTGCGACGCGAGCCGCCACAGCGATCTTTCATTCGTAAGGTATGCGCCACGAACGAACGGGGGGTGTCCATGTCCACCAGGTCATTGGCATTCTTGAGCCGCGCCTGCAAACGTCTGATCCTCTCGACAGCGTTATGTATCGTCAGCTTCACGGCTCACGCTGGTCTTGACCATGAACTGGCATACAACCAGAGCGGCATTTGGAACCGGAACGTCCAGCTGGCACTGGAGTATTCGGCGATCGCTATTGGTGTGGGCGGTGCGTTCTGGCTGGGCAACGACAACGAGCTTGGCCATACTTTCTGGCAAACGGTGGATGCCGAGGCTATATCTGCGGTTGCCGCGCAGGGCATGAAATACGCGTTTCGCCGTGCGCGCCCCAATAGCGGACAGGGGCCGAACGCGTGGTTCGTGAGCGGTGGCGACAGCTTCCCAAGCGGAGAAGTAACCTTGCAGGCGAGCTTCGTCACGCCGTTTATCGTCAACTACGGACGACGTTACCCTTGGGTGTGGGCACTCGAACTGCTGCCCGCCTATGACGCGGTGGCCCGGATGAAGGCGCAGGCGCACTGGCAAACAGACGTGCTTGCGGGTTGGGCGCTGGGCACCGCAGTCGGCTACCTGGCGACCACATGGGAGACGCCCATTTTCGTACAGATTCTGCCGCACGGCTTGACCGTCGGCTTTGCCAGGCGTTTCTGAAAAGCGGCGATCGGGCAATTTAACTCTTTTAGTTGTATTGACCGTTTGCAGAGCGGAGCCGACGTCTGAACGCGGTTGAATCCGCAAGGTCTAGTGGTCATCCATCCTTCGTGCTGGCCGGCAAGTGCGTGGCAGCCTCGGGACGATAGCGGCGCGCCCGAAGTGTGTTGCGAGAGCGTGTTTCCGGGCTAGGATTATGCGCGTGTGGCCATATCTCGGTCCCAATCCGTTCGGTTACATCAACTACTCTGCGGACGGACGCGTGATGGTCTTCGTGCTAAGAAGCGGGCGACTGCGGCCCGCCTCAAACCCACTCAACAATGAAGAAAAGATTGCGCTCTTCGATTCGATGTTCGCCTACATCGGAACGTATGTAGTCGAATCCGATCGCGTTATCCACACTCTCGACGGCAGTTGGAACGAGCTCTGGACAGGCAAGCGACAGGTGCGTTTCCTGGCGTTTCGAGGGGACCGACTCATCTATACCACACCGGAGACCATCGACCCTATAGACGGGAAGCTCTGCACATACGAAGTCACGTTCTCTCGGGGCTAGGCAAGGCTCTCGCGAACCATGAAGCTGCTATTCGCAACTCGAGTGATGGGCGAGTCGCCAGCGTTCGCAAAGACGAACGACGTGACTGGCCGGATCGGCGCGCGAAGGTCCGTTGACTGGTGCGGATTCAACCCGTCGATGCAACACAATCGAAGCTGCGTGAGCAGCGGGAGTGTTGCAGATGAAGTACAGAACCCGGATCTATTACAGCGAGAGCCAGAAAGCGTTAATGTGGGAACAATGGCGGAAAGGCGAATCGCTTCAGCATATTGCGCAGCTATTCGACCGGAATCACTCATCGATACAGAGGATTCTGGCCGAGACAGCCTCAAACTGCCTCGCGCACAACTGCACCGGCCGAAGCAGCAGCACGCCTCAGTTCACATCATGCCGCCGGTGCCGCTGCCTGTGCCGCCGGTGCCGGATGATGGTGCGGACGTCGTTGTGAGCGGATGAGCGAGACCCGCCGCTGACAGCAGCGAGACGGCGGCCGGATCGGGCATGCCATTGGCGTCGATGGCGCCTGCTGTCGCCAGCGCGCCGAGATCGCTGTCGACGCCCGCTTGCCCGACGAAAAACGGCGTCGTCAGAAACGCCGGTGTCGTCAGCGTGACCGCATAGCGCTGCTGCAGATTCGTGACGACCGCTGATTGCGCAGCCAGCACATCGGTCTGATTTGCCAGCACCTGCTGGAACTGCGCGTTGCCAGGGAAACCCGCAATCAGGCCGGTCTCACTCGTACCGAGTTGCGAAGCGAGGTAGACGAGCATCAGCTCGGTCTCAGGCGTCGTATTGAAGGTGCCGCCGGCAAAAGCCAGCGAATGCAGGGTTGTGCCGCCGGAGGTCACGGTGAGGATGCAGGGAAGCGTGGCGTTGAACGTGGCGCTGTAGTGCCCACCGCCGTCTGACAGGGTGGAGCCCGAACCCTGCACACAACTGAAGCTGACCATCGCGCTGGCAAGCGCCTTGCCGGTGGCGGCCGTGCCGGATATGGCGACGTTTTGCAACCCGTTTCCGCCGCCACAACCGTCGACGCCGACGCAGAAGCTGCCGCTACACGCGACGAGCGTTGCGAGCGAAGCCACGCAGAGCGCTGCCAGCGCCGGGCGAACGAAACGCGCATCGTGAGTGCCCATGGCCGCCTGCCGTGGATGGAAGGGAGTAAGGCGACTGGTCCCACGCAAAGGGACCAACGCCATCTTTAATTTTAGGCCCGATGCGCCGAAACCGTTTTGTCGCGCCAATCACATTTCTAAATGGAATCTCTGCACCTTCATTGCCTGGCCGTCCTCGCGGCGGCCGCCGGGCTGCGATCCGCGAGCGTTTCGAGCAACGACGCGGAAGGCACAAAGAACAGGCCGCCCGTCACCGCGCGGCTGAAATCGAGCAGCCGGTCGTAGTTGCCTGGCGGCCGGCCGACGAACATGTTCTCCAGCATCTGTTCAATCGGCGCCGGCGAGCGGGCATAGCCGATGAAGTACGTACCGAATTCGCCGGAGCCGGGCCGCCCGAAAGGCATGTTGTCACGCAGGATTTTGACTTCCTCGCCGTTTTCCTCGAGCGTCGTGAGCGAACTGTGCGACGAGGTTGGCTTCACAGCGTCGTCGAGTTCGATATCGGAGAGTTTTGTGCGGCCGATGATGCGTTCCTGCGTTTCGACGGGCAACGCATTCCAGCCGGTCATATCGTGCAGATACTTCTGCACCAGCACATAGCTGCCTCCCGCGAATTCAGGGTCCTCCCCGCCGAGCACCGTAAACGTGACAGCCTCGCTGCCGGTCGGGTTCTCGGTTCCGTCGACGAAACCGACCATGCTGCGTTGATCGAAATAGCGAAATCCGTGCACTTCATCGACCGCGGTTACCGCCGTGCCGAGTCGCCCCATCAGTTGGGTCGCAAGCTCGAAGCACAAATCCATCTGGTCGGCGCGAATGTGCAGCAAGATGTCGCCCGGTGTCGACACCGCAAGGCGCTCACCCGAACCGAACTCACGGAACGGGTGCAGGCCGGCCGGTCGCGGCGTACCGAACAGCGCATCCCAGGCGTCGGAACCGAAGCCGCATACGCACGACAGGCCGCCGTCAGGTATCCGCTTGCCCACCGCCCGCACCAGTGCGGCGATATCCGCGCACCATGCGCGTACGGTGTCGCGGCTCGCCGCGTCCGGATTGACAGTGGCAACGATGAAGATCGCGCTCCGCTTCGCCTGCATGGACACGGCCTGCGGTTCGGGGGTAACGGCAGCGGGGATGGGAGTATCGGACATCGCTGGAGGGCCTTGAGGTGACTGTTCTGGACAGCAGCATATATAACGCAACATAACCCGATGCGCCCGGGAACGGTACGCGCGTACGGGGCCGTCCGAACGTCAGGCCGCCACGTCCGGCAATTTAAGCAGGTTCAGGAAAGCCTTTGCAACCGGTGTGAGCGGTTCGCCCGCACTGCCCTTGAAGACTGCCGCAAGCTCCCAGCACGGCTCCTCAGCTTCGCGCAGGGTCGCCGTCGCCACGGGCGCGCCACGCGTGTCGCGCACCCGTGTTGCAGCGACGGATTCCGGCACCATGGTAATCGCAAGCCCTTGCGCGACCAGTTCGAGCAGCATCGGTATGTCGTTGACCTCGAAGCTGGTCCGGCGCTGCAGCCCTGCGGTCGCAAAGCTTCGATCGACGAGCCGCCGCACGCCCCACTCCGGACGCAGGTCCGCGAACGTTTCTTCGCGGAGATCGGACAGTTTGACCCCGCTTGCCCCCGCGAGCCGATGATCCGCCGCGCAGACGATGACCATCCCCTCGCATGCGAACATGCGCAATCCGAGATCGTCCGGCAGTGGATCCGACGGCTGGGTGAACGCGAGGTCGAGACGCCCTTCGCGCACCTCGTCAATCAATGCGCGCGAGCCGTCGAGCGTGAGCTCGATATCGATCCCGCCGAACGCGGCCCGAAACCGCCCCAGAGAAGCGGGCAGGTCAACGAAAGGCTCGAGCCCGTGAATCGCGCCGATGCTGAGCCGGCCGCGTGCAAGTCCATGCACCTGTGTCACGGCGTGCCGCGCGTCGCGCGCGGCAGCCAGCACGCGTCGCGCCTCTTCGAACAGCACTTCACCGGCATGGGTCAGGTCCACACGCCGCGTGCTGCGGATGAACAAAGGTCCGCCCAGATCCGCCTCCAGCGAGCGGATCGACGCCGACAACCCGGACTGAACGAGGTTGAGACGCCGTGACGCGCGCGTGAAATGACGTTCTTCCGCTACCGCCATAAAGTGTTCCAGCTGTTTCAGGTCCATGCTGACCTCTCATCCTTCGGATCCGTTATTAATCACCAAAAACGCTCAATTCAATCACATATTTCTGTTTGAATGGTAAGTGAAACTCCGCTATCGTCAAATGCTCGGGCGCGTCACGCAGACAAGGGAATGGCGAAGCGCGCGCCGGTCCTGAATCCTGAGCAACATTCATAGGAGATTGCTTCATCATGGAATATCGCCAACTCGGCCGTTCAGGCCTCAAGGTGTCGACCATCACGCTCGGCACCATGACAATGGGCGGCAAGGGCAAATTTGCGAGCGTCGGCGAAGTCGGCCTCGACGATGCGCGCCGGCAGATCGACATGTGCATCGACGCGGGCGTGAACCTGATCGATACGGCGGACGTCTATTCGAATGGCGCGTCGGAGGAGATCGTCGGCGAGGCGCTCGGCGGCAAGCGCAAGGGCGGCGTGCTGATCGCGACGAAAGCACGCTTCCCGATGGGCGACGGCCCGAACGATCGTGGCCTGTCGCGGCATCATTTGATCCAGGCTTGCGAGGCGAGCCTGCGTCGCCTGAAAACCGATGTGATCGACCTCTATCAGGTGCATCAATGGGACGGGCTCACGCCGCTTGAAGAAACGCTCGAAGCGCTCGACCTGCTGGTCCGACACGGCAAGGTCCGGTATGTCGGCTGCTCGAACTACTCAGGCTGGCACCTGATGAAGGCGTTGCACGTGAGCGAACGTGATCGCCTGCCGCGTTTCGTGAGCCAGCAGATCCACTACACGCTCGAAGCGCGCGAAGCGGAATACGAGCTCGCGCCGATTGCACTCGATCAGGGGCTCGGCATTCTCGTGTGGAGTCCGCTCGCAGGCGGCCTGCTGTCAGGCAAGCACCGCCGTGACTCGACACCCGAGGGCACGCGCCAGCTTGCGGGCTGGACCGAGCCGCCGATCCGTGACGAGGAACGGCTGTGGTCGATCGTCGACGTACTCGTTGAGATTGCCGGCGAGCACAAGGTCTCGGCCGCGCAGGTTGCGCTCGCGTGGACGCTCGGGCGCCCCGCTGTCGCCTCGGTCATCATCGGCGGGCGCAATGAAACGCAACTGCGCGATAACCTCGGCGCGGCGAATCTCACGTTGACTGTCGAGCAGCGCGAGCGGCTCGACAAGGTAAGCGCGCCGCCCCTGCTCTACCCCTACTGGCATCAGGTGCAAACCGCGCACGACCGTCTTGGACATCCCGATCTGTCGCTGCTGGGACCGCATCTGAAGGCGTAGGGCGGTGACGGTCTGGTCGCCATCGTAGCTGCGTCAGCAGCGTGCCCTGGCTGCACCGGTGTCAGGTGCAGCCAGGGGAGGCTTTATCTCACCCCGTGTCGGCCCACTACCTTCGTTCGACGCGATGGCGGGCACAAGAGCATGTCATGGCAACATCCGCTGCAGCACCTGGTCCTTCAAAACGAAGCGATGAAAGAGTGCGGCCGCGATATGCAGGCAGACCAGCGCGAAAAGCACCCAAGCCAGGATGCCATGCACATCGCCCATCGCATGTCCAAACCCGGATCCCGTCTCCGACAGCCCCGGATACGGCACAACGCCCAGCAACTGGACAGACCATCCCCGTGATGAAGCGTTGATCCATCCCAGCAGCGGTACCGCAAACAATACGACGTAGAGAAGAAAATGCGTGGTACGCGATATCGCGCTCAACATCGGCGGAAGCACATCGGGCGCGGGCCGGTGGGTCAATCGCCACACAATCCTGATCACCATCGCGGCGATCAGCGCGGCGCCGACGCCAAGGTGCCAGGCGATCAGACCGTCCGGTTTCGTATCCTTGTGCACGTCGGGCATCGTCCAGCCGATCACAAACTGCATGACGACCAGAATCACGACCAGCCAGTGAAGGAAGCGAGCGCCCCCGTCATAAGCTCCACGCCCCACGCCGTATGATTTCTCCATTACCTTTCCTCCCGTAGCTTGAATCACAATGAACCGAACAGGCTGCCCAACCCGAACCCGACGCCCACGCACCGGGTCACAAAAGGGCGCAAAAAACGAAGCGATCCTACCGGAACTGTCTTAAGGCGACCTGACGCGGCGTCGAACGCGCGCCAGACGGCCAGTCGACCAGGTTTCAGACGCGCGCTTTCGTCGCCGATCTCATCCGTCATGCCGATCGGCGATCAAGGCGATCAAGGCGATCAGCCTGCACTTCACCTGCTGCGGGTGCGGCGGTCATCTCACATTGCTGCTCACGGAAACCGCGCTTTGCCCCGTCTGGTTCTTCCGGCGCAGATTCTCCGTTGATTCGCCGGAGCCGTCCGGGCGCCAGCCCGGCGGCAGGATCACATAGCTTATCGCAGTCCACACATTGCCCGACGACGCGATATCCCGCGCGAGGCTGACCCAGTGCTCGAACTCGACGACCAGCGGATTGCGCGAACGCGTCGGCGTTACGAGGCCGTAGCGGCACGGTTCGTCGGCACGTTCCTCAACGTAGGTGCCGAACAGGCGGTCGAATACGATCAGCACACCGCCATAGTTCGCATCGAGGTAGTCGACATTCGACGCGTGATGCACGCGATGCGCCGACGGCGTGTTGAACACGTATTCAAGCCAGCCGAGCTTGGGCGTCCACGTGTTATGCAGCCAGAACTGATACAGGAGATTGAACATCAGCGTCGCGAGCACGACTTCCGGGCGCACGCCGAGCCAGACGAGCGGCGTGAAGAAGATCGCCGAGCCGGTCAGCTTGCCCGTCAGGCCGAGCCGGTAAGCGGATGACAGCGTCAACTGGTTCGGCGAATGATGGACCGCGTGCGTCGCCCAGAAGAAGCGGATGCGATGCGACGCGCGGTGATACCAGTAGTAGCAGAACTCCTGGCCGATAAAGAGCAGCAGCACCATCAGCGCGCAGTTGATCGTGACCGTGAAGAGGCGGTGATCCCAGGCGAAAGCGAAGACCGGCGTAGCAAGAGAGAGCGGCAGCAGCGCGACGAGCTTGCGGCCGACCAGATCGGCCAGCGAAAGCCATACCTCATACCAGTCGAACGGCGTGGCAGTGTTGCGGTTTTTTCGGGTGAGCACCCACGCCTCGATCAGCGAGACGGCGACGATAAACAAGGTGACGTAAAACGCGATTTTTCCGATGGTGAGCATGATGGGTACAGAGCGGGTTCGGGTGGGACGCTTTGTCTGCGGAAATGGCCGCCATCGCGTCGGGTGAAGCTACTTTAGTGGGCCGCCTGGCTAAAAACCATGCAGGAAATATGTCGCCGGATGTCAGCAAATCTGCCAGCTGGCGCCGGCGGCTGACCGGACCCGAAGACGCAGGCGCCGCGCGCTGCCTCAACATCGCTGCCGCCAGGCCGATGTAACACCGCGACATCTTTTCCGTAGCGATTATTTCGCGCCCTCCTTCTATAGTTCGTCCCGTTGCCACGCCGCAGTGCGTGACGTGACCCGAACCATGAAGGACATCTGATGAAACCCCGTTACCTCGTCGCAGCGACCGCCTCGCTCCTCATCCTCGCAAGCACCCCGGCCTTTGCAGGCTGGTCCGGCCACGGCACAGCCTATACGCCGCATGGCACCTATAACGGCGCGCACTACGGGTCCTGCGAAGGCGGCAGCTGTTCCCACGCCGGCGGTGTCGCCGGCCCCTACGGCGGCGTCGCGACGAACAGCGGCACGGTGACCCGTACCGCGCCGGGGCAGTTCTCGAATTCCGGCACGGCGACCGGACCGTACGGCGGCCAGGTTCAGCACGCCGGCGACACCAGTTGCGCGGGCGGCACGTGCACACACACCGGCACCCTCACCGGCTCTGACGGCCACAGCGCCTCTACCTCAGGCAGCGTGACGCGCGACGCCCCGGGTCAGTACTCGTCGTCGGGCACGGTCACCGGTTCGAACGGCAACACGGTCAGCCACGCGGCATCGACGAGCTGCGCCGGATCCACTTGCGCCCGTTCGGGGACCGTGACCGGCGCGGACGGCGGGACCGTCACGCACTCAGGCAGCGCGACCCGCGTGGCGACCGGTGTCGTGACGACGAGCGGCGGCACGACGGTCGTACACGGTGGAACTGTCACAACCGGCGGTACGGTGACGACGGGCGGCGCCACGGTGGTGGTCGGCGCCGCGCCGGTGGTCGTCGCGCCCCCGCCGGCAGTTTATGTGCCGCCGCCCCCGCCGCCCGCGGTGGTCGTCGTGCCGCCTCCGCCGAAGGTTGTGTATGTCGCGCCGCCTCCGCCGCCGGCGGTCTACGTCGCGCCGCCTCCGCCGAAGGTCGTATATGTCGCGCCCCCTCCGCCCAAGGTCATCTATATGGCTCCGCCTCTGCCCCGATCGGTGTATGTCGCGCCGCGCGCCGTCTATGTGACGCCGGCACCGCGTGCGGCGATATGGATTCCGGGACACTGGGCCGGCGGCCTCTGGGTGCCCGCGCACTGGGCGTAACAGCAATATCGGATCGATTACCCAGCCGGCGATGAGCGTCGGCTACACCACGGAGAAACTCATGAAACAGATGATCGCGGTTCTTGTCTTGTGTATTGTTTCGGCAGGGGCTTCAGCTCAGAGCGCCCTGCCACCGGAAAGCGGCAGGGCGCGGGTGGAGCGCCCAATGCAGCAGGTGCAGACACGCTTCGCCAGCGCCAACACGACGCACGACGGCAAACTGACCCGAGACCAGGCCGCAGCCGGCATGCCGATGCTCGCCCAGCACTTCGACGAAATCGACACGCAGCACGCCGGATTCGTCACGTTGTCGCAGATCGAGGACTTCATGAGGCAGAAAGCGATGACCCGCTGATTGCCAGAGAGGCGCCATGGACCCGGTGAACAGGATTATCGTGCTGGACGATGAAGCCGAGTTGCGCAACATGCTGCAACGGTTCCTGACCGGGCATGGTTTTCAGGTGCGCGTGGTCGCCGACGGCAAGCGGCTCGACCGCTACCTGCAACGCGAGCCGTACGACCTGCTCGTGCTGGATCTCATGATGGAACCGGAAGACGGCCTGTCCATCTGCCGCCGGCTGCGCGCCGAAGGACAGACGCTGCCGATCCTGATGCTGACCGCGAAGGGCGACCCGGTCGACAGGGTGGTCGGCCTCGAGACCGGTGCCGACGACTACCTCGCCAAACCGTTCCTGCCAGACGAACTGGTCGCCCGGATCCGCGCGCTGCTGCGCCGCCAGAAAATGGCGGCAGGCGATCCGACCGTCACCTCGCAGACCTTGCGCTTCGGCAACTTTCTCTTCGATGTGGGCAAGCAGACGCTGCTGCACCAGGGCGAACCGGTCGAGGTTCATTCCGCGCAGATGCTGCTGTTGCACGCGCTGGGGTCATCGCCGAACCGGCCGGTGAGCCGCGAGAATCTGCTCGCGCGCGCCCGCGGCCGTGACCACGACGCGCTCGATCGCAGCATCGACGTGCAGATCCTGAGGCTGCGCCAGATCGTCGAAGACGATCCTTCGAAGCCGCGCTTCATCAAGACCGTGTGGGGCGTCGGCTACATGCTGGTCGCCGGTATCGAGTCGTGATGCGGCGCGTGCTGTTCCCTCTGTTGCCCCGTTCATTGCTCGCGCGCAACATCGCGTTGCTGGTGGCGCTGGTCGCCCTCGCCCAGGTCTGCTCGCTCACCGTCCTCCTGCATTACGTGCAACGCCCGCGCATAGAACGCGCGGCGATCATTTTCGCCGATTACGTGAAGACGCTCGATGGCGTGTTTGCAGCCATGCCGGCCGATGAAGGCCGCGCGGCGGCTGCACGGCTCGGCGGGCAGACGCAGCTGCCAGAACACACCGGACTGGAGCCGAGCCCCAGTGCGATCCGTTTTTTTCGCACTTATCAGCGCGATGTCTTTGTCGAGGCATTGCAACGCTATCTGCCGCCGGACATCCCGGTGCGATGGCAGAGCGGCGACGGGGAGCGGCTATGGATTCGCGTGCATGTCGCCGGCGGGCCCCGCTGGATCGCCCTGCCGATGACCGAAGATGCGCACGCGAGCGGTATCGCCATGACTCTCGCGCTGTCGGCGGGCCTCGCGTTGCTGGCAGCGCTAACGGGCTATCTGATCCAGTTGCATATCAACCGTCCGCTTCAGGATCTGGCACGCGCGGCGCGGCGCGTCAGCGCGGGCGATGCGCCCGTCGCGCTTCCCACCGACGGTCCGACGGAAATCGCCCAGGTCAGCCGCGCCTTCAACCAGATGACCCTGGCTTTGCAGCAGGCCGAAGCGACGCGCGCGCTGATGCTGGCCGGCGTGTCTCACGACATTCGCACGCCGTTGACCAAACTGCGCCTCGCCATGGCGATGGCGATTCCGCGCGGCGCCGACGATACCTTCGTGGCATCCGCGGAAGGCTATCTCGATCAGATCGACACGATCCTCCAGCAGTTCATGGACTACGCGGGCAGCGGCGAGCGTGAGGTCCCGCAGCCCGGCGATCTCAATGCACTCGTCGGTCAGCTCGCTGCGGACTTCGCGGGGCTCGGGCATGAATTCGAGCTGTTGCCCGGCGACATACCGGTGTTTGCGTTCAGGCCGGTGAGCGTGATGCGTCTCCTGATGAACCTGATGCAGAACGCAGTCGTGTACGGACGGACCGGTTTGTTTGTGCGCACGTGGACCGAAGGCGACTCGGCCTACGTCGCCGTATGCGATCGCGGCAGCGGCATCAGCGCGGAGGAACTGGAGCAGCTCAAGGCGCCCTTCAGTCGCGGCAGAAATGCACGCGGCCATTCGGGCGGCACCGGCCTCGGACTCGCGATCGTCGAGCGCATTGCGCGGCTGCACGGCGGCTCGTTGCAGTTTCGCCCACGTGACGGCGGCGGTCTCGAAGCCGTGGTCGCGTTGCCGCTGAACCGGCATTCCGCCTAGGCCGAAGATCCGCCGCGAGCCTTACGCCCGAACGCAACGTACGGGCGACATGGCGCGACATAATTCCCGCATGGCGCGCAGAGCCGCTTCCTCCCATACTCGCGTCTGCGTGTTGCGGCACACACCAATAACAGGCGGGCCGCACTCACGCAGGCGTGATCTCCGATAGTTTGCGATCCTGTGGATCGAACGATTGTCGGCGACATCTTTTCGACAATTGGCGGCACGACTGTGCCGATGACAGGATCAACATTCAACATGCAGACTTCATTCAGATTCCTCGCTGACAACGCTACTCGTCTGGCGGGCGCAGCACTGGTGGCGGGATCGCTGTTTCTTACGGGCTGCGCCGCGGGTGTCACCGGCGTGAGTCAGGCTACCGTCCAGCCGCACGTGCGGGCGGACATCATCTATGTGGATTCATTCGACGCCACGCCAGATCAGGTGAAAATGGACAGCGGCATGGCACAGAAGCTGAAAACGATGATCGCCGGCGAATCGACTGCGAGCGCGCAGAACCAGACGGCGCGCGAAGCGCGCGAGCAGGTGTCCAATGAAATCGTGAAGCAGTTGCAATCGATGGGACTGCGTGCGGCACGCTCGGACGGCCCCGTGCCCGCAGACCGGAATGCGCTGATCGTCGAGGGTAATTTTCAGAAGATCGATGAAGGCAACCGCAGGCGTCGCGTGTTGATCGGTCTTGGCGCCGGCAAGAGCGAGGTCGGCGCGTCGGTCCAGATCCTGTACAAGCCGGCGGACGGCTCGCCGATGCCGCTGCAAAGCTTCTCGGCCGATGCGGACAGCGGCCACATGCCGGGCGTGGCTGAAACAGCCGGGGCCGGCGCCGCTGCCGGTCATCTCGCGAGTGCGGGTGCAACAGGCGCCGCCCTGCATGGCGCGTCCGAGGTGAAGCGCGACAGCATTTCCGCGGATGCCAAACGGTTGGCCGATTCGATCGCGAAGCAGGTGGCGGCGGCGAGCGCGGCAAATGGATGGATCTCGCCTGAGCGGACGGATTGATGGGTGTGGGTGAGCGTGCTGCCCGTAACCGGGGTATGTCGGCGGCACGCGGTTGAGGCCCGCGGTTGAGGCCCGCGTCGCCCCAAGCTGACGAGACCGTATGGTTCGCTGAAATTTGGTTGTAAGTCGCCGTTGTTACAGTCCTTGAAAGCATTTCGCCGCCGGACGCCGGACCGGGTTCCTGCAAACAGGCAGAAAGGACGAGAGCGACAACCCATGAATACTGCCCGTGCATTCTGGCTCATTCTGACGCTGCTTTTCACGAACCCTGTCTGGGCTTTTCAGTCGAGGGTTGTCGCGATTCCCAGCGCCGCGATGCATAAGTCGTTCGAGGCGACAGTCGTACTGCCTGACCAGTACGTGCGCGGCAACGATGTCGATCGTTTCCCGGTTGTCTACCTGCTGCACGGATCAGGCGGCGACTACACCGACTGGGCCGCGAACACGCAGATCGGCCGGCTGGCAGACCGCTATCACGTGATCCTCGTGATGCCGGACGGCGGTCATGAGAGCTGGTACATCGACAGCCCTGTCGATCCGCGCAGCCGCTACGAAACGTACGTCGGCACGGAAGTCGTTGCCTATATCGACACGCACTTCCGCACGATTGCCACGAAACAGGCACGCGCGATCACCGGTCTGAGCATGGGCGGCTTCGGCGCCCTGCGCATCGCGCTGGACCGGCCCGACGCATTCGGTGCTGCGGGAAGCATCAGCGGCGCCGTCGATCCGCGCGGGTGCAAGGATGAGCCCGGCATCAACCACGTGTTCGGCGACCCCGCCCGACACGCTGCCTTCTGGAACAGCAACGCTATCGTCGAAAATGCCCGCAGCTTTGAAAATGCCCATATCGCGCTGACGATCGATTGCGGCGTCAACGACTCCCTTGTCAAATCGAATCGCGCGCTGCACGAGCGGCTTGTCGAGCTAGGCGTGCAGCACGATTACGCGGAGCGTCCCGGCGGCCACACGTGGGAGTACTGGGCCAACGCGATCCAGTATCAGGTTCTCTTCTTCTCGACTTCATTCCAGCGCAACGACTCGCGCGCGCAGACCGCGCACACGTGACGGCCGGCTTCGTCGCCCCGGCGACGGCCGGGTGACACGTCGGCCCAGGCACCAGGAAGCCCGCCAGGACACCACAGAATCACTCATTCAACGCTGACGGTCCCCACCGTTCCTCGTCGAGCAGGTAATCGAACAACCGGTTACGCTCCTTTTTCGACAGCGGGGAAAGGCCGAGCAGTTCGGTGAAGATCAGCCCTCTGGCGGCCGCCCAACGCACCAGCGCCTGATCGGAATCAGCGGCTTCCGCCTTGATGGATTCGATCTTCTTCGCATCCAGCTTCCGGGTGGAGGCGAGCAGCTCGGGATCTTCGACCAGCGCCGCGATGACCGCGAGAGCGACCGAGTGTGACTGGTTGATAGCCTCCCGCGCAGTCGCGATCGTCGACATCAGCGTGCGCTCCTGCATCGAAGGGTCGGCGCCAGCCAGGTACGTCTGCGAGAAATTTTCGAAGTATTCGACCTGGTGCGCCAGCAGCGCTTTGAGAATGCCGATCTTGTTGCCGAACTGATGCAGCAGGCCGCCCTTGCTGATGCCGCTCTCGCGCGACAGGGCGTCGAACGTCAGTTCGCCCGGGCCGTCCCGGGCAAGAATGGCAAGAGCGGCCTGAATGGCAGCGTTACGGGATCGTTCCGAGCGGGTGGGATTGTCCATGGGCTCCAGTAAAGAGAGTTGCGATTGCGCGCGCAGATCGTGGTCTCGCTGAACCGACCCGCACGCGAGACCCAAAGCGGTCCAGTGATTATGGCCCGTTTGCAGGCGCCGGCGCGGTTCTGCGAGCGCTGCGACCACCCACCCGCATCAGGTCCGGACGACGTGACAGCCGGGCTTCGATAGCACGGCCGACGGCGAAACTGCGCGCACGCATCATACAGGTCATCCGGCAGCTCAGGCGCCGTCGCAGTGAAGTTGCCACCGCAAAACAAACCGTACATCCGGTTTACATCGGAAACTGTCGGTGCTACGCTTCGTTCTCGCATCACGGGCAGGCCACGATCTGGCCGGGGCGCCCCGTTCGCGGAAACTTTAAAGGAGCCTGGAATGAAAAAATCGGACAACGTACGCCTTCTCGTGATCGCAATCGCATGTGCAGCGCTGGCTGGCTGCGCGAGTGAACAGCCGGTTGCTTACTCGGGAATCGCCTCGTCGGCGTACCTGAAGCCCAATTCGCGGGGCGACGCTGCGCGGGTTCCATACCGTTACACGACCCAGGCGGACTGGTACGGCTACCGGAAACTGATCATCGATCCGGTGACGGTCTACCGCGGCGCTGACAATCAGTTTGGCGAGATGCACGATGCGGACAAGACGACGCTTGCGAAGTACATGCAGTCGACCTTTGCGGAGAAACTGGGCAAGCGGTTCGAGATGGCAAACGCGGCAGGCCCGGATACGCTGCGCCTGAAGTTGACCCTCACTGGCGCCGAGACGAGTACCGCAGTCATTTCGACCTTTTCGCGATTCGATATCGCCGGCGGCATCTACAACGGCGTGCAGGCCGTCCGTGGCGGCAAGGGCGCGTTCACCGGCTCCGTCACCTACGCGGTCGAAATCTACGATGCTTCGACTAACCGTCTTCTGCAAGCCTATGTGACGAAGCAGTATCCGAACGCGATGAATATTGGGGCGACGTTCGGCTCGCTCGGTGCTGCGAAGACCGGTATCGACAAAGGTGCCGACGCGCTCGCGGAACAACTGAACTAGCCAGGGTTGATAAGCCGGCCGTGTTCAGTCGACGCACGCCGTCCTCGTTGATCTGGTTCGTGCCGCTTGCCGCAGCGCTGATTTGCATCGCGCTCGCCGTAGAGTCACTTATCGCTCGCGGACCGACCGTTACGATCAGCTTCGTGAGCGCCGAAGGACTCGAGCCAGGCAAGACGAAGCTCCGTTACAGAAACCTCGATATCGGATCGGTCAAGGCGATTCGCCTGTCGCGCGATCATTCGCGAGTACTCGTCGATACGCAGTTGACGGACACCGCGAAACAGTTTGCCGTGGAAGACTCGCGCTTCTGGGTCGTGCGGCCGCGCATCGGCACGAGTGGCGTCTCCGGACTCGAAACAGTGCTGTCGGGCGCCTACATAGGTGTTGATCTGGGTCGTTCGCGCGAGCGGCGTTCGCAGTTTGTCGGTCTTGAGACGCCGCCCATCGTCACCAGCAACCGGAATGGGCGACGCTACGTGCTGCACGGCACGTCGCTCGGTTCGATCGATATCGGTTCACCGGTCTATTACCGGCATGCACAGGTCGGGCAAGTCATGGGGTTTTCGCTTGACCGGGACGGCCATGGCGTGACCATCGATGTCTTTGTCGATGCGCCCTATGACCGGTACGTTGATCTGAAATCACGCTGGTGGCATGCAAGCGGCGTTGATCTGCAGCTCGACTCGCGTGGCTTCAGGCTCAACACCCAATCGCTTGCGACAGTCCTCGCGGGCGGCATCGCTTTCCAGCAGCCGCCTCCGAACCAGTCCGTGGGCGAAGCGGCTCAGGACGGAGCCGCGTTCAGTCTTGCCGACGACGAGGCCGATGCGATGCGCGCACCCGATGGCCCGGCCGCCCCGGTCGTCATGAAGTTCGATCAGTCGCTGCGCGGGCTGTCGGTCGGCGCGGCGGTGGACTTCCATGGTATTGAACTCGGCTATGTGACCGCGATCGACGTCGAATACGATCCGAAGCGCGGTGAGTTCAAGATGCCGGTGACGATGAGCCTCTTCCCGGACCGGCTCGGTTTGCGCTATCGCGAATCGGCTGCGCACCGCGACCCGGAGGAAGGTAAGGCCCTGCTGCGCAAGCTCGTCGCGCGCGGATTGCGCGGGCAGTTGCGCACCGGCAACCTGCTGACGAACCAGCGTTATGTGGCGCTCGACATGTTCCCAAACGCGCACCCCGTCGCCATCGACATGACCCGGACGCCGCTAGAGTTGCCGACCGTGCCGAATACGCTCGAGGAACTGCAGGTGCAGATCGCGGACATCGCGAAAAAGCTTGATCAGGTGCCGTTCGCCGAAATCAGCGCGAACCTGAACAACACACTCCGTAGCGCCGTCAGTCTGTTCGACGAACTCAACACGGAACTCGTGCCGCAGGTCCGCAGCACCCTGCAGGCGGCCCAACAGACTTTCAGTACCGCCCAGGCGACGTTACAGCAGGACGCCCCGCTACAGGCTGACGTGCGCGAGGCGCTCAGGCAGCTGAACCGGACGCTGCAAACGCTGAACCAGCTTGCGGACTACCTCAAGCAGCATCCCGAGTCGTTGCTGGGTGGCAAGGCAAGGGATTAAGGACCGTGAAACCGGCGGCCCGACACGTTTTGTCGCACACAAGTTCGTTCAATCAATCGCGTGCGAAAAACACGCTAACCGGAGCCAGGAACATGTTCGCGTCAATGATCGGGAACTGCATCAGCACACTGGCAGGCGTTTCGCCGATCGCGGCAATGCTGCTGGCGTTTGTAACCGGATACCTCTCGGTTGGCATCCCCGTGCAATTGCGTCATGGCGCCGTCTCGCGCGACATCTGGGGCACAGCGGGCGGATTATGTGTAGCCGCCGCTTACGCAGCGGTTCTTGCTGGCATCGTGCCAGCCCTGCATCATCTGCCATCGACGACGCCTTACGTAGCCCAACAAAGATGAAGGCGCGGCGACGAGACGCGTGCAGGAACGCAAAAGGGCGAACGTTGCCGTTCGCCCTCGTGCGCCTGCCTGAGTTGTTCGGTAACCGATCGGGGAGATCAGTGATCAGGCAGGATTTGCAGCGGTGAAATTCTTGTACGCCGCATACGACGTCTTCTTCGTGACGCCATCCGCTGCGAGCACGCCGAACACATCGCCACCCGGCGTGTCGATCAGCTGATACATCATGACCGACTGCAGATTGTACGTCTGGCGGAGCGAGTAGTACTCCTTCAGCGTGTTGGCCACGTAAGTCGCCTGGGCGGCCGGCGTGTCGCCCGTGTAGTAGCCCCACTCCGTCAGCCAGATCGGCAGGCCGAATGTTTGCAGAATCTGCAGCACATTCGTGAGCCCCTGCGAACCCGCACGTACGATGTCGCCCGACGTTTCGTACCAGTGGAACATCGTGATGTCCCAGCGCAGCGGCGTCGCATTCGACACCGCAGTCGCCGTGCCATTCGGCGACTGGCCATTCCACAACATCTGCAGCGCCGTGTAGGCAAGCGGGACGCCAACGTTAATGCCGCACTTGATGGACGAGTCAACCGACTTCACACCGTCGATCATGCCGCGAAGCACGCCGCGGAACGCAGGCCAATAGGCTGTGTTGTAGTTCGACGGCGAATTGCCTGCGCCGTTGCTGATCAGGCCGTTCGCATCGAGTTCGTTGCCGCATTCGACGTGGCTCACGAGTCCCTTGAGCGGCGTGATGATCGACACCGCCAGCTGGTAGCCGTAGTTGTACGCCGTGGATTCCGACGCGGTCTGGTCGTAGTTCATCGGGTTGATACACGGCAGGATCGAGACGCCGCTACCCTTGAACGCGCCGGTCAGCGCCTTCTGGACGGTTTGCGCCATGCCCGCATCCGCGACGTCGACCCGATAGTTGGTGACGCCGAGATCCTTGAGGATCGCGACCTGCTGCGCGGGCGTCAGTGTCTGGTAGGCGGTCGAGTTCCACGCCATGTGACCGTTCATGCCGAAGAACAGCGAGGTGGCGGCGGGAGTCCCTGCGTTACGCGGATCCGACGTCGCGGCCCAGCCGTTGTTCTGGTAGACGTACCACAGCCCTGACGCGTCCCACGCGTAGACGGCGTGGTTCCAGTACAGCAGCATCGACACGAGAACCGGGCACCAGGTCTGGGCACCGGCACGCAGTACCGCACCGTTGCTCAGCGTCCATACCGCGCTGGCGTTATCGGTAATCGCCTTTGCGGGCGGCACCGTTGTGCCTTGCGTCGATTCGCGTGGATCGTTCGATGTCAGCCAGGCGTTGTTCTGGTAGATGTACCACAGCCCCGACGCGTCCCACGCATAGACGGCGTGGTTCCAGTACAGCAGCATCGACACGAGAACCGGGCAATACGTCTGGGCGCCGTCACGCAGTACCGCACCGCCCGACAGCGACCACGCCGAGCCGTTGGCGTCGGTCATTGCGCTGGCCGGCGGCATGGTCAGGCCCGAAACGGACTCGCGCGGATCGTGCGATTTGTTCCAGGCATTGTTCTGGTAGACGTACCACAGGCCCGATGCGTCCCACCCATAGATCGTGTGGTTGTAGTACAGCAGCATCGACACCAGGACCGGACATCCCGAGTTCACGCCCGCGCGGAGCACCGCACCCCCGGACAAGGTCCACTGGACGCCGTTAGCGTCCGTGATCGAGGTGGCCGACGGTATGGTCGTGCCGGAAGCGGATTCGCCAGACAGGCTCGCAGCCTGCGCACGTTGCGACCTGGCTGCGTTCGCCGTTGCACTGGCGCCGCCACTGATGGGGTCACTGCCACCTCCGCCGCCGCAAGCGGCGAGCGCCAGGCTACCAGCGCCTGCGAAAAGACCCGCCAGGAATCGGCGACGGGTTGCCAGCGTATTTCCAGGATTGACTGTCGAACCGCGCACTGCGGGGACTGCACTTTCTGCCGCCACTGCGACAACGTTTGCTTCTTTTACTGCCCTGCTCATCTCCACTGCCCCCCAAAATTACCGAACGGGGCGGAGTATATGGGCAGGCGGCGCCAATTTATTACCGAATAAATAATTCACAGGAAATTAGCAAAAGCAGCCGCGACAGAAATACCTCTGCGAAATACATGTTCTTTCGGGCATATTTACTTGTCTGATGTTTAAATATAGTCGCACTATATTGATTTATAAGACAAAATAATGGATACAATAGTTTTGAGCTATGCTGGAAAAGGAAGCATAGAGAGGAGAAATTTCCTCACCTGAAATGTGTAAAACAATTAATACGAAATGCGCTAGAAAATGAAACATAATGTAACTGCGAATTCACTGTTATCGCCCGCTTTCCATGTGTGGGAGTGCAGTACATGGGGGCGCGAACAGGCCAGCCCATCGTTATCGGGCACGCGTTCTGCTCTTGACTGTTAGCGGAATAGCAAAAGCCTGCCGCATGCCCAGGGCGGCGAGATGCGGCAGACTTTCGATCGTTACGTCACGCAAGTTCGCCCATATCGGGCGGATGCGCGTGTCGACCGATCAGGTCATCGTGCCTGAATCGACGTTTCTCTCGCCCCTTCTGCCGGACCGGCTTCTCGCCTGATCCCGGGGGCCGAATCTGCTGACAAACCGCTCGAAGCCCTCGATTGGAAGCGGTTTGCAAAACAGGAAACCCTGGTAGGCGTGGCATCCTGCTACCGCCAGAAAATCCCTTTGCGCGTCAGTCTCGACGCCCTCGGCAATCACGCCCAGGTCGAAACTTCGGGCAAGCGCCACGATGGTTCTGGCGATGTCGGCATCGTTGGGGTCGACCAGAATGTCGCGCACGAACGATCGGTCAATTTTCAGCTGGTCCAGCGGCAATCGCTTCAGGTACGACAGCGATGAGTATCCAATCCCGAAATCGTCCAGCGCGAAAGTCACGCCTCGCGCTCTAAGGGCGCTCATCTTTTCGATAATGTCCTCAACGTTCTCGACGAGAACACTCTCGGTCAGTTCCAGCTTCAGCCTGTCTGCCCTCGCCCCCGTTCGATTGATGACCGCCATCACACTGTTTACAAAGTCAGGCTCACGAAATTGCCGGGCGCTTACGTTCACTGCTATCGAAAGATGCGCCATCGATGGCCGCGCCGCCCACGCGGCGAGCTGGGTACACGCGGACTGCAGTACCCCTTGTCCTATCTCGAGGATGAGCCCCGTCTCCTCCGCGAGCGGGATGAACTCGGCCGGAGGTATCATGCCGCGCACAGGATGCTCCCAGCGCACCAGCGCTTCAGCGCCTGTTATGAAGTCGCCGTCAATGACCTGCGCCTGGTAGTGGAGCACGAAGCGGTTCTCCTCAATGGCATTGCGCAGACCCACCTCAAGTTCGGCTCGTTTCAGGACGACCGTCTGCATCGCAGGGTCGAAGAAGCACATTGCATTGCGGCCGCGCTCCTTGGATTTATACATGGCGAGATCGGCCTGCTTGAAAAGCTCGTCCGTGGAAGTCTGCTCGCCATCGAATACAGTGACGCCAATGCTGGCGGTACTGCGAAACTGGACGCCGTTGAGCTGGTAGGTGCTGCCAAGAACGGCGAGGATCCTTCCTCCCACCACCTCGGTCTCCGCGGTCGCTTTCGCCTTATCCAGACTCAGGTTCCCCAGCACGACAACGAACTCGTCACCCCCGACCCGGGCGACCGTATCGCCCTCACTGACACTGCTCGACAGGCGATAGGCAACCTGCCGCAGGAGCAGATCGCCTTTGTCATGACCTAACGTATCGTTTAGCGTCTTGAAATGGTCGAGATCGATAAACATGAGCGCGCCGCAGACCTTCTTCCGGCTGCTGGACGCCATTGACTGCCTCAGGCGATCGAGCAGCAGCGCCCGATTGGGCAGGCGGGTAAGCGTGTCATAGAAGGCAAGTTCCCGGATCTTCTCTTCCGTCTTCTTGCGCTCAGTGATGTCGTGGTGCGTACCGACGTAGTGCGTAACAGCACCGTCTTCACCGGTCACCGCCGAGATGGTCAGCCACTTGGGATAGATCTCGCCGCTCTTTCGACGCCCCCAGATCTCACCCTGCCAACCACCGACGCGGCGGATGGTCTCCCACATCTCGCGGAAGAAATGGACATCATGGAGGTCTGACCTTAGCAGGCGCGGCGTTCGCCCCACGACTTCTTCGGGTGCATATCCGGTGCACTCGGTGAAAGCCGAGTTCACGCGCAGAATCGTACTCTCCGCGTCGGTGACCATCATCGCTTCCTGCGAATCGAAAGCCACGGCGGCGATGCGAAGCTCAGCTTCAATCTGCTTGCGCTCCGTGATATCGCGGCCACTCGTCCGAAAACCGATGAAGTCGCCCCTCGCATTACTGATCGGAACCCAGGAGACTGACAGCCAGACGAGCGAACCATCCTTGCGCACCCAGCGGCATTCAAGGTCGTCGCCGCGAAAGCCCTGCAGCCCCTTCTGAAACTCCGGCGCAACGCGCGACATGTCCTCCGGATGGATCAGCGTGCGTGCGAAGTCGGGCATCGCCATACATTCGTCGACCGTGTAGCCGGTGTAGTGCTCGACGGACGGATTGATCCAGCGCGGCTTCCCGTCCGGCCCCCACCATATTTCCAGATTCACCGTGCAGTCTGCAATGGCGCGAAATTTTTCTTCGTTTTCACGCAATTCCTGTGTCATTGCCGAGGCCAGTCGCATCGCGCGGCCCCGCCCTGTCATCATGAGCCAGGTCAGAAGCGTCAGCAGAAAACTCAACCCCGTACCCGCGATCGCAATCAGCGCCTCAGCATTACGACCCAGTCGCGACCGGAACTCGTCGGAAGCGGTCATCGACAACGTCCAGTCATGTCCGTCGACAACCAGATATTCGTTTGCGGAAATGAGCGTGGGCAAATTCCGGCTGTTTGCATCTGAAGTGCGATGCAGGAGCGCTGCCTCCGATGGTTCTACGCCATCGTAAATAGCCAGCGAGATGCCGGCTGGCTGTTCGCCGTAAAGACTGGCGATCACGTCGTGCATGCGGAACGACGCATAAACCCAACCGGTGATGTGCGCCCGACGCTGCGCTACGTTATCCAGTGTGACACCGGGCGTGTAGATGGGAAGGTACATGATGAAACCGGGCGGGCGGTCCGTTTCCGTGTCGATCGAAAGGCGAACCTTTCCCGAGACGGCTGCCATGCCGGAATCACGGGCCCGCTCCATGGCAAGTCGCCGCACCGGATTGTCCCAGGTGTCGAAGCCGGGCGAACTACGCGTGCGGCCAACATAGGGCTCGCGCTGAATGACGGGGGCATAGTCCTCGCGCCGCCCGTCGGGCTGTATCGTGTATCCCGCTATTCCGCCCTGGCGCATTTCCGCTATGTGGGACTCTTTGTCTGCCGCCGGCACCCACTCGACGACACCGACGGCGTGGACCCCGGAGAAGTTTACGTCGAGATTGAGTGCGCCCACGTAGCGCCGGAACTTGTCGCGGTCAATCGTTCCAGTCGCGGCGAACAGGCTCTGCACGCCTCGCAACATCAGCTCGTACGTCGCCATCCGCTGTTCGACGCGGCTGACGGCGTCACCCATTGAATATTCAAACTGGGTGCGCAGTTCTTTTCGGGTAGCCTGCCGCTCGTGATCCCATACTATCCACGTCAGGCAAAGCGACGTAGCAAGAACCAGTAGCGGGAGCAGGACGGAGCGCCACCTCATGGCGATGCCTGGAAGTTGACCATGGATTCGGCCAGGTCAGGCTTGAAGTACTTTTCGAAGATGCGGCGCACCGTTCCATCAGCACGCATTTCGTCCACCAGCGCCTTCCACTTCGCCCGCTCGGCATCCGGGAGCGCTTTCTTTGACATGATCAGACCGTGCGGCACGGAGGGATCGTTGAACTCGAGAATCGTCGTTACTTCGCGAATCTTCTTCTCGTCCAGGGCGGGGTAATCGAAGGGCTCAATAATCATGCCCTGTATGCGACGAAGAATGAGCGCCTGGTAGAGCGGCTCCAGGCCGCCCGCCAGGCTGATACGGTTCTCTGAAGTCAATTTGTCGACCAGCGCATTGGCCGAATCGCTGTAACGGAAACTGCGGATCACCCCGAGCTGGGAGCGCCCATCGCCCTCAAAATCCGCGACGTCATGGATGCCCGCGTCATTGCGCACAAGCAAATAGTATTTGTTGCTGAAGTACCACGCGAACGATGCATATTGATTACGCTCCTCAGTGGCGATTCCCGAAAGACTGAAATCGAGTGCACCTGATTCGATCAGCTTCCAGATACGTGCGCGCGACATCAGGCTGACCTTGATCTGGCAACCACTACGTCGAATCAACTCTTCCGCAAAGTCCTTGTCGATGCCGCTATCCGTATCAAGCGAATAGAGCAGACCATGGTCGTGCAATCCGAGCGTAAACGGCCGGGAACAGTCCGGCCCGCCCGCGAAGGCGCTACTCACCCCACACACCGCAATTAGCACACCGCCAAGCCAGTTTCGAATCACAGCGCCTCCGCAGCGGTACTTCGCATTTTGAATTTTCATCCGCAACCGCAACCGCGACCCGACGGCATGTCCAGCCAGTCTTCTTTCCTGGCCGGTCAGGTCTTTTTGTACGCTTCCTCAACACGGCGCCTTCCCGGCACACGCGACCAGCGCTCGGGAATTTCGCCCACAAAGCCTCCGCACGCATTATCGGCAAAACTTCGCCATTCTTGAGCGTTGCCTGCATCTTTTTTCCCGATGCACGCTGACCACCCACGCCGACACCAACGACAGCAACGACAGCGAAACGGAGTGACGGCGGCAGACAGATACGACCGGATCGCGCATCGGCACGCTAAGACCTGTAGCGCAGCGCGTCGATCAGCACAGCCAGGGCTCGTGAAGACTGACGGCGACTCGGGTAATACAGGTGATAACCTGGAAAAACTGGGCACCAATCCTTAAGAACCGACTTGAGTCGTCCATCGGCAATATACGGTTGCGCCAGATCTTCGGGAATGTACGCAAGGCCGCAGCCAGCCAGCGCCGCATTGAGCATCTGGTTGGTTCCGTTAAACACTAACTGGCCGTCGACACGCACCTTCACTTCATGACCCGCCTTTTTGAATTCCCAGGCATACAGGCCACCATAGGTCGGTAGCCGAAGATTGATGCAGTTGTACCCGGTCAGGTCATGAGGCGTTTTCGGCCGCGTTCGATTCACGAAACAGGACGGCGCACCCACCACCGCCATGCGCATGTCCGGCGCAATGCGTACGGCGATCATGTCTTTGGCCACCTGATCGCCAAGCCGTACGCCAACGTCAAACCGCTGCGCGACGATATCGGTCAGTCCAAAGTCGATGACGATTTCGATCTTGATGTCCGGATAGTCGGGCAGAAGCTGCGCCAGCTTCGGCTGAAGGATGGTAGCCGCCGCGTGTTCGTCTGTCGTGATGCGGATGGTGCCGGCGGGTTTATCCCGAAGCTCGCTCAATGCCGCCAGTTCTTCGTCGATCTCGTCGAACCGTGGCCCCACCGTCGCCAGCAGACGCTCACCTGCCGGCGTGGGCGAGACGCTGCGCGTCGTCCGCGTCAGCAGCCGCAGCCCTAACCTTGATTCGAGCCCACGGATGGTGTGGCTCAGCGCCGATTGCGACACCCCAAGTTTCGCTGCTGCCCGGGTAAAGCTCTGTTCGCGCGCCACGGCGACGAATGCCAGCAGATCGTTAAGGTTTTCGCGCGCCATTCATGAATCTCGCTCATATGGGTTTGCCGATTCCACCCTCTAGTCACATGCTACCGCAGCCAGTAAATTTGCGGCTGTAGATCGAACCCACATGGGCGCAAGACATTCGCGCGACGGGTCGCGCCGCAAACCTGAGCTGGAGATGACTTCATGGCTGATGAGCCCACCGCAGCACGCAAGGCGTTCGGCGACATCGCGCCGGCGCTCGCGGATTACACCGACAAGGTTCTGTTCGGCGACGTCTGGCAGCGACCGGGCCTGTCTCCACGTGATCGCAGCCTGATCACTGTCGCAAGCCTCGTCGCCCTTTACCGCGCCAACGGACTTCCGTTTCACATCGGCAAGGCGCTCGACAACGGCGTCACTCGCGACGAGTTGATCGAGTTGATCACTCACCTTGCTTTTTACGCGGGCTGGCCGACAGCAAACACGGCTGTTTCAATTGCCCGGCGCGTCTTCGACGACCGCGAGGCTTAACAGGCTGGCTCGACTTTTTCGGCATTTTCTGTCGCAGGCGCAGCCTGAATGGAGCATACAGAATGGACTATCGGTATCTGGGCCGCAGCGCCCTCAAGGTTTCGCCCTTGTGTCTGGGCGCGATGATGTTCGGCGGCGAGACTGACGAGGCAACCTCGAAGCGCATCATCGACAAGGCGTACGACCAGGCTATCAATTTCATCGACACGGCCGACGTGTATCACGCAGGGCGTTCGGAAGAAATCGTGGGCCGCGCGATTGCGGACCGGCGAGACAGCTGGGTCGTGGCTACAAAGTTCGGCTATCCGACGGCGCAGGGACCGAACGAACAGGGACAGTCGCGCAAGTGGATCATCCAGTCTGTCGAAGCGAGCCTGAAGCGTCTGCGCACCGACTACATCGACATCCTGTACTTCCACCGGGCGCTCACGGATGCACCGCTGGAAGAAGGCGTGCGTGCCATCGGCGATCTGGTTCGTCAGGGCAAGATCCGCTACTTCGGCGTGTCCAATTTCCGTGGCTGGCGCATTGCCGAAATCGCGCGTCTGGCCGATCAGCTTGGTATCGACCGGCCGGTCGCGAGCGAACCGCTCTACAACATCGTCGACCGGACAGCGGAGATTGAGCAGTTGCCAGCGGCGGCGCACTACGGTCTTGGCGTGGTCTCGTATAGCCCGCTCGCGCGTGGCGTCCTGAGCGGCAAGTATGCCGTGGATGCGCCGCCACCGGCCGATTCGCGCGCAGGTCGCGGCGACAGGCGGATCCAGCAGACCGAGTGGCGCCCGGAATCGCTCCGGATCGCGCAGACGATCGCAGATCATGCAGCGAAGCGTGGGACGACTTCGATCGCCTTTGCGCTCGCATGGGTACTCAAAAACCGGCTGGTGAGCGCGACCATCGCGGGTCCGCGCACCGAAGCACAATGGGACCGCTATGTCGAAGCGCTGAACCTGTCGCTCGGCGCGGAGGATGAAGCGCTCGTCAACAGCCTCGTTTCGCCGGGACACGCGTCAACGCCGGGCTATACCGATCCCGGCTATCCGATTGAAGGCCGACGTGTCGCCTGAAAGGCAAGCCGCTGCCGGGCACAGCCTGCGGATCCTCGCGATCCTGAGCACCTTGATGGCCTTTGCGTCGATTTCGACGGACCTGTACCTGCCCGCTCTGCCCACAATGGCTGCGGCGCTACATGCCGACGCCGGCACCATCGAGTTCACGATCTCCGGGTATCTGATCGGCTTCAGCCTGGGTCAGCTTCTGTGGGGCCCAACAGGCGATCGACACGGCCGCCGCTTGCCGATCGCCATCGGGCTTGTCCTTTTCGTCATCGGTTCGGCCGGCTGCGCGTTGTCGACGAACGCCGCAATGCTGGTCGGCTGGCGCGCGCTGCAGGCCGTGGGCGCCTGCGCGAGCGTCGTGCTTGCCCGTGCGATGGTGCGCGATCTGTACACGGGCCACCGCGCGGCCCAGATGATGTCGACCCTGATGACGGTGATGGCCATCGCGCCGCTGTTGGGACCGAGCCTGGGCGGACTGATCCTCCATGTGGCATCGTGGCGCGCCATTTTCTGGACGCTGGTGGGCGTCGGGCTGGCGACGCTCGCGGCACTTTGCGCACTGCCTGAAACCTTGCCGCCGGAGCGGCGCAGCCGCGAACCGCTCTGGCGCGCGATGGCCGGCTACGCCGAACTGCTCCGGCATCGCCGGTTGCTCGGCCACGCGGGCGCTGGTGGTTTTTTCTATGGCGGCATCTATGCGTATATCGCTGGCACGCCGTTCGCCTACATCACCTTTCACCATGTATCGCCGCAGTTCTACGGCGTGCTGTTCGGTGTCGGCATCGTCGGCATCATGCTCGCGAACCAGATCAATTCGAGGCGTGTGATTCGGCTCGGCGGCGACAGGCTGATGCGGGCGGGCGCCCTCGGTGCGGCAGCCGCGGGCATCCTGCTTGCGCTCGATGCATGGACGGGCTGGGGCAAATTGATGGGGCTGGTGATACCGCTCTTTCTGTTTGTTTCCGCGGCAGGGTTTATTGTCGCCAACTCGATTGCCGGTGCGCTCGGCAGCTTCCCTGAACGGGCGGGCGCCGTGTCAGCGCTGGTCGGTGCGATCCAGTACGGCACCGGCATCACGGGCTCGGCGCTCGTCGGCATCTTCGCCGACGGCACGCCGTGGCCGATGGGTTGCATCATCGCGCTGATGGGCATCGGCAGCCTGCTTTGCGCGCTGTTTCTCGTGCCGGCTGCCTCCGTCACAAGCACCGAGGCAACCGCTGCGGGCTGAGTAAACTACGTGCCCCACTTGAGTCGGCTCGCTTTTGCCGAAACGCAAGCTATCACTGAAGTTGCACAACCGACGGGCAGTGACAGGACCGCTATCGCGCGGGCTTGAGACCGCTGCGCACATAGCGGCCCAGAGGATGTTCTGTTGCCTTCTACGGCCGGATAGCGGACCTACACCGAAGCCGGCCTCGTGACTCGCTGCAACACCGTCATCGGGCCGAGCTTCCTGATCGTTCCCATCTGGATCTCGTCCCGAACAAAGAGAGATCCCGCAAACCCCAACGCATTGACCGCGACGCCCTCCGCGCGCTCCGCGGACCTCGGCACGAGCAGCATCCATCGGCCGGTGACAAGCAGGTTATACGGCGCCGACTGCTGCGGTTCACCGTTCACATCGATTGCGCGCAAACCGGCTGCATCGAGTAAGGCGAGGTAGCGGTCGAATGCACTGCGCGCCATCTCCAGCGGACGCGTTGCCAACAGCGGTTCCAACCGGGCAAATGCGTGCGCAAAGGCCAGGCCGGGTACCGTGCCAATGGGTCCGTCCATGCGTGCAGCCGCAAGAAGCGGCTCGATCGGTAGCAGCGGGTCTGCTTCGTCGAGCGGCAAGGGTACGATCTGCAGATGCTTGTGGCGTTGACTCGCGCCAGCGGCCGGGCCGCCATTGTAGAAACCAAGCCCATCGAATTGAGCCATGCAGCTGAACAGCGCGCTAAAGTCCGCCGGATTGAGCAAGGCTTCCTGCAGCTCAAAGCGGCGCGTGACGATAAGGAGATGATGGTCGATCACGTTGAACTTGTTGAGCAGGGCAATGTGGGTGTCCGAGATATCGGCGACAAAGAGGTCCGGGTCGTAGGGAAGGAAAGGATTAGCCGCGCAACTGTCTGCCGCGCTGGCCTTACGCATTTGCTGGTCCTCGTCTTTGCGGGCGAGACTCGAGACCTGGCGGATAAGGAAACGCACGCCGCCGTCTTCGATCGTCGTGCGGATCGTCGCGATCGGGCGCAGTGCGCCACCATTCAGCGCATGCGCCGTTTGGCGCAGGACAGCGGGCCACAAGGTTCCGGATTGGAGGGAGCCGTTCATTGCTTTGGCGCACAAGTGGATGCTGCTCTTTAGCCGGGCCCATAAGCCCATAAGCCAGCGCCGGATGCCAGTCGATTCAGCGCGCTGCGGCTTCGTTGCGGCGCACAACGTTATTGCCCCGACACCGTGAAACGCGGGCTGTGCCTTCCTGCAGCGTCGCAGCTTTCTTTATACACTCCGCGGAGCGCCAGCGATGCTGCGCCTGACGGAAGCTGTGTGCGTTCCTCCACGCTCCTCGCCGATTAGCGGCGCACAATGGTCTCGTCGAAGCTGGCCCTGTGTGACGAACCAGCAAAGGAGGATCGATGCGGTCGCAAGTGAGGTCCCGCGTGCGCCTGAGACGCTATGCAATCATGGCGGTGATCGTCGTCGCCGGCCTGAGTGTTATCGGGCGCATCACCGGGGTCCTGGTCGACTGGCTGTGGTTCTCCTCGATCGGCTACGTCGACGTTTTCTGGACGGTCCTTTCCGCCAGGGCGCTGCTGTTTGTCGCGGTGTTCGCTGCCTCGGCGGGCACGATATGGGCGTCGGGGTTCCTGGCACATCGTCACGCAAGGAGCCTCAGCACCTGGCAAGTGCAAGCAGCCCGTTCTTCAGGTCCGACGGAGGTCGTAAGCGCCCTGCCCGACCAGATCGCGGCGCGCATTCCCTGGCGCACCGCCATCGCCGGCGTCGCGGTCCTCCTGGGGCTGCTCATCGCCGTCGGCGAAATCTCAAACTGGGACATGGCGCTTCGCTTCCTTCATCAGGTGCCCTTCGGCGAGCGCGATCCGGTCTTCGGCCAGGACATCGGCTTCTATCTCTTCTCCCTGCCCGCCTTTATCGCGCTCAAGAACTGGCTGCTGCAACTGCTGTTCTGCAGCGCGATCGTGGCGGGTGTGGTCTACGCGGTGCGCGGCGACATCGTGCTCGAACAGCCGCCGCGGGGGCTCTCGCCCGCCGCGGCCGCTCATGGCTCGGCACTGCTCGGCTTGCTCTTTCTGCTGAAGGCCTGGTCCTGGTGGCTCGACCGCTTTCTGCTGCTCTACGGCGACAACGGCGTCGTGGTCGGCGCCGGCTATACCGATGTCCACGTCCAACTGCCGGTCCTGTGGATGCTCGTTGGCCTTGCCGCTGCTTCAGCCGTCGTCTTGTGGGCCAATTTGCGCCGGCGGGGCTATCGACTTCCTGCCGCCCTCGCGATCCTGGTGTTCGGCAGTTCGTTTGGGTTCGGCCTGATCTATCCGGCGCTGTTCCAGCGCTTCTATGTCAAGCCGAGCGAGCTGCAGCTGGAGGCGCCCTACATCGAGCACAATATCGCGCTGACCCGACAGGCCTACGGCCTCGCGAAGATCGAGGTCAAACCGTTTGCCGCCGGACAAGGCCTGAATCTCGCCTCGCTGCAGGCGAATCGCGCGACCATCGACAACATCCGCCTGTGGGATGTCCAGCCGTTGATGGATACCTACGCGCAGTTGCAGGAGATCAGGACCTACTACAAATTCCTCTCTGTGGACATCGACCGCTACCGGCTTGACGCCGGTTACAGGCAGGTGATGCTGTCGGCGCGCGAACTGGAGCCGGCGATGCTTTCGCCCAACGCCCAGACCTGGGTGAACCTGCATCTCCTGTTCACCCACGGCAACGGCGTCGTGATGTCGCCGGTCACCGAGAAATCCACCGAAGGCTTGCCTTCCCTCTATCTGCAGGATATTCCGCCCGTCACCCGCGGCGGCCCGGCGATCCGCGAACCGCGCCTCTATTTCGGCGAAAGCGGTCAGGGCTACGTCATCGTGAAGGGCAGCGTGCCCGATTTCGACTACCCCAAGGGCAAGGATAACGTCTACTCCACGTACAGCGGACGCGACGGCGTCGCCATCGGCAGCACGGTGCAACGTAGTCTCTTCGCCTGGCAGTTCGACGATCCCAACATCCTGCTGACCGGCTACATCACGGACGAGAGCCGGATCCTGCTCCACCGCAATATTCAGGACCGGGTGCACACGATCGCCCCGTTCCTTAGCCTCGACCATGACCCATATATCGTCGCGAGCAACGGGCGCCTTTTCTGGATGCAGGATGCCTATACCACCAGCCAATGGTTCCCTTACGCCCAACCCGCTATCGGCGACGGCGCCAATTACATCCGCAACGCGGTCAAGGTGGTGGTCGATGCGTACAACGGCACGGTCGACTTTTACGTCAGCGATCCTGACGATCCGATCCTGCGGACCTACCAGCGCATCTTCCCGGGGCTGTTCAAGCCGTTGGAAGCGATGCCACAAGACCTGCAGCAGCATATCCGCTACCCTGAAGATCTGTTCCTGATCCAGGCGCAACTCTACCGCGCCTATCACATGGATGCGCCGGAAGTCTTCTACAACCGCGAGGACCTCTGGCAGTTTCCGCGGGAACTGGCCGGCATCGATAGTGGAAATTCACCCACGCCGATGACGCCTTACTACATGATCATGCGGCTGCCTGGGGAGCCTCGCGCCGAGTTCGTCCTCATGCTGCCGATGGTGCCTAGCCAGCGCGAAAATATGATCGCCTGGCTGGCGGCGCGCTGCGATCCACCCGGGTACGGCAAGCTTGTCGTCTACGCCTTCCCTAAGGACAAGCTGGTCTATGGACCGTTCCAGATCGAGGCGCGCATCCAGCAGAATACTGAGATCTCGCAGCAGATCTCGCTGTGGAACCAGATGGGCTCGCGCGTCATCCGTGGCCATCTTGTGGTCGTGCCGATCGAGGACTCGATCCTCTACGTCTCCCCGCTCTACCTGCGCGCGGCGTCCGGTCAGCTGCCTGAACTGAAGCGGGTGATCGCCGCCTATGGCGACCGTGTGGTCATGGAGGAAACCCTGGGCGAAGCCCTGGCGGCGCTCTTCAAGGAGAACGCCCCAGTGGCATCGCCGGTCCGCGGCACGGCGGACGCGCGCGCCCGTGAGGCACTTGCCCACTACAACCGTGCCATTGAGCGGCTGAAGGCGGGCGACTGGACCGGTTTCGGCTCGGAACTCGATGCGCTCCGGCCGCTGCTCGAGGCACTCGGTGCGGGTCGTCCTTAAAGAGCCACCCGCCCCGCGGTCGCGCTTTTCCGCCGAACCGGTCGCGCCCTCCCTCGCGCCACCTCGTTCGGGGCATGAAGTGGTGTCATCCTCGCAGCCAGGTTAACAGCACCTCGGCCCATTGCCACAGTATTTCCGGTCGATGGACCGAATGAAGAACTCGCGTCGCGATAGCACCGGATCGCACGGGTGATGCGAGGCCATGTGCCCGATATAGCGTTCATAGTCCGGGATGCCGAACATCTGCGCGCAGACCCCACGCATGGTGCGCGCAAGTTCCGATAGCCGTGTCCCCAGCGCGTTGCCGCCGGGCTCGGCGTTCGTGGCGCGAACCGGCACCGCCGCGAGTTTCCCATTGAAGATCGTTTTCATGATCAGGTCCCCTGAGCGCGCGCAACTGCAGGCGTCTCGTTGACGGTGGGCTGCGCCTGCCGCAGCGCCTGCAAGCAGATCCTGACTGCGAAGACGCACATCGCCAGCACCAGCACGACAAAGAAGCCGCAGACAACCGCATCCAGATAGTTGTTGAAGGCCACCCGCTGCATTTCCGCAAGCGATCTGGCGGGAGCGAGTACGGTCCCCTGCGCGGCGGCGTCACTGAACCTGTTCGCCAGCGCAAGGAAGCCGATGCGCGGATCGCTGTGGAATATCTTCTGGATGCCAGCAGTGAGCGTGGTAATCAGGAGCCACGCTGTCGGCACCAACGTCACCCAGATGTAGCGCTCCCGCTTCATCTTCACCAGCACGCTGGTGCAGAGCAGCAGCGCGATGCCAGCGAGCATCTGGTTGCCCACGCCGAAAAGCTGCCAGAGGGTGTTGATGCCACCGAGCGGGTCGACCACGCCCTGATAGAGAAAGTAGCCCCAGGCAGCGACGCAGAGGCCGGTGCCCAGCAGGTTCGCGGGCAGGAACTGTGTGTTGCCGAGCGGCCGGTAGACATGGCCTAGCATGTCCTGGATCATGAAGCGGCCGACCCGCGTGCCGGCGTCTACGGCCGTCAGGATAAACAGCGCCTCGAACAGGATGGCGAAGTGATACCAGAAGGCCTCCATGGCCTGGCCGCCGAGAGCCTGGCCGAGAATCTGCGCCATGCCGACGGCGAGCGTCGGGGCGCCGCCGGCGCGCGACAGGATGCTGGTTTCGCCGATGTTCACGGCCGTCTGGCTGATCATATCCGGCGTGATGGTGAATCCCCAGCCGGACACGACTTGCGCCGCCTGTACGGCGGTGGTGCCGATGACCGCCGCCGGCGCGTTCATGGCGAAGTAGATGCCCGGATGCAGGACGCAGGCTGCCGTCAGCGCCATGACCGCGACGAACGATTCGGCAAGCATGCCGCCGAAGCCGATCAGACGCATATGCGACTCGCGCTCGATCATCTTCGGCGTGGTACCGGAAGAAATCAGCGCATGAAAACCTGACACCGCACCGCAGGCGATTGTGATGAACAGAAACGGGAACAGTGTGCCGGAGAAGACCGGCCCGGTACCGTCGATAAAGCGTGTGGTCTGTGGCATCGAAAGGGTTGGTGCGACGACGTAAATGCCGACTGCGAGAGCCACGATCGTGCCGATTTTCAGGAACGTACTCAGGTAGTCGCGCGGCGCGAGCATCAGCCACACCGGCAGGCTGGAGGCGATGGCGCCGTACAGAATGAGGGCCCAGGCCAGTTGCGGACCGGTCAGGGTAAAGGCCGGTCCCCAGGTGGGATCGTTGGCTATCGCCTTCCCGAGTACGATCGAAACGAGTAAAAGCACGACACCGAACAGGGAGGCTTCGCCGACGCGCCCCGGACGGATGAAGCGCATGTAGACGCCCATCAGCAGCGCGATCGGTATCGTCGCCGCGATGGTGAACAGGCCCCACGGGCTGGCCGTGAGCGCCTTGACCACCACCAGGCTCAGGACCGCAAGAATGATGATCATGATTGCGAGCACGCCGACGAGCGCCAGCGAACCCGGAACCGGGCCCAGTTCCATCTTGATCATTTCGCCAAGGGATTTGCCGTCCCGACGCACCGACGCGAAAAGCACGATGAAATCCTGCACCGCACCGGCCACCACAACACCTGCGAGTATCCACAGCGTGCCGGGCAGGTAGCCCATCTGCGCTGCCAGCACCGGACCGACCAGCGGACCCGCGCCGGCGATGGCGGCGAAATGATGGCCGAACAGCACCCACCTGTTGGTCGGCACATAGTCCATGCCGTCGTCGCGGCGCTCGGCCGGGGTCTGGCGTGTGTCGTCGAGTCGCAAGACGCGCTCGGCAATGAACTTGCTGTAGAAGCGGTAAGCGATGAAATAAACGATGAGAGCCGCAGTCACGAGCCACACGGCATTGACACTCTCACCGCGTCCGAGTGCGAGCCTGGCGAAGGCGAGAGCGCCGGCAGCGGCCAGCACGCCCCACAGGAGAATGGACACAAGCTTGTTCATGGCCCCTCCGCGCTCGAGAACAACGTGCGCAGAAATCATCCTGCGCAACGTCAGTACCGGCAGTTCGCCACCATTGCACCGCCTGGCAGCGGGCCACTTCCTGGCGGGCCGGGTACCAACGAAAAACAGGCTACACCCACCCCCGAGGCATCACAAGGCGCAGTTCCCAGCTGTACTTCCTCGCGGGTTTCGTCGCAGGCGCCGGGTGGTCATCGTTCGGACGACCCGCGCGAGACGCGCGCCGGTCGGAGAGCCGGCGCCGCGCGGGCGACGATGAACGTTTGCGTCGGCGAATGCTTCGACGTACTCGAAAATTCGCCCGATTCCGCGTGACGCCCCGTGCCCGTCTGTGCCGATTGCCTGACGACGAGGACCGGAATCTGGCTGTGCGTGAGCACTTTCTGGGTCTCGCTGCCGATCAGCAACGCGCGTACGCCGCCCCGACCGTGGGATGCCATGACAATGAGATCACAGCCTCGCTGTTTCGCAGTTCCAATGATCGCCTCGTAGGGGTGAGCGCGGACCGTGGCGACCATATCGCATTCGACACCTGCCTGCCGGGCCGCTTTCGCGATGACCTGGAGATAGTAGTCCGCATGCTGCTGGGCGGCCCGCGTGTATTGCTCTTCGGTGTCGGCGAGCATTTCGGTTCCGTATGCGAAGACATGGTATTCGGGCATGACGTGAAGCCCCGTCACTCTGGCTTTGCTTTCCCGGGCGAGCGCCACGGCCATCTGGATGGCTGCCTCGGAGAGTACCGACCCGTCGGTCGGCACCAACAGATGCTTGAACATATGTGTCTCCCCACGACCATGCCCATTCGCCTTGACCTCGTGTTCGGGCAGCCGCTTGAGTCAGACAGTACTGAAACAAGGCGAACTCTTACACATAAATTACAGTATAGACATTCAGACAGAAGGCAGTGCGCCTGCGCCCGCCAGCCGTCCGCCACCCACGATCAGGCACGCCTGACGAATCGGCCGCTTGCCGAACCGGGAGGCGCATCTGTCGCTGGAATTGCGGGCGTGCTCCACCTCCACAAGTACGGACGGGCCTGGAACGCGCGTCGCGTCGCGTGCCGCACGCAGTGTCCAGACGCCGTCTGCATGCTGCCTTCGCGGCTATAGTACAGATGTGTGTTCCTCTGTCAGCGCAGCGCGCAAACGGCCATGCAGCCCCAAACTCCGGACGTCGTACGTCTGTTCCCAACCTTCGTGTGGCAGAGCCGCCTCGAACCGGTGTGCTACGAACCACTTAACCGGGATCTGCTGGCGTATGTCGAAACCTTGATGCGCGCTGGTCGCGGAACTCGCACAGGCGCGACCTGGCAATCCGGACACAAACAGCATCAGACGCCCGATTTTTCTGAGCTGGTCACCTGCATCAACGCAGCCGCGGCCGACGTGCTCGCGTTTCTGAAGGTACCCGAGGCCCCGTTCTGCATCACGGGGTGCTGGGTCAACGTGCTGGGCCCGGGTGCGGCACACGCCACGCACAGCCATCCCAACAATTTCCTGAGCGGCGTCTACTATCTGCAAACGCAGGCAGGCGCAGACACGATCAATTTCCACGATCCGCGACCTCAGAGTGCGATCATTCGTCCGCCGGTCACCGAATTGACGGCGTACAACACCGACCAGGTGGTGGTGGCGGTCAATGACGGCACCCTGCTCGTGTTTCCCGCCTGGCTGCCCCATTCGGTGTCAGCGAACACGAGCGCCCGCCCACGCATCAGTGTGAGTTTCAACATCATGTTCACCGCCTACGACACGACCATGAGCCCGCCGCTATGGGGCCAGGATTAGGTGCCAGCCGGGCCGTGCTGAAAAGCGCCGACAGTTACGCATTCTCAAACAGAAGCCTTTCGACCTGATCGAACGGGGCCACGACCGTCCACGTCGGTAGCGCCGCAGGCGACGTCGGCATAGTCCAGGCGTACCATGGCAGTATGCAGCACGCCGCCGTCGGGGCTGCCCCGCATTGAGGCGCCTGGCGTTATCGCCAGTCCACCGTTTCCACGATCCCCGGCGTCGTGCGCTCGGCAATCTCACGCAGCCTGTTCGTGTCGATGTTCATGCTGCGAGTCTTCCTGAATGATGATGGAGATTGACATGGCCCACGCTGAGAACACGTACAACGGATTTAAGTACCTGGTTCGAACGCTCGCGAAACAGGGCGTCGGGGACGGGCACTTGCAGATATTCGGATTCAACGGTTTCGTGCTTATACCGCGCGAATTTGATACAGAGCAACCCATGCAAATCCCCGTCCAATGCCTCGAGGAGGAGGGATATCGTCAGGAAGACTGGGCTCTGAATGCAGCGATTGCGGAAGCGAAGGCGATCATCGACGGCAAGCGTCCGCCGAAAGAGCTGAAAACATTCCGCCAGGGCTAGCGCAGGCGACCCATGTCGCCTGCTTGATGAGTGCCGGGCGAGCGCAGACGCCTGCAATTCCTGCACTAGAATAAATACAGTGCCGGGCGTCGAGGGCGTATCTGGCGAGCACGTGCGGGATTTGCTTTGGAGGAGTTGTCATGCCGACTTACCAGTACCGTTGTGAAGTCTGCGGCGAGTTGTTCGAACACGCCGAACATCTCGCTGAACATCAAACCGCACATCCGCGTTGTCCGAAGTGCGGGAGCGAGAAGGTTCAGCACACACCCACGCAATTTGTCGCAAAGACGTCGAGAAAAAGCTGAGATCTGCGACATCAGTTCGATTTTTCGTTTCGGGCGATCACCGGGGACGAGGTCGGCTCGTGCGTCCGGGTCGTCGCGACCCGTCATGGCTCCGGGAACACGCATGCACAGTGTCTGGAGTAGTCGTAGCTGCTGGCGCCATCGGGAAACCTGAGCACCAGGCCTTCGTCGAGTCCTGTCCGGTCCGGTTGCAGCCGGAAACAACCAGCCTGCGGTTTTGGCGCGGACCCGGTCGCAAACCGCTTTAACCGTTTTTTCGTAGTTCCTGCCGTCCTTCATGACCCGGCGCAATTTGCACCGGCATCGTGCCGTTATATAGGCCGATGCATAGACCGATAGTTGAGGCTCTTCGACCAAACGCGCTACACTCAAAACGAGAAATTCCCGGAGCACCGCCATGGTCGACGCTACCCCTCAAAGCACCTTTCGTGGTCTTCCCTTGACTCCGGAGCAGGACGCAGAAATCAGGCACTACATAAAGAAGAAAAAGCAGCATGGCGCGCCGTGGGACACCCCGGAGCTGGAGGCCATGCTTAGAGACATGCTGGAGCCGCCAGGTGACGACGTCGATGAATCCGATGCCACCGCGGACGAAACGAAGGCCGCCACAGAGCGCGCGACAGCCTCAATCGACGAGACCATGGAGCCTATTGAGGCCAGCGAAGAGCGGAATGCCGCGATGGAAACGGAGAGTATGAAAGGACCCAGGCGTTGAATCCCCGTCGACGCTCGCGATTGATCTCGAATACACCCAACGTCCGTATCGTGATGACCCTGTCTGGAACAGATCGATTGCGGCTCCGCTAACCAGTTCCGCAGTCGGTGTCCCCACGGACGAGACTCTGTCTGGTCGGTCACAATTTTTCGGTTAGATGGAAACGCAGTGGCTTTCCATCTAACGAATGCCAATCGCGAAAGTTCCTGTCTTCAGAAAGTCGCACTATTCAAAAGATGAGATTGTCGTGGAGAGCACCTCTCTGACCGATGCAAGCTGGGAGGGCCGGAATCGCGCGCGACGATACGGGCAATCATATCCACATCCGCGGTCTCAAGCCCGAAATACAGCGGCAGCGCAAGAACCCGGCGTGCGATGTCTTCGCTGACAGGGGTGTATTGTGCGCCGACGTAGCGCAGCGACGATAGCGAAGGATAGAAGTAGCGTCGTGGGAAAACGTCCTCCCGGTGCAAGGCTTCGAGCACCCGCTTCAGCGCTGTCTCGCTCTGGAAAATGAGCGGGTAATAGGCGTGGTTGCGGGTGCAGGGTACGCAGATCAGCGGCCGGCGCACATTCGCGCCGTCGAGCATTTCATCGTACCGCTCGGAAAGCGCCTTGCGGTTCGCCAGAATTTCTTCGATATGCTGCAGGTTCGCAATGCCCATCGCGGCGTGGAATTCCGAATTCTTCGCATTGGTGCCGACGCAAACGAACTCATCGCCGACCTGGCCAAAGCTGCGTATCGCCATCAGCGTCTCGTGCACGCGCGGATTGCGAGCGATAACGGCTCCGCCTTCGACGGTGTGAAACAGTTTGGTCGAGTGAAAACTTGTCGCAGTGATGTCACCCCAGGAGAAGATCGATTCGCCGTTGATTGATGTGCCGAATGCATGCGCGGCGTCGTAGATTACCTTGAGGTCATATTCGCGCGCGATGTCCTCGATCGCGTACACATCGCAGGGGTTGCCGAAGACATGTGTCGCGAGAATGGCGCTGGTGTTCCGCGTAATAGCGCGGCGAATCTGCTCGGGATCGATATTGAGCGTGTCTGGATCAATGTCAGCCATTACCGGGCGGCAGCGTTCCCACACGATGCTCGACGTCGTCGCCACAAAGCTGAACGGCGTGGTGATGATTTCACCGGACAGGTTCAATGCGCGAATCGCCAGTTGCAGTGCAGTCGTGCCGTTCGATACGTAGCAGAGGCTGCCCACCTTGAGATAGTCCTTGAGTTTCGCTTCCAGCAGGTTGACGAAAGGTCCGTTGTTTGTCAGCCATCCCCGAGTGAAAATGTCTTCGACTAATTCAACATACTCATCGATGGCGGGAAGGAAAGGCTTTGTGACATTGATGCGCATCCGTCTTTCTCCTCGCATTTCTCAGGTATCCGAATGGATGGTGAATTACGAATTCCGCGTAATGACCACTTTCCCGGATAGATGATTGTCGATCCCGGCCGGTCATGCCGCGCGTTTTGCAACACGCTGCCAGCAATCCGGCAACATCAATCTAGTCGGCACCCGACATCAGTAATGTACGGTTCCCAACTTAGAAGCAGTCTGCAGCGCTTCAGCCGCGCGCAGGCATTCCGCGCCGGTTATGTCTTCGTGCCCGCGACGCAGTTGCAGCACCGGTGTTCGTGCCTCCGACTGCGTCCCTGGATGCAGCCGTTACTTCCAGGGACGCTTCGCTCTAGCGGTGACGACGTGTTTCTGGTCGCGAAGCGCGTGGTTGCGAATTTCAGCGCAAATCAGCCTGCAGGCCGGCGATGGAAACGTTTACGCGCTCGCCGGCAATCACCGCGCGCTGCGCGCGACCGACACCGCTTCGATTGCGGTGAATACGACCGGCGCGTGTACTGGAACACTGACGACCGCGCCGATGAGCAATCCCGCAAGCTCATCTGCAACACGCCTCCTGCTCGCGCGATCTCCAGTGTGTTGCATCCACCGGTTGAATCCGCATTCACAAGCCGCCATTGACCTGAATGTCTCGCAGTCGCGGCTCAACGAGCTGAAACGTCCCCTTCGCCAGGGCATCACGAACCGCAGCGCAGTCCGGTGCGATCGAAAACCTGCCCACCAGTTGCCAATCTCCATTGCTGGCCTGCAACCCGAAGCAGTCTCTCGACTGTCTCCATAGCGGCCAATCGACGCCCGCATCTTAGGTAATGCATAATTCCCACGGACAACTGGCCGCAGGAGTTCGGTAATGGTAAATGCAGTGAACCCACCCGATGTCTGGTCGCCGTTCGGCGCATTCTCGATGGCCGTCATCCAGGGCGATGGTCAGGTCGTTCACCTGAAGGGGCAGGTGTCACTCGATCGGCACGGGCAAGTCGTCGGGCAAAACGACATGAGGGCGCAGGTGCGCAAGGTTCTGGAGAATGTTCGTGACGTTCTGGCACCGATGGGTGGGCAAATGGCGGATGTGATTTCGGTGGTTCACTATGCAACGGACATTGAGGCCTTCATGACCACTGGAGACATCCGACAAGAATTTTTTGCCGAGCCATATCCAGTCACAACGACCGTCCAGGTCGAACGTCTATACCGACCTGAACTGATGATCGAGATCGCGGCGATCGCTGAAATTCCTCGCTCGCGGTTTCGCCACCCCGAGCGGGGCGACCAGGCGCTACGTGAATGGCCTCCTTGGGCGACCGGTCCTGCCCGGTTCATGCCTGACGTGGCCAACGCTGTACGACCCTAAACCGTCATCCGCGTAAGCCTTAGGTGCGCGTCTGCGTGGACTTTCTCAAACAGGAACTCGCGCATGGGGAGTTCGCGTTGTGGAAGACGTGAGCGCGAGACCTGTTCTCCGCACAGCAATAAGGCAGAGCCTCTCAGGACGCCGCGACAAACGCAGTCCCGCGAAAAGTCACCGCAAACTGCTGAATAGCTGAACCACCAGATCGCGCAGCCAGCGATTTCCCGCTTCGTGGTGATAGCGGGCGTGCCAGTGCTGCCGCACCGCAAATCCCTCCACCGGTATCGGACACGGATGCACCGACAGGTCATTCACCGTCGCCAGCGTCTCGCCGATATGCCGCGGCAGCGTGGCAATCAGGTCGGTGCTCTTGATGATGGCCCCGAGCCCGAGAAAACCCGGCAGCTCGAGTACAACGTCCCTCTCAACGTGCTCGCGCACAAGAGCCTGCTCCAGCAGTTGCGCCCCGGTCCCTGCCGCGATGGCGACATGGCCTTCCGCGCGGTACTGCTTAAGCCCGACCTTTCCGCGCACGCGCGGATGATGCTTATTCATCAGACACACCCAGTCCTGCGTGTACAACTGCTGCTGGTAAATGTTGCCGCCGAGCCAGGGCACGTGACCGATCGCAAGGTCTGCCTCACCTGATTCCAGCGCGCGTTCGGTATTGCCGTCGATCCTGGCCGCTTCGAGGCGGATCCCCGGCGCCTGCGCGCGCACGTGCGCCAGCATTCGAGGAAGCAACGTGATGTGGCTCGCGTCGGTCATGCAGATGCGGAACCGCCGCTTTGCGGTGGTGGGATCGAATGCAATCTCCCACGCAGCGAAGCGCCGCAGTGATTCGAGAATCTCCCTGCACGGGCCGATAAGCGCATCGGCTTGCGGCGTCGGTGCCATACCGCCAGGCGTACGTATGAACAGCGGGTCTTGCAGATGCTCCCGCAAACGCCCGAGCCAGATGCTGATCGTCGGCTGACTCTGTCCGAGCTGCTCCGCGACGCGTGTGACGCTGCGGACATCGTAGAGAAGATCGAAAAGCTGCAGCAGCTTCAGATCGGGGAGTTCTGCCGGGTTCATAGCGATATTGTCTGGCGCAATGACGTCATTGTATCCATTGCATTGCGGACATGAGCGCCGAATCGTATCTTGATCTCCAGATTATGGAGACGACAGTGAAGATTGCGATTCTGGGTGCGGGTGCGCTGGGCTGCGCCATTGGCGCGGCGCTGACCGAAGGCGGCAACGAAGTCTGGCTGCTGAACCGCTCTGCGGCACACATAGAGGCCATGCGACGCGATGGTCTATGCGTAGACGATGCGAACGGCTCGCGTCGCGTGAAAGTCCGCGCGGCGACGCGGGCCGCGGAGGCCGGCGCCGTCGATCTGGTCGTCGTGCTGGTCAAGTCATTTCATACCGATGCGGCGATGCGCGGCGCCCTCGCGCTGATCGGACCCGACACGCTGGTCCTGTCGTTGCAGAACGGCCTTGGGCACGAAGATGTGCTCGCCGACATCGTGGGGCGCGAGCGCGTGCTGGCCGGCAAGACGTACGTCGGCGGCGTGATGCGCAATCCGGGGCACATCGAGTCCGGCGTCGCCGGCAAGGCGACTTACATCGGCGAACTCGATGGCCGGATCACCTCCCGCGTGACGGCGATCGCTGAAACCTTCAACGCCGCCGGACTGGCCACCGCGATCAGCGACAACATCGTCGGCACGATGTGGGACAAGCTGCTGGTCAATGTCGCAACCGGCGCGCTGACGGGCACCACGGGCCTGACCTACGGTCAGCTTTACGACGAACCGCTTCTGAAGACGGCGGCGCTCGCAGCGGTCGCCGAAGCGATCGCGGTCGCCCAGGCCGCAGGCGTAACGCTCTCCACCACCGATCCCGAACGCCCGTGGACCCTCGCCGGCGAGGGACTATCCGCCACCTTCAAGACTTCGATGCTGCAAAGCCTCGAAAAAGGCTCCATCACCGAAATCGACTTTATCAACGGCGCGGTCGTGCGCTGGGGACAACGGCACGGCGTGCCGACGCCCGTCAACGCGACGCTGGTGGCGTGCATCAAGGGCATCGAGCGCGCCATGACCGACCGACAACACAGGGAGACAACCGCATGAACGGCAGCAAGGCTTATCTGGAGCATGTCGCCATCTGGGTGAAGGACATCCACTGGCACATCCGTTTTTTCGAAGACGTTCTCGGCATGACGATGCGCGAGGTCGACGGCACCGTCGAGGAACCCCGTCAGTACTGGACGCTCGGCGGTCTGCAATTCATCCATAACCCGCAGCATGACGCGCCTGAAGGCCGCCTGGGCCACCTGGGTGTCATGTGCGAAGACATGGAGGCCGCGCTGGCTGCCGCGCAAAAGTATGACGTCAGCGAAATGCCACAGGGACGCAACTGGTTGCGCCTGCCGGACGGCCTTGCTGTCGAACTGATTCAGGCCAGGCCTGCCACCCGCGTCGCGCAGGCGCTGGCGATCAATCCGCGTTCAGAGGTGTGACATGACGATCATTGAAAAATACTGGGATAACGCCCGCGAAGGCGACGAGTGCGTGAGCCCAACCTATACCGTAACCAAAGAACGCATCCTGGCCTACGCCGACCTCACGGGCGATCACACACCGGTTCATGTGGACGAGGAATACGCGAACGCGAGCCACTTCGGTTCGATCGTCGCACACGGTCTGTTTGGCCTGTCTATCGCCGATGGGCTCAAGACGCAAAGCGACTACCGCTTCCTGCCCGGCATGTCGCTCGGGTGGACGTGGGACTTCAACCTGCCGATCAAGGTCAATGACGTGCTGCATGTCAAGTTCCGCGTGGGCGCGATGCGGGCAAGCAAGAGCCGTCCCGACTGGGGGATCGTCGTACTGCCGTCCGAACTGATTAATCAGGACGGAAATGTCGTTCAGCATGGCGAGCATCGTCTGATGGTGCCGCGCCGACCGGGAGCATTCTGATGCAAGCACGTCCTCTCGAAGGTATTCGCGTCGTCGATTACAGCCATTTTCTGGCCGGTCCGTATGTTGGACGCTGTCTCGCGGCGCTAGGCGCCGAAGTCATCAAGGTTGAGCGACCTGGCAGCGGCGACGCAGGGCGTCAGCACGCGACTGTGCTCGACGACGAACAGAGCGGCTATTTCCTGCAACTCAACATGGGCAAGCGCGGTGTCAGCGTCAACATGCGAGATCGGCGCGGCAAGGAATTCATGCAGCGGCTGTGCGACTCGGCAGACGTATTCGTCGAGAACTACCGGCCGGGTGCACTGAACAAGCTCGGGCTGGGTTATGACGAACTGTCCGCGCGCAATCCGGGCCTCGTCTACTGCTCAATCTCGGCCTACGGCCACACGGGACCCGATGCGCATCGCGCCGGTTTCGGCCTGATTGCCGAAGCGAAGAGCGGGATCATGCAGATGATCGGCACTCCCGGTGAACCGCCGCCGCTGATGCGTATTTCGCTCGGCGACATGTACACCGGCATTCACGCGGTGGCCGCGATCAATGCCGCGCTGCTTGGTCGCGTGAAGAGCGGCCGCGGTCAGCACATCGACATGGCGCTGTACGACACGCTGGTGTCGATGCATGAATACGCGGTGCAGTGCTACACGATGCAAGGCATCGTCCCTGAACAGACTGGTCACGACATGCCCACGTCAACGCTCTACGGCGTGTTCCGTGCCGCCGACGGCGACCTCGTGATCGCAGCGCAGGTGGACGACGCGTGGCAGCGCTTCGCCGCCCTGGTCGAGTCGCACGGCGGACCGGACGGTTTTGGCACCGACACACGCTTTCACACCCTCGCGGGACGCAATGCGAACCGGTTGGACATTCTGTCCGTCGTGAAGCCCTGGGTGGCAAACCGACCCGTCGCACAGGTGCTTGAACTGCTGGATGACATCGACGTGCCTTGCGCGAAGGTGCAGCGCATCGACGAAGTGCTCGCCGATCCGCAGATCGTCGCGCGAGGCATGGTGGTCGAGCAGGAGCACCCGCGCTACGGCAAGTTGCGCCTGCCGAACCTGCCGTTCCGTTTCTCCGACTGCGACACGACGATCCGCGAGGTCGCGCCCGATCTCGGTCAGCACAACGCGGAAGTGGCGCAATCGCTGGGCTTCTGCGCAGCCGAGATCGACGCGATGCAATCTGATGGCGTGTTGTATTCGAAAGTGAGGCCATGATGACTGACCAGTATGCAGTGATTGGCAATCCGATCGGCCATACGAAATCCCCGCTGATCCACGGTCTCTTTGCGCAGGAGACGCAGCAGGACATGTCCTATACGGCAATCGAAGGTCCACTGGAGCCGCAGAACGCATTCGCCGAGACCGTGCGCGCGTTCATCGCAGCGGGCGGCAAAGGCATGAACGTGACCGCGCCGTTCAAGCTGAAAGCATTTGCGATGGCCGGCGAACGCAGCGAACGGGCGGAACTGGCTGGCGCCGCCAATGCGCTGAGCTTTAAGGACGGCCGGATCATCGCCGAGAATTTTGATGGCGTCGGCCTGGTGCGCGATATCGAAGTCAACCTGAGTTTGCCGATGGCCGGCAAGCGCGTGCTTATTCTCGGCGCGGGCGGCGCACTGCGTGGCGCATTGCTGCCCTTCCTTGCCGCGCGACCCGCCGAACTGGTCGTCGCTAACAGAGATATCGCAAAGGTCAAGGCGCTGGTCGCACGGGTCGCTACGAGCGGTCCGCTGGTCGCCTGTGGATACGGCGAACTTGAAGCGATGGGACGGTTCGATCTGGTGGTCAACGCGACGTCGGCCAGTCTGACCGGCGATCTGCCGCCGGTTCCACCGAGCGTTTTCAGTCCCGCGGGTGTGGCATACGAACTCGCCTACGGCAAGCGGTTGACGCCCTTCCTGAGACTCGCGCGGAATGCGGGTGTGCAGAGTGTCGCGGACGGAGTCGGGATGCTGGTGGAGCAGGCAGCAGAAGCATTCGCATGGTGGCGTGGTGTACGCCCTCAGACGGGTGCCGTGATCGACCGCCTGACGGTTCCGCTCGAGTGAAAGGCCCAGGAGGTCAGGCGATGACACCCGAACAGTATCGATACTGCAGCTTCGAGGTCGACGGGCGATGTGAAGCGAGAGATCCTCGCCTCGCAATCGGCGGGTCTCGAAAAGGCATTCGGCATCCCACGAGTTGCAGTCCCAGATGAGGCTGACGCGGCGCAAGTCGGGGTGCAATCGCTTTCAACGAATACCTGCCAACGACCCGCCGAACGATTTCACCAATCTGTTGCATCCACCGGTTGAATCCGCAGCCGAAAGTAAGCGTTCGATATCCACCGAAGCGGACGCTAGTCAATTCACGCCCGCGCGATACGTCCAGCTCCCCTCCACCTCGATCACCGTCTTTACCGAATTCGCCAGAAAGCAGGCGCCATGTGCGGCGTGGTGCAGATGATGCAACGCGTCGTCGGTGGGCATCTTCTCGCCCGTGAACGTAACGAGCGGCTTTAGCACCACACGCGTGACAACTTCCTTGCCTTCGTCATTCTTCGCCATCGTGCCTTCCGCTTCATCGCGATACGCGGCAACCGCATAACCTTCCTGCGCCGCGATCGACAGGAACCACAGCATGTGACAGCTCGACAGCGCAGCGACGTAAGCCTCTTCCGGATCGACCGCTGCCGGATCAGAAAACGGCACACGCACAACATGCGGCGAACTCGACGCAGGCACGACGGCACCGCCATCGAACGTCCAGCGATGCGCGCGACTATAGCGATTGTCGGTAAATTTGCTGCCGTTACCGTTCCATTCGACGACTGCGGTATGTGACGCCATGAGCGTAATTTCCAAGGTCATAAAATCGTAGTGCCCGCACTATCAGATCGGCGTCAGCACCGCCTCACCCGCGAAATGGCGCGTGGCGTTTTCGATGAAATTTTTAACCGCCGCCGCGACCGCTTCCGGCGAAGTCCCGCCGACATGGGGTGTCAACACGACATTGGTCAACGCTAGCAACGCCTGCGGCGGATGCGGCTCGCCCTCGTAAACATCGAGCCCGGCGCCTGCAATAGCGCCGTCCTTCAACGCAGCGGCCAGCGCCGCCGTATCGACCACGCTACCGCGCGAGACATTCACCAGAAAGCCCGACGACCCCAGCGCATCGAGCACGGTTTTATCAACCAGGTGATGCGTCGACGCGCCACCCGGCGTCGCAACGACGAGATAGTCGCTCCATTGCGCGAGCGACAGTACGTTATCGAAGTAACGGTTCGTCGTGCCGTCACGCGGCTTGCGGTTGTGATAGCCGACCTCAAGATCGAAGCCGGCCGCGCGCCGCGCTACCTTCTGTCCGATGTTGCCAAGGCCGATGATGCCAAGCCGCTTGCCGGAGACCGTCGGACGCATCGGCAATGCGTCGCGCCATACGCCGTTGCGTGTCGCGAGATCGCGCTGCGGCACGTCGCGTACCGTCGCAAGCAGCAACGCAAACGCGTGATCAGCGACGCAATCGTCATTGGTGCCCGCGCCATTCACAAGCGCGATACCGCGTGCCCGCGCATGATCGATGGCGATGTTTTCGTAACCCGCGCCCAACGCGCTAACGAACTCGAGTTGCGGCAAGGCGTCGATTTCATCAGCGGTCAAACCCGTCGTCCCGTTAGTCAGCACGGCATGGATCGTGTGGCCGTGACTAGCCATAGCCTCGGCGCGTTGCGTGGAAGTGGGCGCGTAGATGAGATCGAACGATGCGGAGATATCCGCGTGACTGTCCTCGTTGAGAGGAATCAGGACCAGCAAGGAAGGCTTCATGACCCGGCGGAGATTCTGGTTGAACGACGCTGGTTGAGAAGGCTGCGGCAGGCGATCCTGCGGCAGGCGATCCTGTGGCAGTCAAAGCTGCGGCAGCCGAAGTATACCTGCCTGCCCTCCGTTTCGCCCGCACTTCCACGAGCGTGCCCGACGAAGGTTGAAGTCACAAACATACGCCGCGCGGGCACATCAACACGTATTGACAACCCATAACCCACCAGCTATGATTCGAATCAATAGCTCTCAGGTTATGGATTTAGTCATGCAAACCGGCTTCGACAACCTGTTCGCCGCGCTCTCTGATCCAACCCGGCGTGGCATCTTCGAAGGCTTGGCCCGCGATGGCGAGCAGACGGTGCGCGCGCTCACCGAACGCGCCGGCATCTCGCAACCGGCGGTCTCGAAGCATCTGGTCGTGCTGAAACAGGCCGGCCTCGTGTGCTACCGGCGCAGCGGCCGCGAGACGCACTACAGCGCGGAACTCAAAGGCCTTGCGCCGCTCATCGACTGGATGGCGCTTTACGGTTCCCTCTGGAACCAGCACTTCGACAAGCTCGAATCCCTGTTGAACCGGATGGACCAGTAGACATCCTCACGACACTCTGACCAGAAGGAGCATCGCCCCATGCTGAGCGTGAATAGCTACGACAAAAAATACGTCGGCGACTGCCGTGCGAAGGTGAACCAGCTTCTGTCGACCTTCCACGACGTGCAGTCGGCAAAACCGCCGGCCTCCATCAAGGCGTTCGAGCCGCATCTCTTCAACCACATGGTGCTGGCGCTGAACGACTACTTCTGTCACCGCGCACGCGCCATGGAAGGCAAGGATGGCAATCCGCTCAACGAGGTCCGCATTCTGGCGAACTCGGTTGCGAGCGCCGACGGTACGTTCCAGCTCGACAAGACAATCCGCTATGACCCGGCGAAATCCGTACTGGGTTACGCGGTCGGCGATGCGGTCGGTCTGAGCGCAGACGATTTCTCCCGCCTTTCCAGCGCGTTCTTCGATGAAATCGAACGCAAATTTCCTTGAGTGATCTCACATCGAACCAGCCATGAACACCTCCACTACTGCCACGCGCTCGCTGGTCGTCGAGCGCCAGATACCCCACCCGCCGGAAAAGGTCTGGCGCGCCCTGACGCAAAGCCACCTCATCGAAGACTGGTTGATGCAGAACGATTTTCGACCGGTTGTCGGCCATAGCTTCACGCTTCGCGCCACGCCCATGGCGCACTGGAACGGCGTCACCGATTGCGAAGTGCTGGCTGTCGAACCTGAAAGGCTTCTTTCCTACAGCTGGAATTCGTCCGGCGAAGAGGCCGGACGATTGACCACCGTCGTCACCTTCACGCTGAGCGCAACGAACGGCGGCACGCATCTGCGGATGGAGCAGTCCGGCTTCTCGCCCGACAATGAGCAAAACTATCAGGGCGCCCGTTACGGCTGGCAAAAATTCCTCGGCGAACTGGAGCGGGTGGTCACCGGGCTCTGAAACGTTGAATGACTGCCGTGGCGCGTGGTCGCCCGGCAGTGCCTGCCCGTCGCGCATATCCGGCGCCTCGCACTGCGTGGACCGATCACGCAATGACCTCAGCCAAACCCCGGCCAGCACGGCCTGCACGCCCTTTCGCCGGGCCTGCGGCTGCACCGCAAACTGAAACCCCACTACCCTGCTTTCTGGCGACTCCGAACTCGTCTTAAAATAGTCGCACTATCGACTACGGATGCGTCATGCCGGATAACCTCAGTATGCAAGGTGGATTGCGCGACCGCCCGCTCGTCAGCGACGACACCGAAATGTTCGAACTGGCGCCGGTCTCGCTGTGGCTCGAGGATTTCAGCGGCGTGCAGGCGCTGCTCGAAGAATGGAAGGCAGGAGGCGTCACTAACCTGCGCGCGTTTTTCGCGGAAGATATCTCGCGCGTGGCGCAGTGCTCGTCGCGCATCCGGGTCGTCAAGGTCAACCGGCGGACATTGACGCAATTCGAGGCTGCGGACCTGAGCGTGCTGACCGACAACCTCGGCAGCGTGTTTCGCGACGACATGCTGAAAACCCACATCGAAGAGTTGTGCCAGCTGTGGGACGGCCAGACGCACTTCGTCAGCAAGACGGTCAATTACACGCTCGGCGGCCGGCGGCTCGATGTGCTCGTGAAAGGCAACGTCTTGCCGGGTCATGAGGCGCGCCTCGACCGCGTGCTCGTTGCCGTCGAAGACATTACCGAACTCGAAGGCGCGCGGCACCGTATCGTTGAAGGCGAACTGTATGCGCGCGGGCTGTTCGAACATTCGCCGGTGTCGCTGTGGGTCGAGGATTTCAGCGCGGTCAAACGTCTGCTCGATGGGGCACGCGCGGCGGGTATTGTCGATTTCCGCGTGTTCACCGATGCGCATCCTGAGTTCGTCGAGCGCTGCATGCAGGAAATTCACGTGATCGACGTGAACCAGCACACGCTCGACATGTTTTCGGCGCCCGACAAGAAAACGCTGCTCGCGCGCCTGCAGGACGTGTTCCGCGACGACATGCGCCCGCATTTTCGCGAGCAGCTGATCGACCTGTGGGATAACAAGCTGTTCCAGCAGCGCGAAGTGCTCAACTATTCGCTGGAAGGCAACGAACTGCACGTGCATCTGCAGTTCTCCGTGCTGCCTGGCCACGAACGCAACTGGGACCTCGTGCTCGTCGCGCTGACGGATATCACCGCGCGCAAGAAGGCGGAGGCGTATCTCGAATTCCTCGGCGAGCACGACGTGCTGACGAAGCTGCGCAACCGGTCGTTCTATGTAGATGAACTGAACCGTCTCGAACGCAAGGGTCCGTTCCCCGTGACGGTCATCATGGCAGACCTTAACGGCCTGAAGCGCGTCAACGACCAGCTCGGCCACGCAGCCGGCGATGCGTTGCTGCGCCGCGCGGGCGAAGTACTCGCGAAAGCGCTCGAAACGCCGTTTCACGCAGCACGTATCGGCGGCGACGAATTCGCGATCCTGTTACCGGGCACCGACGAACGCGGCGGCACAGCGATGATCGAAACGATCCGGCAACTCGTCGAGCTGAATAACCAGTTCTATCCGGGCTCGACGCTGAGTTTCTCGATGGGCGCGGCGACGTGCCAGCAGAGCGAGCGACTCGAAGCCGCAGTGCAGCGCGCCGATCTGTTGATGTACGAAGAGAAACGCGCGCACTATGCAATCCAGGTGAGCAATATGGGTAATGCCTGAGCGGTGAGCCAGTTGTCGAATCATGCTGGTACCGGTGTTACCTGCTTGCAATTGCCCCGCGCCCCGACCACAGGAAGTCAATCCATATGCTGTCCCACGTGTTTATCGGCATCACTCAATTTGACCGCGCGTTCAGCTTCTATTCCGCGCTCATGGGTGAACTCGACCTGCACCTGAAGTTTCGCGACGATGCAAGGCCTTGGGCCGGCTGGGTGTCCGCCGACGCACCACGTCCGCTCTTTCTGATCGGCGCGCCGTACGATGGTCAGCCTGCGACGTGCGGCAACGGCGCGATGATCGCCCTGCTTGCGAAAGATCGCGCGACGGTTGATCGCGCGCACGCCGTCGCGCTTGCGCATGGCGGTGTCTGCGAAGGACCGCCCGGTTTGCGGCCTGAGTATCACGCGCACTACTACGGCGCCTACTTTCGCGATTCCGAAGGCAACAAGCTGTGCGTCTGCTGTCATGATGCGCCCGCGCTGACGTAGGCGTTTATCCGGGCAAAACGGGGTAAAACGCGCGCTCAAGGCGTCGCGTTACAGGTGCAGCTGCGTAACGTGATGCGCCCTACGCCGCCGTCACATGGCGCATAGCCGGCGGCGGCACACGCGGCGGCGGAACATCGAAGGTCGTGCGCACGCGTCGCACTTCTTCAATCGGACTGCAGCCAAACAGCCGCTTGAACTCACGGCTGAACTGCGACGCGCTTTCATACCCGACGCGTGCCGCCGCCGCGCCCGCGTTCAGATTGTCCTGCACCATCAGCAGACGCGCGTGATGCAGGCGTGTCGCCTTCACGTACTGCATCGGCGACGTCGACGTAACCTGCTTGAACTGAGCATGAAACACCGCGAGGCTCATGCCGGCTTCGCGCGCGAGCATGTCGACGTCGAGATCGCCCTGGTAATCCGCGTGGATCAGCCGGAGCGCTTTCGCGATGCGGCCAAAATGATGCTGATGTGTCAACGCTGCGCGCAGCGCGTCGCCCTGCTCGCTTTTCAGCACGCGATAGAAAATCTCCCGCACGATCGACGGCCCGAGAATGCGCGCGTCGAGCGGCGACACAAGCGCTTCCAGCAGACGCAGCACCGCGTCGCTCAACGGCTGGTCGAGCGCAGTCGAATAAATCCCTTTCGGTTCGATCTGCTGCGTGCCGCGCGTATCGTTCAACGCCATCAGCAGCTCGGCGATCGTCGTCAGATCCACGCGAATCTTGATCGCCAGCAACGGCTCTTCTTCGCTGGCCTCCGTCTCGCTCTCGAACGGCAGCGGTACCGACAGCACGAGGAACTGCTGCGCGTCGTAGACGAATACATCGTCGCCGAGATAGCCGCGCTTGCGCCCCTGGCACACGATTACGACGCACGGTTCGTACATCACCGGCATACGCGGAATCGGCCGGTTCGAACGCATGAAGCTCACGCCTTCGAGGCATGAGTGCGTGTAGCCCTCCGCGGGCGCGAGCGTGCCGAGCAGCCCGACCATGTGCTTCTGCGCGGGGCTGATAAATCCGCCGCAGGTGGCGGTTGCCGGTTGGGTCATGTCCATGACGGTGCCTGTTGGGGTCAGTCTGGCGGGTTCGATGCCCGTCAGGAGGATAAGGCTTGAAATCTAGCACCATTCCACGGGCAATGTGCGCGTCCAGGAGAATCAGGCAAACCTTCAAGATAATCAGGTCTATCCCCGAGTGACGGCGAGTCCTACGATGGGAACCCTGCCGGCACGCCCGGCACCGCATCCGCGTTCCCCACGACATTCGCTGTCGCACACTCATTTTTGCTGGAGGTCCCGTGAACAAGACTCATGCCTACGCCGCACTCGACGCCACATCGAAGCTCGCCCCGTTCGAACTTCAGCGGCGCGCCTTGCGCGACCATGACGTCCAGATGGACGTGCTGTTTTGCGGGGTGTGCCACTCCGACCTGCATACGGCGCGCAATGAATGGAAGAACACCGTCTACCCAGCCGTTCCCGGCCACGAGATCGTCGGCCGCGTGACAGCGGTGGGTCCGCAGGTGTCGAACTACAAGGTCGGCGATCTGGTTGGCGTCGGCTGCCTCGTCGATTCGTGCCGCACGTGCCCGAGTTGCAAGGAAGGCCTCGAACAGTATTGCGAAGTCGGCTTTGTCGGCACGTATAACGGTCAGGATCGTGAGACCGGCGAGTACACCTACGGCGGCTATTCGACGGCGATCGTCGTCGATGAAGCCTTCGTGCTGAGCGTACCGAAGAACCTTGATCCTGCCGGTGTCGCGCCGTTGCTTTGTGCAGGCATTACCACGTATTCACCGCTGCGCCAGTGGGGCGCGGGCCCCGGCAAGAAGGTCGGCATCGTGGGCCTGGGCGGCCTCGGCCACATGGGCGTGAAGATCGCGCATGCGATGGGCGCACACGTCGTGCTGTTCACGACATCGACTTCGAAAGTGGAAGACGCGAAGCGTCTCGGCGCAGATGAAGTGGTGATCTCGAAGAACCCGGAAGAAATGGCAGCGCATGCGAACAGCTTCGATTTCATCCTCAACACGGTGGCCGCGCAGCACGACCTGAACCCGTTCATCAACCTGCTTAAGCGCGACGGCACGATGACGCTGGTCGGCGCACCGGAGCACGATCATCCGTCGCCGCAGGTGTTCAACCTGATCTTCAAGCGCCGGCGTCTTGCGGGTTCGCTGATCGGCGGCATCGCGGAAACGCAGGAGATGCTCGACTTCTGCGGCGAGCACGGCATCACGTCGGACATCGAGATGATTCCGATGCAGAAGATCAACGACGCGTATGAACGTATGCTGAAGAGCGATGTGAAATATCGCTTTGTGATCGATATGGATTCGCTGCGGCAGTAACGCGACAGCTTTGTTGTTCAGAGGCCGCGCGGGGATGTTCCGCGCGGCCTGATTCGTTTGCCGATCGTTTTTTGCCGTGCTGTCGTTCGTTATTGCTCGCTGCTTCGCTCTTCTGATCGACGCGATGAATGTATATCGCGGCGACGTCTTGAACACCTCAACGCTGTTTCTCCTGAATCCAGGAGAAACAGGCAAATCGTTCAGAGCCTCTGCCATTCCCTGAATGGATGCTGGACCTTACGATATAAACACTGCCGGACCATCCGCATTGCGTCACACGGCTGGCCTTTGGCACGTCTCTAGTCCGTCCTTGACCAGGAGATTGTCCGTGATCGATCGTATTCAGGCGATGCGTACTTTTATCCGTATCGTCGATACCAACAGCTTTACCCGCGCGGCCCAGTCGCTTGACATCCCGCGCGCCACTGTCACCACGATTGTCCAGAACCTCGAAGCGCTGCTCGGCGTACAACTGCTCGTGCGCACGACGCGGCGACTCAGCCTCACCGTCGAAGGCGCGGCCTATTACGAACGTTGTGCGCAGATCCTTGCCGACATCGACGAAATGGAAGCGAGCCTGCATCAGGCAACCGACAGACTCAGCGGCCGTCTGCGCGTCGAGATGCCAGGCGCGGTAGCAACCGCGCTCGTGCTGCCCGCGCTCGATGATTTCCATACGCGCTATCCGAATGTCGATCTTACGATCGGTGTGAGCAATCGCGCGGTGGATCTCGTCGGCGAGGCCGTGGATTGCAGCATCCAGCTCGGCGAATTGCCGGATTCGGGTCTGGCCGCGCGTCGGCTTGGCACGATCGAGCACGTCACGTGCGCGAGCCCTGCGTATCTCGAACGCTACGGCATGCCGGTGAGCCTCGATGAATTCGACAACCACGTCGCGGTCAATTGCATGTCGGCGCATAGCGGCCGCGCGGTGGATTTCGATTTCGAGGTCGGCGGCAAGGCACTCAACGTGAAGGTCAACGGCTTCGTGAAGGTGACCGACGAGCAGGCGTATCTGACCTGCGGCCTGCGTGGACTCGGCATGATCCAGCCCGCACGGATCGCCGCGCAGCCGTATCTCGACTCCGGCCAGTTGCGCGAAGTCCTGCCGCAATGGAAGCCGACGCCGATGCCCGTTTCAGTGGCGTATGTGAAGAACCGTCAGGTGTCGCCGCGCGTGCGTGCGTTCGTCGACTGGCTCGCGGAGCTTTTCGAGCGCACGGAGCACGTGAGCCAGGATATGTCCCGCGTCCGGCAGCTGTTGCGCGGTCTGCACCCGGACGAGGTTAGATGAAGGACGCGAGGTGGCCGCGAACGGCGGCTCACCTGGAGCGCCAATAACGTTGCATGAGCGGGGGGAGACAAAGAACCAGCCACTGGACCGTTGCACACGCAAACAGTCCAGCGTTTGCCTCACGTTACGACTCTTCCGACCACGCGTTATTTTCACGCGCCATCAACGCCGACGATGAAGCCGGCCCGAACGTCCCTGCCGTGTAGTTACGCGGCTTGTCGCCCGAACGTTTCCAGCCTTCGATAATCGGCTCCACCCATGCCCACGCCGCTTCGAGTTCATCGCGTCGCATGAAGTGCGTGAGGCGTCCGCGGATCACATCGATCAGGAGACGCTCATACGCTTCCGCGCGACGTTCGGTGAAGGCCTGCTCCAGATCGAGATTCAGGTTCACCGGCAGCATTTTCAGACCGCTACCCGGTTCTTTCGCAAGCATCTGCAACTGGATCGACTCGGCCGGCTGCAGCTGGATCACGAGCCGGTTGCCGTAATTGCGCGGCCCGGCCGGAATGATCGAGAACGGCAGATCGGCGAACTCGATGACGATCTCCGACACCTTCTTCTGCATCCGCTTGCCGGTGCGCAGGTAAAACGGCACATTCGCCCAGCGCCAGTTGTTGATATGCGCACGCAATGCGACGAAGGTTTCCGCGCGGCTGTCGGCCGGCACGTTGTCTTCCTGCAGATAGCCCTTCACCGGTTCCCCACCCACCGCGCCCGCGGTGTACTGGCCACGCACCGTATCGCGTGCGATGTCTTCGTCGGTCATGCGACGCAGCGAGCGCAGCACCTTCAACTTTTCGTCGCGCACCGCATCCGGGTCGAGCGATACCGGCGGCTCCATGGCCACAATGCACAGTAGCTGCAGCAAGTGGTTCTGCACCATGTCGCGCAGTGCGCCGGTTTCGTCGTAGAAGCCCGCGCGACTGCCCACGCCGACGTTCTCGGCCACGGTGATCTGCACGCTCTTGATATACGGCGCCTGCCACAGCGGCCCGAAAATCGCGTTGCCGAAGCGCAGCACCATCAGGTTCTGGACGGTTTCCTTGCCGAGATAATGGTCGATACGATAGATCTGCGTTTCCGCGAAATGCTGCCCGACCGAGTTGTTGATCGCCTGCGCCGAAGCCAGATCATGACCCAGCGGCTTTTCGAGCACGACGCGCGAATGTTCGTCGACAAGGCCGACGGCTGCGAGGTTGTCGCAGATCGTCGTGAACAGATTCGGTGCGGTCGCGAGATAGAACACGCGACGCACGCCCGGACGCGAGGCTTCCGCGAGACGCGCGTAGTCGGCGGCCGAATCGACGTCGATGCGCACGTATTCGAACAGCGCCAGGAATTTGTCCCACGACGCCGCGTCGAGCGCCTTATGTTCGACGAACGGCTTCGAATGTTCTTCCATGAACGCGAGGTATTCGTCACGCGTCCAGTTCTTGCGGCCGATCGCCAGGATGCGCGTACCGGCAGGCAGGTTGCAGTGCTGATGCGCCATGTACAGCGCAGGCAACAGCTTGCGGGCCGACAGATCGCCGCCGCCCCCGAAGATGATCATGTCGAGCGGCAAGTCGGGCAAGGCCTGGGTAGTCTGGGTCGTCATAGCGCAGTTGCACCAGTAAGAATGTCTGTCAGAGCCGGAAAAAGCGCAGCGTACCGGGCGTTTTTTCGCGAACGCCTATGGTGCAACGTTTTGAGATTGTTTGCACGCGCGGCGCGCGGCCCGTGGTCGGGGATCCACGGTTCGCACGGGCGTGCTGAATGTTTTGTCAGCCGGCACTTAACGCGGCATGCGCCACGCGGCAGGCGGCCAGATCCCACGCCGCGCAGCCCACTGTCTTGAACACGATGGGCGTTCTGCTCGCCATCGGTGAAACCGTCGCGCGCAGTACGGAAGCGATGGCCGTCACCGCGCCCCACTCCACGCCAGCCTGGATGAAATCGCCGGCTTCGTGTTTCGCGCCCGCGAGATCGTCGACGAACAGCGTGCTGCCGAGCACCGTGCGCGCGCCGATTTCGACCGCATCCGGCGTAAAGGCGCCGACGCCAATGACGAGCCGGTCCGCGCGCGGCGCCTCGTCGTAGACGGCCTGCCTGCTGGTGGTCAGCGTGATCACGACATCGACGGAATCCGGCACCTCGCCGTCCGCCAGTGGCTGCACCCGCGGCGCCGCGGCGCGATGCGCGTCGCAGAAGGCCTGCGTACGCGGGGGCGAACTGCCGCGCACGCGGATGAGCGCGTCCGGGAACAGCTCGGTGATCGCTTCCAGATGATTCGCCGACTGCGTGCCCGCGCCGATCAGCAGAATGTCGCGCGGCGCGGCCGGCAGAAACGTCTGGATGCCGAGCATCGTCATCGCGGCCGTACGGCGGCCGGTGACCGTCGGGCCGTCGAGGATAAAGCGCGTCTCGCCCGTGTCCGCGTCGCTCGCCATGACCTGACCGTGGATGGTCGGCAGCCCGCGGTCGCGGTTGGCCGGACACACGCTCACGAGTTTGTGAATCGCGAGGTCGGGTGCGGTGGCCGGCATCGACAGCATCACACCGCCCGCGTTCAGCGGCACAACAAGCCGCTCAGGGCTGACGATACGGCCCTGCGCGTAATCGGATGCAGCCGTCTTCAGCGCATCGACGAGCGATGCGTAAGGCGTAAGCCGCGCGGTTTCAGCGGCGTCGAAAATGCGGGTCGTCATGCGGGATTGTTCCTTTGCATCGGTGCGTGCGGCGCGCTCAGCGCACCAGGAAACCGTAGGTCAGCGGGTCGCGTTCGTCGATGATCCAGTTCGCGAAGCCGCAGATGTACGCCTCGCCAGCAATCTCCGGAATCACGGCATCAAAGCGGTCGAGTTTCGTTTCTGCGAGCACACGTCCGCGAAAAATCGTGCCGATCACCGATTCGTTGACGAGCGTCTCATCCTTGCCCAGCTGGCCGCGCAGATAGAGTTGCGCGACGCGTCCGCCCGTGCCGGAGCCGGTCGGCGAGCGATCCACTTCGCGATCCGCGAATACGCAGCAGTTCGCCTGCGTCGAACTCGCGTGACGCGGTTCGTTATCGATGATCGTGCCGTAGATGTGGTTGATTTCGGGGATATGCGGATGCTCGACCTTGAATGCATCGTTCGCCGCGCGCTTCACTTCCGCGCCGAACTGGATCAGCCGCTCGACTTCCGCTTCACGCACGGCCAGCCCGAACGGCTTGCCCGACGTGTAGAAATAAAACGCGCCGCCGAACGCGATATCGCCGGTGACTTCGCCGAATGACGGCGTGGTCACGGTCACGTCGCGCTGCCAGATGAACGACGGCACGTTGACAAAGCGCACGCCGCCCGCGTGATCGCCGTCCCATTCGACGAATGCCTCGATGAAGCCGCATGGCGCGTCGATGCCGACGCGCGTTTCCGGCTCCGTGCGTTCGATCCAACCGAGCGAGACGGCTGCTGTCGCGAGTGCGATCACGCCGTGACCGCAGTGATCGCTGTAGCCCTCGTTGTGAACGAAGATGATGCCGAAGTCAGCGCCTTCGCTGACCGGCTCGGTCAGATAGCCGCCGTACATGTCCGCGTGGCCGCGCGGCTCGAACATCAGCGCGCGACGTAGCGGTTCGCCATGTTCCTTGAGCCACGTACGGCGCTCGACGATGGTCTTGCCGGGAATTTTGGGCAGTCCGCTTGTGACGATCCGGAACGGTTCGCCGCCGGTATGGACTTCAACGGTGCTGATCACGCGATTCAACTTCATGATGCGACGGCACTCCTCTTTGCGATCAACGCCTGTCCAGCTGTCATCCTGTTCTCCTCCATGCTGTTATATCGATGCGCTATAGAACCTGTTGCTTCAACCCTTCGAATCGCCCGGCGGGCGGTTCGACTGGATCACGAACAGCAGATCGCCGGCCTCGATCGGACACGGCGGATCTTCGTAAAAAGAGCGCACACGCCCATCGCGCGCGAGACCGATCACCAGCGCGCCGGGTACGGCGTTGCTCGGGCAGCCGACCTCGTGCGGTGCTGCGACCCGCTCCACCAGATTCACCCGGCCCCGCGACGACAGCAGATCGTTGACGAACGGCACGATGTAAGTACTCTCCACCGCGTCGGCCATCAGCAGACCGCCGATCTTCGTCGACGAAATGATGACGTCAGCGCCCGCCTGACGCAATTGCCGCTGGAAAGTCTGCTCCTGGATGCGCACGACGATCTTCGTTTCCGGCGCCACGCTGCGCACGGTTAGCGTCAGCAGGATCGCGGTCGCGTCTTCCTGCACCGCGATGATGACGGCTTTCGCGAGACGCGTCTGCACCTGCTGCAGCAGATCTTCGCGCGACGGATCGCCGAGCAGCCCGGCCACACCGAGCGCGGCCGCAGCTTCGAGCGCGGATTGCTGTGGATCGATCACGACGATCGAATCCGGATCGACGCCGCTTTCGAGCAGTTCGCGCACCGCCACCGATCCGCTCAACCCGAAGCCGCACACGACGATGTGATCGCGCAACTGTCTTTGCAGGCGTTTCATGCGGTATTCCTCGATGACGCGTTGAATGACGAACTGGTACGCGGTGCCCAGAAAGACAAACCAGATGATGATACGGATCGGCACGACGAAGAAGGCATCGATGAGCCGCGCGCGGGCAGTGACGGGCACGATGTCGCCGTAGCCGACCGTCGCGACGGTGACCATCGTGAAGTACATCAGATCGACGATGCTGAGCGCTTCCTTCGTGGCTTCCCTGGTGGCATCGCGCAGCCCGTCGCGATCGAGATACAGCGCGGCGAACGCAAGCAGGCACAGGCCGGTGACGAGGTAGAGCCGCTGCAGGAGCATCCGTTGTGGCGATGCGGCCGGACGCGTGAACAGCGTGCGGGCGCGCGGCGCCTGCCACGGGAGGCGGGCGCGGCGCGACAAACGGAAACGGGACGGCTTGCGTCGCTCTTCAGACACCCGGCGCTCCAGAACAGGGGACACCGGATTCTACGACGACTGCTGGCTCAAACGGCGAACCCGGGGCCGGATCGGCATCGCGCGCCGCAGGAAATCGCCCACAACGGCCGCCGCACCAGCCTGCGCTAATCAGCGCGTGCGTCCTCAGGCCGGACCGGGGCGTGTGAGCGTCAACCCGCGCCCGGCATAGAACCGCTTCATGGTATCGAACGGCAGATACGCATCCGCCTGATAGGGCGCCACGCCCGACGGGTTGTGGAACCACACGCCACGGTCATCGCGCCCGTGCAGCAAAATCAGATGACCGCCGCGCGTTTCGTTCGGTCGATCCGGATAGCGGATTTCCGGACTCACCGACACAATCGCCAGCGTATCGGCATCGAGACGCGACGCGATCTCTTCGATCCCGGCTTCCGGCAGCACCTCTGTCCGCAGTCCGAACGCCTCTGCCATCCACTGCGCAAACGCCCGGTAAATCAATCCGTCAACGCCGCCATCGTTGCGCATTCGATACACCCCGCGGCGCAATGCCTCGTCCAGCAGCGCCGCGCGCGACGCGTGGTCAATTCCCCAGAAGTCCAGCGCGGATTCGAGGCACGTGAGCCCGCAGAGCCGCTTCGCCCAGAAGCGGTAACGCGCCGGTTCGGTAAAGCCAGTGCGGCTCCACGCAGGGTCGTCGCAGGGATCGGCGTTGTCCTCGACAATCGCGCGCACCCATTCCGGACTGCCCCATTGCGTGTAATACGGCACATCGAAATGGCGTAGTACCGGCATTGATTCCTGCTTCATTCGTCTGATTCCCGTTATTCAATAGCGGATTACCCGATATTAATCCGCTGCCGTTATTGCTCTAAGATCCCGGCCCGGATCACGGGCACGGGCGCGCGGCCACAAGCGGCGCTGCCCACCCGCCATCCACAGGCTAAACGTAAATAAATAACCGCAGGGAACCGCATGAAAATCATTAAAACCGCTGGCGTGCTGGGTGGCGCAGTCATTGCTCTCGCTTCACAACAGGCTTTCGCACAAAGCTCCGTCACGCTGTATGGCGTCGCGGACGTGAGCGTCCGGTATCTGACGAACGCCAATGCGAATAACGATAACCGCCTGTACATGACGAACGGCGCTGTCACGAACAGCCGCTGGGGCGTGAAAGGCACCGAAGACCTCGGTGGCGGCCTGAAGGCGATCTTCCGCCTCGAAAGTGGTATCAACCTGCAGGACGGCTCGTTCGCGGACAGCGGTCGTATGTTCAATCGCGCGGCCTATGTCGGCCTCGACAGCAAATACGGCACGGTCACGCTGGGTCGCCAGAAGACGCCGCTCTTCGACATCCTCGCCGATGTCTACGATCCGCTGACGGTCGGCAACTATTTCGAAAACGCGTGGCTGCCTGTAGCGCTCGGCGCGGGCCTCTATGCAGACAACGCGATCAAGTACGCGGGCACGTTCGGGGGTCTGAGCGTCGAAGCCATGTATTCGTTCGGCACGAACTACGAGTCGACGGGCCCTGGCGGCTTCTCCGGTCAGATTCCGGGCCATCTGGGCGCGGGCAACATGTACGGCCTGACGGTTTCGTATGTGATGGGGCCGCTCAGCGTGGCCGCCGGCGCCCAGCAGAACAGCGATAACTCGAACCACAAGCAGACCGTCTTCAACGCGAACATGGTCTACGCGTTCAGCACGACGAAGGTGTATGTCGGCTACCTGCATTCGAAGGACGACACGGGCTTCGTCGACAGCGTCCTCGCACAGCAGCCGCTGGTGCCTGGCGTCGATATCGTGAAGGGCTCCGGCCGCAAGGATGACGGCCCGTTCGCCGGTGTGACATGGCAGGCAACGCCAGCGCTCGCGCTGACGGGCGCGGCCTACTACGACCACATGAAGGACGCGGCCATCGGCGGCGGCCAGGTCGGCAGCGGCAACCGCTACACGTTCGTCGCACTGGCCGAATATGCGCTGTCGAAGCGCACGGAAGTCTACGGTACGGTCGACTTCAACAAGGTGTCGGGCGCCGCCGACGTCGAATTGCCGGGTCGCAGCAACCAGACCGGCGTTGCGATCGGTCTGCGCAACATCTTCTGATGGGCGCCGCGGCGCGCGCGTGCAGTTGCGGCGTGCGCGTTGCGGCAACGCAGTCCGGCTTTGTGTCGGTCGGACTGCTGCAGGACCGCGCGCAGCTTCTCACAGCATGCTGCGCGGCCGTTTCATCGTACCGTCGAAAAACCGCTGTAAACGGAATTCGGCGAGATCAAGCGACGGCTGTCCTTCATCGATCCACTCCGCCAGCAATTTGCCGACAATCGGCCCCATCGCGAAGCCGTGGCCGCAAAAGCCCGTCGCGATCATCAGGCCGCCGACGTCCGAAGGTGCGTCGATGACGGGAATCCCGTCGGGCAGCACGTCGATCAAACCCGCCCACGCCTCGGTGATCTGGGCATCTTTCAATGCAGGAAACAGCGCCTTGAGTTTTCGCAGCGCGCGCGGCGCATGACTGCGTTCGGGCTGCGGCTGCGGATCGCGTGGATACAGCACGCGTTCGCTGTCCGGCACGCCGCCAGGCAGACGCTCGCGCAGATCGCGGAACATCGCGCCGTTCAGATGGAAACTGAATTTCTCGCGCTGCTTCCACAGCTCCGGCAAAAACCACTTCAGCGCCCGCAGATGACCGAGCGTCATGTCGACGTCGACCTGCATGTCGTCGGCGAGATTGATCATGCCGTTTGCGCGCTGACGGATGCCAAGACCGTGCCCCCAGAACGTTGACGCCGTCACCTGCGGCAGCGCGTTGGTGCGCATGCAGGTGCCGCGCACCGCCTGCTGCGGCAGTTCGAGGCCGAGCGTTTTCAGGAGCCGCCAGCTGCTCGCGCCCGCCGCGCAGATAAAGCGCGACGAGCGGATCGTGCCGCGCTCGGTCACGACGCCCGTGATCGCGCCGGCCGCACGCTCGACCGCCACGACGCCACAGCCTTCGAAAAAGCGCGCGCCGCCTTCGATCGCCCGCGCGGCGAACGCAGCCGCGACGCGGCGCGGTTCGGCCTGGCCGTCGGTCGGCGTGTAGAGACCGCCGAGCGCGGCGCCCTGCATACCGCTCACATGTTCGTCGATCTGCGCGCGGTCCAGCACGCGCGTGTCGAGCCCGTACTGTCGCGCGACGTCTGTCCATTGCTGGAACGACGTCCAGTCGCTCTCCTCGCTCGCAACGTACATGCAGCCGCCCTGCCGCCATTCCAGGTCGAAATCGAGTTCATGCTCGAGCGCTTCCCACAGACGGATGCCAGCCATCATCAACGGCACTTCGGCGGCTTCGCGTCCCTGCTGGCGCACGAAGCCCCATGCGCGCGACGACTGCTGGCCGGAGATCCGCGACTTGTCGAGCACAACCGCCTTCAGGCCGCGTCGGGCGAGATAGTACGCCGCCGCGCAGCCCATGATGCCCGCGCCAGCGATCACCACGTCGGCCTCGACAGGGAAGGATTCATCGGCGCGGGTCAGGCCGGAATGCAGCGGATAGGTTGTCGTCATCGTGTGGATCAGGAGGAAATGGCGTGCGGCGGCATCTTCGCAGGCACACCGTCCGACCGCAACACCCCGAATGCAGATCGGCGCGTTCAGACCGCTTCCGGCAACGCCGATACCGCGCCCATGCCGCGCCGCGGCCATGCGAGCCCACAAAATCACCGGCAGTCACATTACGTTTATGCGATTTAAATACTTTCATCGGTAAAATAGCGCGCTTGCGTGCCGCTGCCGGGCGCGGCGGAAGCGCGCAAATGGCCGGAACGGACCGTTCTGCGCGGTGTCCGAGGAGAGCGGATACTCACAAGTCGTCGGGCTGGCTGGCCGACGCGCGGTCAGGCAGGTTCAGATGTTGAAATGTGCTCGTCCCGCGTGGCCGGTCGGCCCGCACCGTATTCGTGCCGGACAGTCCGTGCCCGATAACGTCCACCCTCCAGTTCCGACAACTCACATCGACGGACACGCACGCAGCATGGCCAACGAAGCAACCTCACCCGACTCCATCGCGGTCGCCGAGCGCGTCCGCGAACTGATGAGCCGGCACGGCATCGGTAAACGCCAGCAGACCACCGAGCTCTGCCGCATCCTCGATCTGAGTTTTTCGCAGGGGCACCGCAAGCTGCGCGGCAACAGCCCGTGGACGCTCTCGCAGATCAAGAAGGTCGCCGAAGCCTTCGGCGAGCCGGCAGCGCAACTGTTCGGCGCGCAGTCGCTCGATCCGGGCATGGTGGGCGCAATTGCGCAGGAAGCGGTGTTTTCCATCGGCGCGATCGAGCTTGCGTGTACCGCATGGGTCGGCGCGGCGCTCGAACCCGGCAGCCGGCCGGAGTTCATCGCGTTCTCGAAGCTCGGACAGTGGCGCGTCGTGCGTCACGACGGTGCGCTCTATCAGAACGCGTTCGAAGTCCACAAGATCGAGATCTATCCGCGTCGCGCGGAAACGGACAAGCCGCTGATCGCGGTCGTCGACGACGATCAGGCTTCCGCCGACAACCTGCGCGATTACCTGGAGCGCAGCGGCTTTGGCGCGGCCGCGTTCTATGGCCTCACCGCGTTCGCGGATGCGTTGCAGACGCAGGTGTTCGACGGCGTGGTGATCGACTGGCTGTTCGGCAGCCAGACGTCCGCTTCGGCGATCCGCACGGTGCGCGCGTCGGAAAACCCGGATGCGCCGATCTTCGTGCTGACGGGCGAACTGCTGACGGGCAAAGCGAGCGAATCGGAAATCAGCGACGTGATCCGCAATTTCGATGTCGCCTGCTACGAAAAACCGGCGCGCATGGCGATTCTCGTCGCCGATCTGTCGAAACGGTTGAACCGCCTGTAGCCAGAATCCGGCCGGCATCCCGCCGGCACCCGGCCGCCGCGCGTCACACCGTGTGACGCGCCGCCAGTGCGCGCTGCACCGCGGCGCGCAGTTCTTCATAGTGGACCGGCTTCGGCAGACAGTCGAAGAACGGCCTGGCCGGGCCGCACGCATCGGGGCCCGGCAGGTCGGCGCTGACCGCGATCACTGGCGCGTGACCCGAAGGCACGTCCCGCGCGGCAAACGCCTCGACGAACGCATAACCATCCTTACCCGGCATCGACAGATCGAGCAGGATCACGTCGCAGCGGTGCGTATCGAGCCACGCGAGCGCGGCATCGACGGTCGCGGTCGACGCCGCGTCGCACTGCATGTGCGCGACCATCTCGCTTAGCGAGTCGCGCACCAGCGGGTTGTCGTCGACGATCAGCACCTGGGCGCGCGCGCCATCGGCTGGCGCGCGCGCAGCCACATCGGGTACTGCGGCGCCCGCCACAGGCACGACCGGGATCGCCACCCGGAACGTCGTGCCCTCGCCCACACGACTCTCGACGTGAATGCTTCCGCCAAACAGATCAACCAGCCCCTGCACGATCGAGAGGCCCATGCCCGCGCCTTCGAAGCGTCGAGCGCGTGACGCATCGAGCTGCGTGAACTCCTTGAAGATCAGCGGAATCTGTTCCTGCGGCACGCCGGCCCCGGTGTCGCTGACGAAGATCGACAGCAGCGTCGGGTCCTGCACGAGTTGCAGGCGCACGCTGCCCTTCTCGGTATAGCGGATCGCGTTGGTGACGAGGTTGTTCACGATCTGCCGGATGCGATGCGGATCGGATTCGACGAGACCGATATAAGCGCCCGCGTCGCTCTCGAACGCGAGGCCTTTTGCACTCGCTGCGGGCGCGTTCTGGTCGGCAATCGAATTCAGCAATTCGCGCGGATCGAACTGCTCGTGTCGCAATTCAAGCCTGCCTGCACCGAGCCGCGCGTAATCGGTCAGATCCTTCATCTGCGCTTCGAGCTGTCGCGCGGCGGTTTCGAGGCGGCGGATCACCTTGCGGTCGGCTTCCGAATGAAAATTGAAGCCGAGCAGCTCGATCGACGACACGATGGCATGCAACGGCGTGCGCAGTTCGTGGCTGATCATGCCGAGGAACGCGTCCTTCGCGAGACTCGATTCACGTGCGGCGCGGCTCGCCTGATGTTCCGCGGCAAGCGCGGCATGCTGCTGGCGGATCAGGCGCGTTCTGCGATAACCGTTCAGCACGAGCAGCACCGTCGCCGCCGACGACAGCAATAGCAGCACCATCCCCGCGGCAAACAGCAGACGCCGCTTCGCAACGAAATCGTGGTTCATCGCCTCGCGGTCATGGACATCCGTGTCACGACGGCTGAGCGCGAGATCGTTGACCTCGGGCCAGTGCGCGCGCAACGCGGCGACCACCCGGTCGACGCGCCCAGGATCGTGCTCCAGCGCCTCGATATCCGGGTCGAGCAGATCGAGCAGCGCGGCGATTTTCTGGATTTCATCCTCCTGGCGCGCGGCCAGCGCGGGGCGCGATGCGAGCATGCGCGTCGAGCCTGCCATCACATTCAGCTTCGACTGAAGCACCTGATAGCTCAACTGGACTGCCGCGTAATCACGGTCCGCGCCCGTCTGATAGAGCAGCAACTGGGTCTGGAAGCGCGTGTACGCGATCTGCAACTGCGCCGCATCCCAGTAGAAACCGTCATACGCGCCGGTCGTCTGGAGCGTCACGCGTGGATTAAGCAGGTTCGCGTAGAGAAAGTAGCCGACGGCCGCTATTGGCGGCGCAAGCGCGGTCAGCCAGATCACGACGAACAGGAACCTCCGCCACGACCGCCGGGGCGCGGGCACCTCGGAAGGCGTCGGCGGCGGCTGTTTCATTTGACGACGATCGCCTTGATCTGCCATGCGAATTTCGCGTCGCCAACGCCGCCTTCGAGTTCGGCGGGAAACGCGTCGCGCGGATAGATGAGGAACAGCGGACCGAAATCGCTGACCTTCAGACGTTTGCCATTCATGCTGTACGCGACAATCACACCGTATCGCGCCGCATCCGCCACGGGCACCGTGCAGATGTAGTCATCCAGCGTGTGGATTTCGAGCGTCGTGCCGCGTGCGCCCACCTTCGCCAGAATGTCCGACAGCGATGGCCCGGTGAAGGTGGATTTCGGCGTCCACGTCGTCGATGTCGTGATCGAATGTGCGGGCAGCGCCAGCAGTTGCGCTTCCGAAAAGTGAAAGACGGTGTGCGCGGCGTCGTTGGTCTGTGTGATCGCGCCCTTCACGTCGAGCGTCAACGGTGTGGCCGATGCGGAGCGGGCAACGACAGCCAGTGCAAGGAACGCCCACATCAGGGCTTTCGGGTAACGCATGTTTCGACGGTCCTTTTTTATGAATTCGCGGTCCCTTTGGCCACGCAACGGGTTTCCGGAACACCGGCATAATATCGCCAAACGCCGCCGGCAAAGAAATGCCCGCACCGCTACCGCACAAGGCCGACGCGCATCGCGCGCGGCCGGCCAGTCGACTCATGAACAAACCGGTTCTTCCCGTTACGTACGAACAGCTCGATCACTGGATCGAATCGCTGCAACCCGCATTGCTCGACGAGGGCTTTAGCGCCGTCGCCGGCATTCTGCGCGGGGGCGCGCCGCTGGCGCTGATGGTGTCGCATGCGGTCGGCTTGCCGGTCGCGTTCCTGCGCTACGAACGCGCAACGCGCGAGGTCACGTGGGACTCCTCGCTACCCATGCCCGTGCCGGGCTCGAAGATCCTGCTGTGCGAAGACATCGCGGGGCGCGGCTTCACGCTCGTCGACTGCATCGCGTTTCTCGAACGGCATGGGCTTGTCGTGCGCACGCTGACCGGCGCATTCGACGAACTGAGCCGCACGAAGCCCGATTTCTCGCTTGATGCGCGCGGCTATTTCGCGCTTTTCCCGTGGGAGCGCCAGGCGCATACCGCTCGCTATCGCGACGACTGGACCGCGAGCGAAGCGGGCCGCCGCGCCCCGATGGCAGACGATCACGACTACGCGACGTATGCGATCGACCTCGACGGCATCCTGTTACCCGACGTGCCGTCCGCGCGCTACGACGCCGACCTCGAAGCCGCGCTGAACGAACGCGACCTGCTGCTGCCCTTCGAGACGTTGCCGGGTATCGACCTGCAACATACGCGCGCGATTGTCACCGGCCGGCCAGAAATGGACCGCGCACGCACGCAGGCGTGGCTCGACCGGCATGGTTTCGGTCATCTCGAGCTCGTAATGCGTGCAGCCGGGCTTCACGATCACACCCCCGCAGGCGCAGCGGCGCACAAGGCGGCGGCCGTGTTGTGCTGTGGCGTCACGCACTTCATCGAAAGCGATCCGGTGCAGGCCATCCTGATCTCACAGCAGGCGCCGCTGCTGCGGGTGATCTGGTGGGATGCGATCGCGCACAGCGGGACACTCGTGGGTGCGTCGGCGTGGCGTTGAGGTTTTCATACCGACGCGGCCTGCGCGCGTTTGCGCAGGTCCGCATCCGCTGCATCGCACGTGTCAGTCCGCTTCCGGCGCACGCAGATGTCGCGCCGCGCGCTGCGTAGCGACAACAATCAGTTTCATCGTCGCGCGCGTCGCGCCGACAAACAGCTTGCGCGCAATGCGCTCGTCGAACTGATCGAAATCGACTTCGGTGAGGATCACGCACGGCGCGGATTGCCCCTTGAAGCGATAGATCGACTCCAGCAGCACGTCGCCCTCGCGATACTCCGGGTTGCCGAACAGATCGTATTTGCCGGTAAAACTGCGCAGACGGTGCGGGCCGAGATGATCGAGCGCCGTCATTGCCGAACCTTCCCTTCCTCGAAACGACAGCACCGCAATGTCCTGCTTGCGAAAGCCAAGCCCGAGCGCGTGCGTGATGGCGCGCTTCGTTGCATCGATGCTGCCTTCCGTGGCGTTGGCCTCGTCGTAGGTCGAAAACGAAATGTCCGAGCCGTCGAACGGACTGCCCGAAGTGAGCCCTGCCGCTAGCGGCGCCGACGCACCGACGAGATCGCGCACGTAATCGAGAATGTCGCGCGGGCTGCGATAGTTCGTGGTCTCCTTGAGCGTCGTCCAGCCGGGCAGCTCGACGGGCGCACGCATATACAGATTCTGCAGCGGATCCTCGAGCCACCACCACGCCGCGCCCGGCCGCAACAGCCGTTCGAGGGCCGCGACCCACGGCTGCTGGAAATCCTGCCCTTCATCGACGATCACCACATCGAACTGCCAGCGCTCATCGACCGGAGATTGCGCGAACGTGGTCTCGAGTTGTTCGAATACGTTCGACGCGTCGAAATCCGGTGCACGTCCGGCATCGCGTGCGATCCAGTCGCATAGCTGGTGATAGTTCGCGACCTTCGCCTCGGGCGGCGCAACGCGCGCGATGTGATCCGCGAGCGGCCGGTTGAAGCACACGTACAGCGTGCGCCGGCCTTCCGCGACCGCGTCCTTCATGACCTGCACCGCGAGCTGCGTCTTGCCCGACCCGGCCGTGCCGATCACGCGCAGACGGAACGGCGCGAATTCGAGCCGCCGCGCCCACGTCGCGAGGCCGCCCGCAAGACGCGTGACGAGTGTGCCCGCCTGGCCGACGAGCGCACTCGCGTCCGGCGTCAGCGCGAGTTCGTCTGCGAGAAAGTGGTGGATCTTCGCCGCGCAAGGCAGGCGGGGTTCGTCCGCCGGCAACGCGTCGCGGATGATCGCGGCGAGCCGGTCCTTGCGCGTCGCATCGACGATGCGCGCCGGGTTCACGCCGGCAATCGCTGCGTCTTTCACGACGTGGTCGGGACAGTACAGCAGTTCCTCGATGAAATACGTGTTCGCGCCGAACGCCGCCGTGAAGCGGCGATGCATGCCTTCGACCGTGCGCGCAAGTGCAATCGCCACGTTACGTTCGGTCTGCATGTGGACCTTGACGAGTCCTTTTGGCGTCTCGCGCAGGAAGCCGGTTTTCTGCTCGATGATCATCACGCGCCCCGACGGGCTGACGATCACGAAATCCGCTTCGCCGAACACGGAAAAGCCCTGGTTCAGACGGGTCCAGTGCACACCGTGATAGACGGTGTAGTCGTCGGACAACGCGTGCTCGAGCAGCGCCAGCGTTTCGCGTTCACGGGAAGCGGCGCCGGTGGCGGCGAGATTTTTCCAGTCGTCGGGGACTATGCGGGCCATGCGATGCCTCGTCACTTTGAAGTGGATATATTGTACGCAGCGATGTCCCCACGATCGGTAAAAACAGCCTTCCTCGTGTATCGTTAACGGTTTGACGCCGCGGTTATGCGCAGCGCTTTGCCTTCCAGGAGAAACTGCCGAATGATTACGATCTGGGGACGGGCCAACTCGGTCAATGTCCAGAAAGTTTTGTGGTGCTGCGATGAGCTGTCGCTGCCGTACGAACGTATCGACGCCGGCATGCAGTTCGGCCGCAACGGCGAGCCCGACTATCTGACAATGAATCCGACGGGCAAGGTCCCGACGCTCGTCGATGGCGACTACGTGCTGTGGGAGTCGAATTCCATACTGCGCTATCTGGTGCTGCAGTATGGACCGCCGTCGAGCCTGCTTTACCCCGCCGATCCAAAAATCCGCGCGGGCATCGACCGCTGGCTGGACTGGTCGCTGAGTACGCTGCAGCCCGCAGAGCGGCCCGTGTTCTGGTCGATCGTCCGCACACCGGCCGCCGACCGCGATCAGGCGGCGCTAGAGCGGAACGTGCAGGCCGTCAGCGCGCTCTGGAAGCAGCTCGACACGCATCTGGCCGGCCGCTTCTTCTTCGAAACCGACCACTTCACGCACGCCGACATCGTGCTCGGCGCTTACGCGAAGCGCTGGTTCGGTCTCGAAGGCATCGAGCGTCCGTCGATGCCGAATCTGGAGCGCTGGTATTCGCGGCTGGAAAACCGTCCGGGCTTCAGGAAGTTCATCGATCTGCCGCTGACCTGAACGGCTGACATGGGCAACGAGGCGGCCGGGCGCGAGCTGGGAGCGCAGTTCGATCGAAGTTCGCGATGCCCCGTATAATCGACGCATGAAGAACGCCTCCTCCACGACTGCGCACGATCACGACCACGGGCCCGCAGCCGCCGCCTCGCCTGAGGCTGCGCTCGCGCTGGCGGAAGAATATTGCCGCGAACGCGGCGAGAAACTGACGCCGATTCGCCGCAAGGTGCTGGAACTGCTGCTCGCATCGGGTCGGGCGACGAAGGCGTATTCGCTGCTCGACGACATGCGTCAGATCCATCCCGGCTCGGCGCCGCCCACGGTGTACCGCGCGCTGGATTTTCTGCTGTCGGCCGGACTGGTGCACCGGATCGAGTCGATCAACGCGTTCACGGTTTGCCACGATCTGACGCAATGTCAGCACGGCATCCTGGTGGTGTGCCAGCAATGCGGCAACGTCACAGAACTGCATCAACCGAAGTTGCGCCAGGCGCTCGTCGCGCAGATCGAAGATGCGGGTTACAGCCTCGCCAGCGATGAAATCGAACTGAAAGGCCTCTGCGCCGCGTGTCAGGCGGCGAACGCTGCTAAAGACGCCAAACCCGACACCAGGCCCGCGAAAAACGCGGAAATCGCCAGCGATTGACGCCACGCGTCATTCAGCGAAGCAGGCTCGCGCCTGCCCCGCGGGTTACCGCATTACTTCACACGAAAATCAACCTGCCGCACGCGCCTCGATCGCGTCACGCAAAAGCGTGACCAGCGCATTCGGCCGGGCCGGTTTCGTCATGAAGTGCTGAAAGCCCTCGCCGATGCTTCGCAGGCGGTAGGTGTCGTCGGTGTGACCGGTGAGCGCAACCGCCACCGTAGGCGAATGGTCACCGCGAATCTCGTGGTCGCGCAGGCGCTGGATCAGGTAGAAACCGTCCATCGTGGGCAAATCGATATCGCAGACGATCGCATCCGGTAGCAACCGGACCGCCGCCTCGACACCTTCTTCCGCGTCCGCGACCGCGACGACGCGTGCCCCTTCCGATTCAAGCAGGCTCGCCAGTGATTCCCGGCTCTGCGGGTCATCCTCGACGAGCACGATCGTTGCCTGATCGAGTCTCAACTCTCCGTTCATTTTGCTTTGTTGCTATATAGACAGGTTAGGCGGTCACGCGCAACTGTTGCATGGATGAACCGGCGCGCTACGTTCAGGTAGGACCCGATTTCGCGCGACGGGTTGCAACCATTTTTGCGTTGCGCGGCGTGCGCGCGCATCGCGTTGTCGACCACTCTCGACACTACCGCATTACGTGAAGCGTAGCGGACGATAGCGCGGGATCAAGGCGAGGACATGAAAACGCGCATGAAAAAATGCGCACTGTACGTCATTTTTACAGGGTTTCATGTCGTCGCGAGTCCCTCTCGCGGATTGCCGCCGTAGTTGTCCGGCTGCACAGAAACGCACGGCCGATCTCTTTCAGCGCGCCCACACGCGCGGATTCTGCTCCCGCCCGGGTTGTAACGCGGGCCCATGCAACCGGCCACCAGAAACGCGTCCGGCGCCACGCGAAGTCGACGTTCTGAATTCAACCGTTTTCAGCACGATGCGTGCCGCATCAGCTTCGATTCCGGTTTCGCTCAGCGCGTCGTGATGTTCGGTCCGACGCCGTGCGTGAGTAACGCGATCGCGTGGCGGGCAATGTCGTCGGCGGTGATCTGTCGACGGATCGGGTCGTTACGCCATTCCTTCGATGTCGCGAGCGGCAGGATGGTCAGACCGAGCAGCGACAGGAAAACGAGCGACGGTTCCAGATTCGCGTTGAGCCGCCCTGCTTTCTGCCACTTCGCGATGCAGTCGATTGACGCTTTCTGGTGCGCGTCGCCGAACCGCGCGTGCATGCGCTGCTTCAGCAGTCCGCCCTCGCTGATCACTTCGCGCACCCAAAGCGGCGGGAACCATGGATATTCGATCGCGACATCGACAAGACGCCGCGCCAGCTGGGTAATCGCGGCGACGGGATCATCAGGATTTGCCTCGAACGCGCCACCCAGCGCCGCGCGCAGCGGCATGAAACGCTCGTCGATGAGTACGTCCAGCAACTGGTCGCGCGTCTTGAAGTAGTAGTGAACCATCGCCGGCGTGACGCCGGCCTCGCGCGCGATGGCGCCGAGCGTCGTATCGACGATGCCCTGCCGCGCGAACAGCGCCAGCGCCACATCGAGCAGCCTCGTACGCTGTTCGGGCCCGCGCGCGCTGCCCGTCGGTCGCCCGGGACGCCGCGGGGCAACGCCGCCCGTCACCGCCCCAGCGCCGGCGTCGGCGACATCTGCGTTGCCAGCGACATGCTCCCTTTGCGCCGCGCCGCCTCCGATTTTTCTCTGTGCCATATCCGTTTGACGATACGCCTGATATCGCATATATTAATCTCCACATTAATTAATATCAAGCGACATCACCGGCACATGGATCAGTCCACTTCACTGAGCGTCGATGAAACCCACGTCGATGCGCCTTCGTCCGCGAATACCGCATCGCACCCGCCGCTACGCATCCTGTTTCCCGCGCTGCTGCTCGTCATGCTACTGGCCGCGCTCGACCAGACAATCGTCTCGACCGCCCTGCCGACGATCGTCGGTGAACTGGGCGGCCTCGAGAACCTGTCGTGGGTCGTGACGGCCTATCTGCTCGCTTCGACGATCGTCGTGCCGCTATACGGCAAATTCGGCGACCTGTTCGGCCGGAAGATCGTCTTGCAGACAGCGATCGTGCTGTTCCTCGTCGGCTCCGCGCTCTGTGGCGCCGCGCAGGACATGACGCAGTTGATCCTGCTGCGAGCGCTACAGGGTCTCGGCGGCGGCGGCCTGCTCGTGATCACGATGGCAGCGATCGGCGACGTCATTCCACCGGCCGACCGTGGCCGCTATCAGGGCATGTTCGGTGGCGTGTTCGGCCTTGCGACCGTCATTGGTCCGCTGCTCGGCGGCTTCCTCGTCGAGCATCTGTCGTGGCGCTGGATTTTCTATATCAATCTGCCGCTCGGCATTGGCGCGCTGCTCGTCATCGCCGCCGTTTTCAAGCCGCATACGAAGCACATCAAGCATGCGATCGATTACATGGGCGCCGGCTTTCTCGCTACCGCGCTGACCTGCATCATCCTCTTCACGAGTCAGGGCGGCACGATCCTGCCGTGGAGTTCGCCGCAACTGTGGTTCACGCTCGCGGTCGGCCTCGTGTGCATCGGTGGGTTCATTTATGAAGAACGCCTCGCAGTGGAACCGATCATGCCGCTGGAGCTTTTCAGGAACCGCACGTTCCTGCTGAGCTGTTTGATCGGCTTCATTGTTGGCGTTTCGATGTTCGGTTCGGTCACGTTCCTGCCCGTGTATCTGCAGGTCGTGAAAAACTCGACGCCGTCAGAAGCCGGTATGCAGATGCTGCCGATGATGGGTGGCCTGCTCGTGATGTCTGTCATCACAGGTCGCGCGATCAGCAAGATCGGTAAATACCGGATGTTTCCGATCGCGGGCACGTTCCTCGTCGCCGTCGCGATGATCCTGCTTGCGCGTCTGGAAATTTCGACACCCATCTACGTGATGTATATCTACATGGGCCTGCTCGGCTTCGGGCTCGGCATGGTGATGCAGGTGCTGGTTCTCGCCGCGCAGAACGCGGTCGAATTCCGGCACATGGGTGTTGCGACATCGGGTGCAACGCTGTTCCGTTCGATCGGTGGCTCGGTGGGAGTCGCTGCGTTCGGTGCGGTGTTTTCGAGCCAGCTTCGCTCGCGCCTGAGCGATCTCATTCCGGCAGGCACGGAATTGCCGCAGTCGCTCGGACCGGCGACGATCCACCAGTTGCCGGCTGTGCTGCGCGACGACTATCTGCAGGCATTCGCGGGCGCGCTGCACACCGTGTATTTCGTCGCGGCATGCGTGGTCGTTCTTGCGTTCGTGCTGGCGTTGCTGTTCAAGGATGTTCCGCTGCGCAAACATCATTGACTGCGGCAGGCATTCCCCGCCTCGAAACGGCCGGACGTACTACGCGTCCGGCCGTACGGACAGTCAACATTCATCTGACCAGGCCGCGAGCATCCAGTGTGCTGTGATGTGGTGCATACAAAAATCGTCTGTATTAATCGTCCTCCTGACGTATCCGTGTCCAATGTGTGCGGTAGGTGACAACGGCGATTGACGTTGGCGCGGAAACGACACATATTGCATTCAGGCGACCCCCGAATCTTCTTCGGTTCGTCCGTCGACCAGTGCATATGTACCGTGAATCACGCAGATGCTGCGGGTCGCCCTGATGGCGACCTGAAGCGTGCCGTTCAGAGGCACAGCGTATAACTGGTGGGTTGAACGCATGTCCACCCAGACTCGTCCCGGCCAGACATTCCCGACGCCATGCAAACGTTGCGGCGGCGCGCTGTATCCGCCTGACGAAACGTGTCCATGGTGCGGCGCCAGTCACGCAGTAGCTTACGGCGTGCGCCTGAAGGCCGACGCGCTTGCTCATCCGCATCCGCCGCGCGCGCCGGATGTTCCATCCGGTTTGCCAGGGGACGTTCCGCAGCCGGCCGGCCACACGCAGCCGCTGATGCTACCCGATACGCCGGTTCCTCCGCTCAGCATGCCGGAGCCCATATGGCGCAGCGTGGGCCGCTGGATTTTCAGCAAGGGGCTCGTGCTGAGCTTCTTTCTGTTTGCGCTCGGCTACGCGGGTTACACGCTCTTCAGCGAACACAGGGCCGACTCTGCAATCGACGAACCGGCCACCACCAGCACGAGCGGCAGTATCCAGCCTTATCAGGGTGCGTCGTCGGCGCGTCCGTCGGAAAGCGTCGCATCGATCGCGCCTGTTGCGCCGGCTCGAACGCCGGCTGCTCCGGCTGCCCCCGTTGCGAAGGTGACACCCGCGGCGCCTGCCCCGTCGACGCGGCAGGCAGTGGCTGCGTCGCCGTCCATACCGCCCATCCCGACCTTGCCGCCGTTGCCCTCCGCGGCGCCCGCGGCTGCCGTCGCGGCGACACCGGTCGTGCCGCCTCTGCCCGCTCGCGCCCTGACGCGACATCGCGACGTCCCCGAAAGTCTACAGGCGGCGCGCGCGAGTCTTGAGGCGAGCGATCTGGCAGGCGCGCAGGCGGCGCTCTCTGAAGCGCTGGCGACGCAGCCCGATAACGCCGAAGCACGGTTGATGCAGCAGGATCTGCTGCAACGCATGTTGAAGCGCGACGCTTTTGTGCGCGCGGCGAACTCTTGCGTACAGGACCGTCTATGGAGTTGCGTGCGGCACAACGCATCAGATGCGCTCGCTGTCGATGCAACCAATCCCGGCGTCAAGGCGCTGCTGGAACGTTCGATCCGTGAGGCAGGCTGGAATTCCCCCGCGTTGCCGACGGCGCGCGGCGGTGCGGCTGCGACCGCACCGGCCGTGGCCGCAGCCGCACCGCCCGCGCGCGTGGCGCGTCCGCCCGTGGCGCGTCGACCCATGGTCTCCGCGCCGGTGAACACACCGCCGCGCACGACAGCCATGGCTACGCCCACGCCGACGCCCAATGCCGCAGCCACACCCGCAGCCACACCCGCGCCGGCTCCAGTTTCCCCGACCACATCGACGCAGACGACGACAACAGACACCAGCAGCATCGACGCACAGGAACGCGCGATCCGCGAATCGGGCTGGAGTCATCCGGCGAAGGCATCCACTGCGTCGTCGGTGCGTTGAAGCGATGACGCCGTGACGTCATGAACCAGCACATCAGACAACATGCACAGGCGAGGCCCCCCCGCCCATAACATTCAAGACCGGATTCGACGCTTCGCGTGCCATTGCGCGAGTGTCAGTTACAACCAGACAGAAAAGGTGGAGACCATGTTCAAGATCATTCTGGCGGGATGTGTCGGACTGGCGCTGGCGTCGTCGGCGGCGCTGGCGGACAACGCGCACTACAAGATCGTCACGGGACCGGAGCGCGGTACATACATCCAGATTGGCGCGGACCTCGCGAAATGGGTCGCGCCATCCGCCGGCATCGACCTCGAAGTGGTGCCGTCCAAGGGCTCGGCGGAGAACGTGCAGCGCATGCGCTTCGAGCCTGGCGTGAAGCTCGCGCTCGTGCAGTCGGACGTATATCAGGCTTACGTCGACATGGCGAACGGCGGCAATACAGATGCGGGCACAACCATTCGCCCGTTGCGTCTGATCATGCCGCTCTATGACGAGGAAATCTATTTCGTCGTGCGTGCCGACTCTCCGCTCAAGACGATCAATGAGATCAAGAACCAGAACATGAGTATCGGGCTGATTGGCAGCGGCACCGCGCAGTCGGCGACCACGCTATACCGTCTCATGTTCGGCACGTCCGTTCCCGATCAGTACGCGCAACATCTATCGAACGAGGATGCGCTCGCCGCGCTGATCGTGAAGAAGATCGACGTTGCCATAGTCGTCGCGGGACAGCCGGCCAAGCTCTTCACCGACATGAATCCCGAACTGCTGGAGCAGATCCGCGTGCTCAAGGTCGATCCGGCCGCGCCAGAAACGGTGCGCGCAAAACAGACCTATTTCCCGGCGACGATCCGCGCGTCGAGCTATCCGAACTGGCTGAAGGAAGACGTGCAGACGCTGACGGTAAAAGCCTTCCTCGTGACTTACGACTACAACCTGCGCGACACCGTCGGCAATCTCAACCGGTTCGCCGATTCGCTCTGCGCGAACTTCGACAACCTTCAGGAACACGGTCATCCGAAGTGGAAACAGGTGAAGATGGAACTGCCGAACCTCGGCAAAGGATGGAAATACTATCCGCCGGTGGAGAAACGGCTGCGCGTGTGCCTCGCGCACAGGACCGCAGTCGCAGCGACTAACGCCCCCGCGACGGATGAACCCGCGAAGTCGCCAAAGCGCCCATGCACTGACCAGGAACGGTTGCTGTTGCTGTGCGGAAAGCAGTAATGCGAGCGCGGCATTTCATGGCGGCCGGGACACCGGTTGACGCCGCCTGACGATGGTTGTGCGTGCAACATCCCGCGATATCACGTATCGCGGGCCGCGCGTTCCATCGCGCGCTGCAGCGCTTCGTATACCTTTGGCCGCGTGCATTGCGATGCGTTGAAACGCAGGAATCCCGGCGCCGATTGCGACGCGCTGAACACGTTGCCCGGCGCGAACACGACGTTCTCCGCGAGCGCATGCCGCGCGACCCGCGCGGCATCGAGTGCACCAGGCAACTGCGCCCAGATGAACATGCCACCGCGTGGCCGCGTCCAGATGAGAAGACCTGTCTGCGTCAGACGGCGCGCAGTGTCGCCCATCGCGTCGGCGAGCCGTGTGCGCATGCTATCGAGATGGCGCCGGTACGTGCCGTCCACCAGCAGACGATGCACGACACCCGCTGCCAGTTCGCCGTTACCGAACGACGTCGCGAGCTTCAGATCGATCAGCGGCTCGATCCAGTCGGCACGCGCCGCGATGTAACCGCAGCGCACAGCGGCCGACAGCGTCTTCGAATAGCTGCCGATCGATACCACGCGCGCAAAGCCATCGAACGCGGCGAGCCGCGGCGCAGGTTCATCCTCGAAGTCAGCGAAGATATCGTCTTCGACAATCAGCAGATCGTGCTCGCCCGCGAGCTTGAGCAGACGATGCGCGATTGCAGGCGCCAGCGTCGCCCCGGTCGGATTGTGAATCGCCGAATTCGTCACATAGAGCCGCGGACGATGCCCGATCAACGCCTGCTCGAACTGCGCAAGGTCAGGTCCTGACGGCGTGTACGGAACACTCACGATGCGCACGCGATGCGCACGCAGAAGCGCCTGAAAGTTGAAATAGCAGGGATCGTCGATCAACACCGTATCGCCCGGTTCGAGCAGAAAACGGCAGACGAGATCGAGCGCGTGCGTGCCGCCATCGGTGAGCACGATCTGCTCGGGTGGCGCATCGAGACCATGCTGCGACAGCCGCCACGCCAGATGCTGGCGCAGCGCGGGCAAGCCGCGTGGTGATGCGTATTCGACGAGCGGCGCATGCGAATCGCGCGCAATGGCCCGCAACGCACGACGCACGCCCTCTTCCGGCATCCACGCGGCCGGCATCCAGCCGCAACCGGGCCTCAACGCTTTCGCGTCGCTTTCGAGGGATTGTCGCGTGAGCCACAACGGATCCACATCGCGATCGAGCCGCTGGCCGATATCAGCGAGTGCAAATGGCGGCGCGTGACCGGAAACGAAGAAACCCGAGCCGCGCCGCGACACGATCGCGCCTTCCGCGACAAGCCGGTCGTACGCATCGACCACGGTCGATTTCGACACGCCCAGCGTCTCGGTCATCGTGCGGATCGACGGCACGCGCGCGCCCGGCATCAACGCGCGGCTGGCGATGCGCTCGCGCAATGTGTTCATCACCAGCGCGACGCGCGTGCCGGCAGTTGCTGAGCTGACCCTGTCATCTTCCGCCATCCGTACTGCTCCTTGATCGGTACAGTTTGCTCGAATTGTACTGATCCGTAGCTTACGCTTTATCTCGCGAGAGAGGATGCTCGACGTTTTGACCTGGCATCGAACATTACTCATGAAAAAGACAGGCAACGGCTGGCTCAGCGGACTGGTTGGCGTACTTATCTTCAGCGGCTCGCTGCCCGCGACGCGCATCGCGATCGAGGGGCTGGATCCGATCTTCCTGACCGTCGCGCGCGCGACGATCGCCGGCACGCTGGCGCTTGCGTTGCTGGTGCTGTTTCGCGAGACGCGCCCGACCCGCCGTGATCTGTTGCCGCTCGTCGTGGTTGCGCTGGGCGTCGTGATCGGCTTCCCGCTGTTGACCGCGCTTGCGCTGAAGCACATCACGGCCGCGCATGCTGTGGTGTTTATTGGTTTGCTGCCGCTTTCGACGGCGATCTTTGGCGTGCTGCGCGGCGGTGAGCGGCCGCGGCCGGCATTCTGGCTGTTTTCCGCGATTGGCAGTGCGTCGGTGGTCGCCTTTGCACTGCGCAACGGTATTCACGCTTCGCCGCTCGGCGATGCGCTGATGGTGGCCGCGATTGTCGTGTGCGGGCTCGGCTACGCGGAAGGCGCGCGACTGTCACGTCACCTCGGCGGCTGGCAGGTGATTTCGTGGGCGCTGGTGCTGTCGTTGCCGCTGATGATGCCGCTGACCTGGTGGGCATGGCCCGCGTCGTTCGCAGGCGTGAGCCACGCAGCGCTCTGGGGACTCGCCTACGTATCGCTCTTCAGCATGCTGATCGGCTTCGTGTTCTGGTATCGCGGGCTGGCGCTCGGCGGCATCGCTGGCGTGGGGCAGTTGCAGCTGCTGCAACCGTTCTTCGGGCTCATGCTCGCCGCGCTGCTGCTGCACGAGCAGGTGCCTCCTGCGATGATTGTCGTGACGGTCGTGGTGGTCGCGTGTGTCGGCGGCGCGCGGCGATTTGCGAAAAGCGCGCCTGCACCGCGAACGGCGGGTTAAGAAAGCGCGGGCGGCTCCTGGTTTTCCTCACCTTTGTCGCGTGCGCGCCACCCATCAGCGCCTCGCGACTAGCTCACGCAGCATCGGGAGGCCTTGCGGTATGCTGTCGCCCTCGCTTTGAACGGAGGGCTCATGAAGCTTTCGAAATCCCTGACATTCGCCGCTTTCGCGCTCGCTGCGCTATCCGTTGCCGCTCAGGCACAATCGTCGCAGACGTATCGCTTCGGCGAAGGCCAGACAACCGTGCAGCCGGGCAACGCACATCCCGCTTCGCCGTCTGGTTCCACGCCGAAGCAAACACAAACACAAACACAAACGCAGCCGCAGGCACAAACGCAGCCGGCACCCGCGCCACACAACGCGAGCGCCACCGAAGCCCCGAAGACTAAGCACAAGCCGAAGCATCATCGGCACTACGCGCATCGGGCGTCGAATCAGGACATGTACTCACATAGCTGAACCCTGAACCGCCTCCTGGTCGCGCCAGCCGCTAGTAACGCGGAGGCGGCGGCCAGATTTCATGCATGCTCCCTGTCAGGTTCACGGATTACGTCACGTACGAAGGTATATACCACGTGGATGACACGCGCAAATGTCATGGGTCTGCCGGACACATGCTCTGCCTTACATTTTTCATGCATGAAAAAGACGGCGGGCGTCGCGCAGATTTTTGAGCGGCTTCAAATTCGCGCGCACTACGGGCATAGTTGAAGCTCGTACCGTAGCACCAAGACAGGACACGCATGAACGAAGCATCCCACACCCGACCCAACGCTTTATCCGACACCGCCGCGCCGCTCGTACGCGATGCAACCGAAGCCGATCTGCCGGCCATTCAGGCCATCTACGCGCACCACGTGCTGACGGGCGTCGCATCGTTCGAAGAAACGCCGCCCTCGGTCGACGACCTGCGCGCCCGACGTGAATCGGTGCTCGGCCACGGCCTGCCGTATATGGTCGCGGAGATCGACGGCGTCGTTGCAGGCTACTGTTACGCGACGCCCTACCGGCCGCGCGTGGCGTACCGGCACACGATTGAAGACTCCATCTACGTCAGCGATGCATTTCGCGGGCGTGGCATCGGCCGCATCCTGTTGCAGGCGCTGATTGCGCGGTGTGAATCGGGCCCGTGGCGGCAGATGGTCGCCGTGATCGCCGACGGTGGCAGCGGCGGGTCGATCTCGCTACACGGCAGTCTCGGCTTCGAACTGACCGGTACGCTGAAGGCTGTCGGTTTCAAGCACGGGCGCTGGCTCGACACAACACTGATGCAGCGAGCGCTCGGCGCAGGTGCCGATACGCCGCCGCAGGACGTCGGCCGCAAGGCTTAAACGCCGTGTTATGAAAGCCTTCGCGAGGAAATCGACGCGGGGCACTGCATTGCTGCGTGATCCCGCATCGATTGCGGCGCATCGATCGCTTCGCTGCACAACACGAACGTGGCGAGGGTTTCAGGGACCGGGTGTCGGGAGGCGTCTGAACAGTGTCGGATAGTCGATGACCAGACCGTCTTCGTCGACTTTCATGTTGGCTGCGAAATTGCGGAAAATGCCTTCGTAACGATACTCGCGGTCGAGGTCGACACAGGAATACGCCTGCTCAACGCGTGTGACGGCGAGATCCGGCGTCGAGATATACGCCACCGAAATGGGCTGGCGCGCACCCGGCGCGAGTTGAAGTCGACGGATCGGCAGCGTATTGGTGAACGGCGTAGCGGCGATATCAATGTCGATACAGCCTTCGATCGCATCCAGCGTGTGGCCTTCGCCGTCGCGCCAGTGGCCTGCGCCGTCACCATGCAGTTCGAGCGCGCCGCCACCGGCGATCTTCAGATACGCGTGGGTGACACGCCATTGCAGATCGCAGGTTACGCTGTAGAAGAGGCCGTACGAACGTCCATAGCGCTGTCCAACGACGGCGCTCTCTACGAAGAACCCGTCACCGCGTGCATCGAGCGCGAGGTGTTCGATGCCGTCTCCTTCTTCCGATGCCCAGCGTACTTCACGCATGTCTATGCCTCCTGGCTGACAAGTTGGCGGGAGCAGTTGCAGGCCACGTACGCATGCTGGCGCCTGCATACCGCGCACCGTCATCCTCGCACAATCCTGTGTCGTGCCGCTTGCGTCTCCTTCGGCACAAGGCCACGCAAATAGCCACTATCAACACCTCGACATCCCAGATGCGACGCTTGTGACCTATGCTCGCGGTTTCATTCTGCTGACCGCGCCGGGCGCTTCGCGCGTGATCTCCCGGTTATCCGACATGTACGCTGCAACCACCCAGGCCGAATCCACTGCGCTACGCACGCTGCTGCGAAGCCTGGGGCAGATCGTGCTGCAGGGCAATGCCGTGACGGGCGCATGCGTGCTCGCTGCGCTGCTGGTCTGCGACCTTCGGCTCGCTTGCGCGGCGCTCATCGGCACAGTTGCCGCGAATGTCAGCGCCGTGCTGGCAGGCTATGACGAGCACGAAACGCGCGCTGGCCTGCACGGCTTCAATGGCGCGCTGGCTGCGCTGGCGGCATTCACGTTCATCGCCGACGATGCGACCGCCGCCGCAACCGCTATTCTTGCTGCAACCGCAACCGCGTGGATGCTCCATCCGTGGCGGCGCTTGCTGCGCAGGTTTCGTCTGGGTCTTTATTCGAGTCCGTGTCTGATCGTGACATGGGCATGGCTTCCGCTGGTCCGGCTTGCTGCGCATCCAGATGCGCAGAATGGCGTGGGTGCGGCCTCGTATCTCGAAGCGATTCATGGCGTGCTCGCCGGCGTTGCACAAACAACGTTTGCTTCCGGCACGGTGTCGGGCTTGTTCATCATTGCGGGCATCGCAACATCTTCCCGACGACATGCCTTCTGGGCGCTATCGGGCGCCGCGCTTGCCAGTGGCGGCCATCTGTTGATGGGTGCGACTCCTTCTTCACTCGATGCTGGTTTGCGCGGCTTTAACGGCGCACTCACGGCGCTTGCGGTTGCGGACTGCGGCGCTGGCGTGACGGTTGCAGCCGTCGCGCTATCGGTGCTGCTGCAGCAGGCTTTCGGCTACTTCGGATGGACTTTCATGACCGCGCCGTTCGTCATCTCGGCCTGGTGTGGACATGGGTTCGAGTGCCTGAAGATCGGTCACCGGATGCGCTCACGCCTCACTGAGAAATAGTGCGTTCGCTAGCGCCCAGCGCGGTCGATTGCCGCACTTCCCCCTGCGACACCACGCCGCGGTGCACCATGAGCGCCGCGAAAACCTCGATACCGATCAACGGCTTATCCCGATAAAGCCAGCTCGCGTGAAGACAGGCACGCCATCGCATCTCATCCCGCGCCGCAGCAAATCCTCGCGCATTCCCCTACTCTTGAGCCCATCTGCACATCGCAGTGCGTTTCGACAGCGGTCGATGCGCGTAGTCTGATTTCCGCAATCTGACCATGAACACCGCAATCTCGGCACTCGACCTCGCCCGGCTTCAGTTCGCATTCACGATCTCCTTTCACATCATTTTTCCGGCGCTCAGCATCGGGCTCGCCAGCTTCATCGCCGTGCTCGAATGGCGATGGCTCAAAACCCGCAAGGTGTACTACAAAGATCTTTGCCTCTTCTGGTCGAAAATCTTTGCAGTGGCCTTCGGCATGGGTGTCGTCTCAGGCGTCGTGATGAGCTACGAGTTCGGCACCAACTGGTCCGGCTTCTCCAGTTTCGCCGGCCCCGTCACCGGCCCGCTCCTCATGTACGAGGTGATGACGGCGTTCTTCCTCGAAGCGGGCTTCCTCGGCATCATGCTGTTCGGCTGGCAGCGCGTCAGCCCGCGCGCACACTTCGGCGCAACGCTGATGGTCGCGCTCGGTACGCTGATCTCGACGTTCTGGATTCTCGCGTCCAATAGCTGGATGCAGACGCCTCAAGGCTTTGATGTCGTGAACGGCCAGGTCGTGCCGCTCGACTGGTTCAAGATCATTTTTAACCCCTCGTTCCCGTACCGGCTCGCGCACATGGCGATCGCGGCGTTCATCGTCGGCGCACTCGTCGTCGCGGCGGTGGGTGCATGGCATCTGCTCAAGGGGCGCCGCGATCCGGCCGTCAAAAAGATGTTCTCGATGGCACTCTGGATGCTGCTGATCCTCGCGCCCGTCCAGGCATTTGTCGGCGACCAGCACGGTATCAACACGCGTGAATATCAGCCCGCCAAGATCGCCGCGATCGAGGGCCTGTGGGACACCGAAAAAGGCGGCACGGCGCTCAACCTGTTCGGCCTCCCTGACATGCAGGCCGAAACGACCCGCTACGCCGTATCGATTCCCCACCTCGGCAGCCTGATCCTCACGCATAGCTGGGACGGCGAGATTCGTGGTCTCAAGAGCTTTGCACCGGAGGACCGGCCGAATTCGACCGTCGTGTTCTGGAGTTTCCGTGTGATGGTCGGCCTTGGCGTGTTGATGATCATGATGTCGCTGATGGCGTGGGCGTTGCGACGCGGTGACCGGCTATACGAATCGAAGTGGTTTCTGCGGTTCGTCGTTGCGATGGGTCCGACGGGTTTCATCACGCTGCTCGCCGGCTGGATCACGACCGAAGTCGGTCGGCAGCCGTGGGTGGTCTATGGCGTGATGCGCACCGTGCACGCTGTATCGCCGCTGACAGCGCAACAGGTCGGCATTTCGCTGATGGCATTTGTGGTCGTCTACTTCCTGGTGTTCGGCACCGGCGTCTATTACATGCTGAAGCTGATGCGCTCCGGTCCGTCGCTGCCGGGCCACACGCATGATGGCTTGCCCGCCAGCACACCCGATCACACCGCGCGTCGTCCGCTTTCGGCTGCCGACCAGTTGATCGATGCCGCGTAAAACCCCTGTATTTCAAGGTCAAAATAAAATGGACGTCACCGTAGTGTGGGCCGCGATCATCGCACTGGGCCTCTTCATGTATGTCGTGCTGGACGGCTTTGATCTCGGCATTGGTATTGTGTTTCCGTTCTTTCCCGAAGAGAAGGAACGCGATCTGATGATGAACACCGTCGCGCCCGTATGGGACGGCAATGAGACCTGGCTCGTGCTCGGCGGCGCAGGCCTTTTTGCCGTGTTTCCCGTCGTCTATTCGACGGTGCTCTCCGCGCTCTATCTGCCGCTCGTGTTCATGCTCGCGTGTCTGATCTTTCGCGGTGTGTCGTTCGAAATCCGCTCGAAAGCCAGGCGCACCAAACATCTCTGGGATCTCGCGTTCATCGGCGGCTCGGCCGGCGCGGCGTTCTTTCAGGGCATCGTACTGGGCGCGTTTCTGCAAGGCATTCCAGTGGTCGACGGCAGCTTCGCAGGCAACGCGTTTGGCTGGCTCACACCGTTTAGTCTGCTCACCGGCCTTGGACTCGTCGTCACGTATGCGCTGCTCGGCTGCTGCTGGCTCGTCGCGAAGACCGAAGGCGATCTTCAGCGGCGCCTTCATCGCGTCGTCTGGCCGCTGACACTGGTGCTGCTCGCGTTCATCGCGGTAGTGAGCCTGTGGACGCCACTGCAGGATCCGGCTATCGCCGATCGCTGGTTTCACGACGGTCTCTTCTATCGCCTGCTGCCTGTGCCGTTCCTCGTTGCGGTCTGCGCGTTCTTCATGCGACGCGCGGTGCGCGACCGTCATCACAACACGCCGTTTGTGCTCGCACTCGGACTTGTACTGCTCGGCTACATCGGGCTCCTGGTCAGCCTCTGGCCGTATGCGATCCCGTCGAGCATGACGCTGTGGGAAGCCGCCGCGCCCCGTTCAAGCCAGGTGTTTACGCTGGTGGGCGCCGCAGTGATCCTGCCCGTCATCATCGCGTACACGACGATGGGTTACTGGGTGTTCCGCGGCAAGGTTCGCCACGGCGACGCGCACTACCACTGAAGACACTGAAGAAAGCGCGGCCAGCATCATGGAATTCCCTAACCCTATGCGCCTCATTCCTCTGACCCGTTCCCGCTCACGCGTCCGCGCCGCTGCAAGCTACCGTCTGCCAGGCTGGCTCTGGTTTGTCGCGCTGTGGTGCTGCGGCGTCGCAGCGGCCGTATCGCTCGGTTTCGTGTTCAGGATCTTCATGAACGCGACGCTCTTTGCCGTCACGCGTTAGCCCCGGACGGCACGCGGTCAACATCGTTTTGACCCGTGCTGCATATTCTGCAATGCTGGGCGTTGAACGGTTCAAAATCGCTTTAATCCGCTCGTCTACCTGGTAGGCCGTGCAAGGATGTCTGCACGGCCTGTCGCGTAAGTTGCATGGACAGTCAGGCAACCGGACGACAAAGGGAGAAGACGGTTGCGCATCGGCTCGCCGCATTGGGCAGAATAAACACACTGCGGCGCCAGCCAGACTCGACCGTCAGACAACAAGAGTGGTAAAACAAACGGCAGGGCCCACACGCGGAGACATCATGAAGTTTCTTGTGGCCGACGACCATGAACTGATCCGCCAGGGCGTCAAAGGCCTGCTGCGCGGACTCGATCCCGATGCCCAGTTTGACGAAGCCGATACGTGGGAAACGCTCGCGGCCGCCGCGCGGCCCGACGCCAACCACGACCTCGCGATTGTCGATCTGCACATGCCAGGTATGGAGGGCGCGGGGTCGCTCGAAATCCTGCTGAAGGCGAATCCAGCCTTGCCGGTAGTCGTGCTTTCCGCCGAAGAATCGCCCGACGAAATGCGCGCGGTGCTCGCGGCCGGCGCACTCGGCTTCGTGCCGAAACGCCAGCCCGCGAGCGTGATGCTGAAGGCGATTGAACTGGTGCTGTCCGGCGGTGCTTACGTGCCGATGGAAGCGTTAAGTCTGCTCGGCACGCGCGACGCAGCAGGCGCAGCGGCAGGCAGCACCACAACACCCGCCGAAGCCGCCGTCGGTGCGGCGACGTCTGTACTCGAGACCGTACCGCCCGCGCACCAACTCCAACCGCATCAGCGGCATCTGCTTGAAAATCTGTCGCCACGTCAGCAGGACATCATGCGGCTCGTCCATCGCGGCTGGACCAACAAGATGATCGCGCGCGAACTGGGCGTCGCCGAAGGTACGGTCAAGGTGCATCTGTCGGTGATTTTCCGGGCACTAGGCGTGCACAACCGCTCGACCGCGATCGCGGTCATCAACGGCTGGCTCGAAGCGGGCAAGACGCTTTGACGGCACGAAGAAACGCACGACGCACAACGCACGCAACGCGCTCAACGCTGCCCGTCGATCGCGACTGGAGGCGATGCGCCGTCTGGCTCGCCGCCCGCTGCGGTTGATTCCACGGAGCTTGCCGTCTGCTTCTGCTGCCAGAGGCTTTCGAGCGTACGACGCAGACGCGCCGGCGTCACCGGCTTGTGCAACACCGGTATGCCCATCGCCGAGAGCGCCTCCAGTTCAGGCGAAGCCATGTCGCCGGTAATCAGCAACGTGACGACTTCGCCGTGTCCCGCGTGCCGCAGCACATCCCGCACGGCATACAGCGCCTCGGCGCCTGTGCGATGGTTCGCCAGCTGGTAGTCACACAGCACGGCGTCCGGCGCGAAACCTTCGTCGACGGCCTGCAGCGCCTGGATCTCATCCGGCGCGCCGCGCACGATACAGCCCCAGCGGCCAAGCAGCGTCGACAGCCCTTCGAGAATCGACGGGTCATCGTCGATGCACAGCACGCGGCGTCCTTCTATTGCCGAACTGTTCACGACCGTATCGCTCAGGCTCGATACGATCCGTGTCGGATCGCCCGCCTGGACGAGGAAGCGGAATGTCGAGCCGCGCCCGGGCGCCGAGTTCATCTGCAACTCGCCACCGAGCAGGTCAACCAGGCGGCGCACGGTTGGCAGCCCAAGCCCGTGCCCCTGGCGCGCGTCGCGCTGCGGATTCGCGACCTGATAGAACTCTTCGAAAATGCGCCCCTGTTCAGCGAGCGGAATGCCGATGCCCGAATCGCGCACTTCGATATAGCCGCCCGAGCGCCGCCCCGCGCGACGGAAACCGAGCCAGATCGCGCCTTCCTCGGTATAACGCACCGCGTTCGACAGCAGATTGCTCAGCACGCGTTCCAGCAGCACCGGATCGCCGTGCACGATCATCGAGGTCGGCGCAATGCGCAGCGCCAGCCCTTTCGCCGCGGCCTGCGGCCGGTACTGGCTGCCGACACGCTCGAACAGTTCGGCGAGCCGGAAATGCAGCCGGATCACCTGCGTCACGCCGCTTTCGAGCCGCGCCAGATCGAGCACCTGGTTGAACAGCTGGTTCAGCGCCTCGACGTTGCGCACGATGTGGTCGGCGGTCTTCGCGTGCTGCGCCGGCGCGACCGTGCCGTCGTTCAGCGAAGCGGCGAGCAGCCCGATCGCGTGCAACGGTTGCCGAAGGTCATGGCTCGCCGCCGCAAAAAACCGGGTTTTGGCAAGGCTGGCCTCCTCGGCGACCAGCTTCTGCGCCGCCAGCGATTCCGCCAGATATTGCTGGTCGACGCGCGCCTCGACCACGCGGCGAAACAGCTTCCGGTAGCTCAACGCATACACGTTGATCGCGCAGAAGAAGAACGCCAGGACGATCGCGAGAATCGTTCGATCGAACGTATGGACGCTGAAATGCAGCGCAATCGAAGGCAACAGCAGGAACGGAATCGCGGTGACGAAGTTGCGAAAATCGAAACCGTTGGCCATGAACACGCCCGCCGCGAGCGTGACGAGCATCACCGTGTGCAGCAGCGGCAGGTCGGCATGCGGGCTTTGAAAAGCGAACCAGATGGCCGCGCCCGGCGCCGAGTAGAGCAGCATGCCGCGCAGCGCGTGAAGGTTGATCCATCCGCGCGGCGTCAGCGCGGTGGGCCACCGGCGATTGCAGAGCCACAGCGCCAGCCCGGCGCAGTTGGCGACGGCGTAAAACCCGAAACACAACGCGAAAAGATGCGGCGACGGAATGTCCGGCCAGTAGATCGAGATCAGTACGACGATCGAAAACCAGTGCGACACGAAGGCAATCGGGTCCTGCGCGTACAGGACCGGCACAAGATCTTCGTCAATGGCCCGCTGGATCGGATCGGCCCGCATCGTGCGGTCTCCTTGCTGGAAGCCAGCTGTCTGAATGGCGAACCGTGCTGGCTGCTCGCCCCGTTGTGCCGCGTCGTAGCGATGGTTTACCCGGGAGTTTACCCATCAGCTACCACTTAATCCATATAGGCGAAGGCGTCGGTAAAAACCATACTGGTTGCAACTTACCAGCGCGGCCAAAGCCTTTCGGGGCTTTTCAAACAGCCAGATTCACGGCTTCCCGGCGGATTATCCGCCTCCCCCGCGCTCCATGCCCCAAATATTCGACGGAGGCTTTCATGGGCGCTCTTCCGGGCCGCGACCTGGCACGACATCTCGACGACGCAATCCTGCCCGATCTGTGGCGGCGCCGCACGCAGCTGTCGCACGACGAAATGGCGTCGATGTACGACCTCGTCCGGCGCGCGCTGCGCACGTACCATCCCGTCGAACTGCAGGCGCTCGGTGAAGACAAGGAAGAACTCGTCGCCCAGTTCATCTATACGAAGGTGCTGCGGCTCGCGCCGGGCCATACCGAATCGCAGGCCTGCCCGGAGAGCGCGCCGTCGAGCAGCTACGCGCTCTGTGCGTATTTCCGCCGCTATCTGATCGACTGTCTGCGTAGCGCAAGCCATCAACGCAATGTCTCCATGGAAAACGACGGCATGGAACAGGAAATCGACCTGCACGCCCAGGCCCTCGAAGATCCGGTCGACAGCGTGCTGATGGACTACGGTCTCAACGAACACTGCGTGCGCCGCGCCGCCCGGGCCTTTATCGCGAGCCTCGAGGAGCCGGAGCAGATCGTGCTGGCCGGCAGCCTTGGCTGGTGCTCCGAATGCAAGGGCGGTCTGTCGGCCGTTGCCGCGCAATACAGCGTGCCGTCCTACCACTATCGCGCCGTCAAACTCGGCGTCACCATGAAAAAGACGGCCGACGCCGACGATTTTTCCAATACGAAGATCGGCCGCTGGCTCGTCGATGTGCTCGGCATCGCGATCAACCTCGACAATCGCGATGCCATTCTCGTCGCGCTGAATCTGCTCGCGGCCGAATCGAACGCGCAGGAAATGAATGAAGCAGCCGCATAACTGAAGCGCAGCCTGGGCGCAGTCTTTCGTGTGCGGACCGGCCGCATGAAAGACTGCGCGTTTTTTCAATTGCGTCTGCTTGCGCCGTCTAAGATAAATAAGCCCGGGGCGCTCCCCCGCGCTGTCGCGTCCAGTCCCGTCCATTCCTGCCAGGGTTTCCCCGCCCTGCACCCGTGCATGAGAGGTGGTCGTATGAACCGCTTGTCCAGCGCCATTGCGGCGATAGAGCCACATTACGAGGTCGTTGTCGTCGGATCGGGCTATGGCGGCGCTATTGCCGCGAGCCGCATGGCGCGTGCAAAGCGCAAGGTGTGTCTGCTCGAGCGGGGCCGCGAATTCATGGCGGGCGAGTTTCCGTCGACGCCCATCGAAGGTGCCGGGCAGGTGCAGTACAACACGGCAGTCAAGCAGATCGGCTCACCGCTCGCGCTGCTCGAAGTGCACCTCAATGCCGAAGTGAACGCGGTGGTGGGTTGCGGGCTCGGCGGCACGTCGCTGATCAATGCGAACGTGGCGCTGCATCCTGATCCGCGACTGTGGGACGATCCGCGCTGGCCGGCCGCGGTACGCGACGACAAGGACGGTTTGCGCGACGGTTACGCGCGCGCGGTCGCGATGCTGACGCCCTCGCGGGTGCCGGACGATTTTCCGCGTCTGCCGAAACTCGATGCGCTCGAAATGTCGGCAAAAGCGCTGGGTATGGAACAGCGCTTCTACCGGCCGCCGATCACCGTCACTTTCACGACGGGACCCAACGCGGCAGGCGTCCATCAGGAACGCTGCATCGGCTGCGGCGACTGCAATTCCGGCTGCAATCACGAAGCAAAAAATTCGACGCACATGAACTATCTGCCCGATGCCGTCGCGCACGGTGCGCAGATTTTCACGGGCGCTGCCGTGCATTCCGTCGTGCGCGACCCAGCCACGCAAAAATGGCGGGTGCGCTACCAGATCGTCGACGTCGGCCGGGAAATCTACGACGCCCCCGACCTCTTCGTGACCGCCGATCATGTGATCCTGTCAGCAGGCACGATCGGTTCGACCGCCATTCTGCTGCGTTCCAGGGAGGCCGGTCTGCCTGTTTCGCCGCAACTGGGTCATCATTTCACCGGCAACGGCGACGTGCTCGCGTTCGCGTTCAACACCGATACAGAGATCAACGGCGTCGGCTGGGGTACGCACAAGCCTGGCGAGATTCCGCCGGTCGGCCCGACGATCTGCGGGATCATCGATCACCGCGACACGCCGGATGTGAAGGACGGCTTCGTCATCGAGGAAGGTTCGCTCGCGGCGCCGATCGGCGGCCTGATGATGGGCGTACTCGGACTCACAGCGCCGCTCGCAGGCGTGCCTGTGCCGGATCTGCCAGGCGAAGGCAAGCTGGACGACGAAGCGCGCATTCTCGAAAGCATTCTGCGCGGACCGTATCACGGCGCAATGCACAACACGCAGACGTATCTCGTGATGGCGCACGACGATGAAAGCGGTCAGATTTCGGTCGAGAACGGCCGGCCGCGCATCAGCTGGCCTAATGCAGGCAAGCAGCCCATCTACGCGACCGTCGAAAAGACGCTCGAGGAAGCGACTGTCGCGCTGGGGGGCAAATACCTGCGCAATCCGATCTCGCTGGACGCATTCAGGGACCGCCAGGTGACCGTGCATCCGCTAGGCGGCTGCGGCATGGCGGAAGACGCCGCGAATGGCGTCGTCGACCAGGCGGGCCGCGTGTTCAGCGGCCCGGCAGGCAACGCGGTACACGATGGCCTCTACGTGATGGACGGCGCGGTGATGCCGATGTCGCTCGGCGTCAATCCGCTGCTGACGATTTCCGCGCTGGCCGAGCGCAACTGCGCGCAACTGGCCGCATCGCAGGGCTGGGCGATCGACTACGAGTCCGCCGGCACGAACGCTCCGCCTGCGCCGCCGAAAGCCGGCATCCGCTTTACAGAAACGATGATCGGCGACTACACGCCGACAGGCGCGAAAGATGCCGTCAACATGCGCTTCACGGCGACCATCCAGTCGGACGACCTCGAAGACATGATGCAGAATCCGCGGCATCAGGCGGGCATATCCGGCACGATGACGTGTCCTGCACTTTCATCGCAGCCGCTGACGATCAGCGATGGGCGTTTCAACCTCTTCGTCGTCGACGAAAACAACGTCGACCGGCGCGACATGAACTACCGGATGACGCTTCAGTCCGTAGAAGGCAAGACGTACTACTTCTTTGGGCAGAAAATCATTACGCGCACGTCCCTGCTCGAACTGTGGACGCAGACGAACACGCTCTACGGTCAGATGCGCGAAGCGCCGGCCGAGGATGCGCCGGTGATCGGCACCGCGACGCTCATCATCACGTTCGAGAATTTCCTGAGACAGTCCCGCACTTACGACATTACCAACGCGCCCGATAACGAAACGCGGCTCGCGATGGCCGTGAAATTCGGGAAGTTCTTTAGCGGCATGCTGTTCAACGAATATGGCGGCGTCGCGACGCCGCTGCAGTACTTCGATCCTGACGCGGCACCGCGTGTGAAGCGCGCGTTGCGCACGCCAGTTCCACAAGTCTCGTTCTTCAAGACCGATGACGGCAAGACTTTGAGACTCACCCGCTTCCACGGCGGCGACAAAGGTCCGGTGTTGCTGATCCATGGCTCAGGCGTATCGAGCCGCATCTATTCGACTGACCTCATCGATACGAACCTCGTCGAATTCCTGTGCGCGACGCAACATGATGTGTGGCTCGTCGATCTGCGCGTGAGCATCGAGCTGCCGAGCGCGCCCGATCCTACGACCGCCGACGCCGTCGCGCAATACGACATCCCCGCGGCTGTGGCGAAAGTGCGCGAACTGTCGGGCGCGGACAGCATCCAGATTGTCGCGCACTGCTTCGGCGCGGTTGCCTGCACGATGTCGCTGCTGTCAGGGCTTAAGGGCGTTCGCTCGGTCGTGCTCTCGCAGGTTTCCGCGCACCTCGTTCCACCGCCATTGGCGCGGATAAAGGCCGGCTTGCACGTGCCGGATATTCTTAAGCATTTCGGTATTGAGGATATGAGTGCGTACACGAAACGCGATTCATGGCCGAAGAATCTGCTCGACGACGCATTGCGCTTTTATCCGGTAGAAGACGATGAGGAATGCACGAACGCAGTGTGTCATCGCGCGACGTTCATGTATGGTCTTCTCTACGAGCATGCGCAGCTCGATGAGCTGCTGCATTCGAATCTGCAGGAGCTGTTCGGCGTACACGATGTCGAACTCCTCGACCAGCTGGCAGAGATCGTTCGCAAGGGACATGTGGTGAATGCTTCCGGCGATGACGTATATATGCCGAACCTCGCGGGTATGAACCTGCCGATTGCGTTCATTCACGGCTCGGAAAACCGCGTGTATCTGCCCGAAAGCACGGAAAAAACGTACAACCTGCTTGTCGATCAGTTCGGGCCGGACAAGTTCGAGCGCCACATCATCGACGGTTACGGCCACATCGATTGCATATTCGGCAAGCAGGCTGCGGTCGACGTGTATCCGGTGATCGCAAGGCATCTGCTTGCGCATTGAGTTTTTCAATGCGCTAACGATCCGGGAACGCTAAAGCAGTTTGCCCGGGTTCAGGATGCCGTTAGGGTCGAGCGCATGCTTGATAGCGCGCATCGCCGCAAGCTCCTGCGGCGAGCGCGATATCGGCAGAAATTCGCGCTTGAGCAATCCAACGCCATGCTCCGCTGATACCGAGCCGTGCAGCGGCCCGAGCATGTCGTAGACAAACGCGTAGATCGCATGATGATCGATGCCGGGCACTGAATGGCCGTCGACGGTCACGTGCAGGTTCGAATCGCCGATATGGCCGAAGAAATATGAACGGTTGCCGGGCCATTTGTCGTTGAGCGCGGCGCGGCATCGATCGACGAAGCGGCCAATCTCGCCTATCGACAGGCTCACATCGAAATTGACCGGATCGAGCCGCGACGGAAACTCCGCCGTGCATTCGCGGATCGCCCATAACGCACGTGCGTCGGCAACTGATTGCGCGATCACCGCGTCGCGGATTGTCTGCGCTTCCAGCGCTTCGTTCAGCGCGGACGCAAAACGCTCGCCGTCATCCGTCGCATCGAAACTGGCGTGTTCGATCAGTGCATAGAGCGGATGCGCGTCTGCAAACGGCGAACGTGCCTCAGCGGTGAGCGACACGCCAAAGTCGAAAAAGTCCGGCCACATGATTTCGAACGCGCCGATATCGTTGCCGAAACGCCTCGTGAGACCGCGTAGCAGGTTCACCGCTGCGTCGTAACCATCGAGCGCGACGAGCGCGGTATGGCGCGAAGCGCGCTGCGGATGCAGCTTCAGCACAGCGCGCGTGATGATGCCGAGCGTGCCTTCCGACCCGATGAACAGATGCTTGAGGTCATAGCCGGTGTTGTTCTTCACCATCCTGCTCATCGAAGTCAAAACGGCCCCATTGGCAAGCACCGCTTCGAGCCCCAGCACCTGATCGCGCGCAGTACCCGACTGGATCACGCGATTACCGCCCGCGTTCGTCGCGAGATTGCCGCCGATCTGGCATGAGCCGCGCGCGCCGAGATCGAGCGTCAGTTCGAAACCTGCTTCCGCCGCCGCATCCTGCGCGACCTGCAGCGTAGTGCCGGCGCGCACGGTCATGGTGGCCGAGGCGATGTCGATTTCCTCGACGCCACTCATGCGGTCAAGCGAAAGTGCGATGTCAGTCGCGCGGGGAATCGCGCCGCCCGCGAGGCCGGTCATGCCGCCCTGCGGCACGACGCCTTGACGCGCTTCGTTGCAGATCATCATTGCGCGCGCAACCTCTTCCGTCGTACGCGGCAACAGCAGCGCAGCGGGACGCATCGGTTCGAGACGCGTGTAATCCGTCATCGAGCGTTCGCCGATCTGCTCGCCCGTACGCACCGCATCGTCGCCGAGTGCTTCGCGTAGTGCGTTGATGGTCGCCGCTAGCGCTGTGACGTGTTCCATCGTCATGCCGTGGTTCCCTGTGGTGCGTGTTTTTTCCGGTAGCCCATCGAATCGTTGATGCGCCCGAGAATATAGTCGCCTGCCGCGACGGGCTCATATCGGCGTTCGGTATCGCTCGCGCCAAGATCGCGCGGATCGACCAAAGCGCCATACGTAGGATCGTAAAACGTCGCGATCGAATAGCGCTCGCGACCCGACGCATTGATCACGCGATGCAGCGTCGAGCGAAAGCGGTCGTTGGTCCAGCGCGCGAGCAGGTCGCCGACGTTCACCACGAAGCTGCCGGGAATGGGCGGCGCATCGACCCATGTATCGTTCGCGATCTCTCGCACCTGCAATCCACCGACCTGATCCTGCCACAACAGCGTGATGCAGCCGTAGTCGGTATGCGGTGCAACGCCGAACTGGTCCGCATCGGACAGCGGCGGTTGCGGCGGGTAATACACCATCTGCGTGCGCTGCATCCGCTTCGTATAGCGCGACGCAAAGAAATGCTCATCGATGCCAAGGCCGACGGCGACCGCGCGCAGCAGATCGGCGCCGCACACGGCCACCGCCTCGTAATAGCCGTACAACGCGGGCCGCAGTTCGGGCATGAAGTCCGGCCAGTTGTTCGGGCCGCGCAGCGCCTGCCCCGCGAGCACATCGGGATCGTCCTCCGCCAACTCCAGTCCGATGCTGAAAAACTCCTTGTAGTCAGGCCTTTTCGCCTGATACATCGTGGCGTCGCCTAAAGCGTTGAAGCCTCGATGCCGCTGGTTCACAGCCGCACGGCGTTTCGTCTCGACCGGAAACGAGAAGAACATGCGGGCGGCCTCTGCGGCGGCATCGATGGCCGGTTGCGGCACACCATGATTGACGATGTAGAAGAAGCCGATCGTCGTGCACGCGTCGTGGATTTCGCGGCCGATGCGCGCGAGCGCCTGAGAATCATCGCCCGCGCGTACGCCAGCGAGGTCGATGACCGGAATGCGGGTGACAGGTGGCATCGCAACGCTCCATATTGGACCTGCACAACAAGGCAGGCTCACCGTGGGAAAGGACCTCATGACTTCATCGTTGTATATACCGCCAAAAGCACCTTCGCAAGGTACACCGCAACGCCGTGCGAAAGCCAATGATCAGACCGTTCGTACCGGAACATACCTTATTTATTTCCCGGCAGAACTGCGGTATATACTGCCCCGCATGGCTCGCGTCGACCATCATTCACGCGGCACCGCTTTGCCCACCGGAGAATCTCATGAGCATCCTTGCAGGCTGGAAGTGTCGTCTGATGGCGTTGACGTTGTGTGCCGCGAGCGTCGGCAGTGCGTATGCGGACGATCAACTCGCGAAGGTGAAAAAGGCCGGCGAGCTCGTTGTCGGCACGGAAATGCAGTTCGCGCCGTTCGATTTCCTCGAGAACGGCCAGCAGGCAGGTTTCAACAAGGACCTCTTTGCAGAAGTCGGCAAGGAACTCGGCGTGAAGGTGCGTTTCATCGACCTGCCGTGGCCGAGCGTGCTGCCCGGTCTTGAAGCAGGCAAGTTCGACATGGTCGGCGGTCCGCTGACGGTGACGAAGGCGCGCATGGAACGCTACACGTATACCCTGCCCATCGCCGATGCCACCGACGCCCTCCTCAAGCGCGCCAACGACACCGCCCTCAAGCAGTCGTCGGATATCGCCGGCAAGACGGTCGGTGCGGGCAAGGGTTCCGCGCAGCTCGACCAGCTCAAGAGCTACGTCGCCACGCTGCCGAAACCGCCTGAAATCCGCGAATACGTCGACAACAATCAGGCTTACGCGGATCTCGCCGCGGGGCGCATCGCCGCTGTCGCGAACTCGATGACGAACATTGCATACGTCGCGAAGCAACGCCCGGAATCGTTCGCGGTTGTCACGCCGCCGTTCGGCGCAAAGGTCTACTTCGCGTACTGCCTGCGTAAAGACGCGGACAGCAAGCCGCTCGCCGATGCGTTCAACGCCGCGCTCGTGAAGATGCACAGCGACGGCCGCCTCGCCACGCTGCAGAAGAAGTGGTTTGGCGTCGCAATGGATGCGCCTACAACCATGCCTACACCGAACTACTGATGCACCGATGACGTTTGCGATGCGTGTCGACGTAAAGCCTGAGAACACGCATCGCTGTTTAACCTTCGCCCGCTGGTGCCATGTTCAGCACAACCGTCTTCGCGCAGGGTTTGCCGTTGCTGCTTCACGCGGCCATCGCTACCGTCGGCATTTCGCTGACCGGGCTTATGATCGGCTTCTTTGTAGCGGTCGGCGTGTGTTCCGCGCGGCTGTCGACGAATCGCGCCGCACGCATGTTCGGCGGCGCCTATGTGTTTTTCTTTCGCGGCGTGCCGATGCTGGTGCAGCTGCTGCTCGTTTATTACCTGCTTCCGTTCGTGGGAATCAACGTGTCGCCGCTCGTTGCTGCAATCAGCACCGTGTCGCTCTGTTCCGCGTCGTATATCGCGGAAATCCTGCGCGGGGGCTTTCTGAGCATCCCGCACGGACAGATCGAAGCCGCCCGCATGCTCGGCCTTTCGCCGTTCGACATGCTGCGGCGAATTCAGGTGCCACAGGCGTTCCGGCTGACGTTGCCTTCGCTCGTGAACGAAATGGTCTTGCTGATCAAGGCTTCGTCGCTGATCTCGGTGGTCGGTGTCGCTGAAATCACGCGCACCGCGCAGAATATTGCTGCCAGCACGTATCGTCCGCTGGAAGCGTACGTGGCGGCGGGCCTGATCTATTTCGTGATCTGCGGGGTGCTTTCGATGGTTGCACACGCCGCCGAATACCGTTTGCAGCACGCCTGAGGCTATCGCGATGCAGCAATTCGATCCCACCATCATCACGCACAATCTGCAGCCGATCGCAGCAGGCCTCGCAACCACGCTCGGCACGTGGGTCGCGGGGGTGCTGATCGGCCTTGCGCTCGGTTTCGTGATCGCCGTCGTTCAACTCTTTGGCGGACGCTGGATACGCGGTGTACTGCGCGCGTATATCGAGTTCTTTCGCGGCACGCCGTTTCTCGTGCAGCTATTTCTGCTCTACTACGGCGGACCTTCAATCGGTCTCACACTCGAACCGATGACCGCAGGCGTCCTCGGCCTCGGTCTTTACGGAAGTGCCTATTTTGCAGAGGTTTTCCGCTCCGGATTCCAGTCTGTCCCGCCCGGTCATCTCGAAGCGGCATCGTGTCTTGGACTATCGCGCTGGCAGGCCGTCGTGCGCATTCAGGTGCCGCAGATGCTCGTGCTGATCGTGCCCGCGCTGACGAACCTGATCATCGTGCTCAGCAAGGAAACGGCCGTGCTGTCGATCGTTACCGTGCCCGAACTGACGTTCGTGCTGACCGGTATTGGCTCGGCCACGTTCGCCTTTGTCGAGACGCTGCTGGTGCTGTGCTTCTGTTACCTCGCGCTGGTCGAGCTGACGTCGCGCGCGGGCATGTGGGCCGAACACCGGCTCTCCCGCTTCATGGCATGACTCATGGCATGACCCGAGGCTGAACACTGGACGTGAACATGAATGCGATGACCGATATGCCCTCCTCTCTCACTTCCGCCGCTCCGTCAGAACGAAGCGCTGCTGCGCCGCTGATCGAGGTGCGCGATCTCCGCAAGCGCTTTGGCGAAAACGAAGTACTGCGCGGCGTCGATCTCGACATCAGAAAATCGGAGGTGGTGTGCATCATCGGACCGTCGGGTTCGGGGAAGAGCACGTTATTGCGTTGCCTCGCCGCGCTCGAAACCTACGATCAGGGCGACGTACGCATCGAAGGCGAGCTGCTCGGCTATAGCGAACGAAACGGCAAACGCGTGCGCGCATCGCAGGGCGACATCAATCGCGTGCGTCGCAATGTCGGCATGGTGTTTCAGCAGTTCAACCTGTGGCCGCACATGACTGCGCTCGGGAATGTGATGGAAGCGCTACGGCGCGTGCGCAATCTGTCAGGCGACGAAGCCCGTCGACGCGCGCTCGCGATGCTCGACACAGTCGGTCTCTCGCATAAGGGTGATGCGTATCCGGCGAAGCTGTCCGGCGGCCAGCAGCAGCGCGTTGCGATTGCGCGTGCACTCGCGATGGAGCCGCACATCATGCTGTTCGACGAGCCGACGTCCGCGCTCGATCCGGAACTGGTCGGCGAAGTACTGCAGGTGATGAAGCAGCTTGCGCGCGATGGCATGACGATGGCCGTCGTCACGCACGAAATGGGATTCGCCGCGCAGGTCGCGGACAAGGTCGTGTTCATCGATCAGGGACGCATTGCCGTCGAAGGCAACCCGCGCGACGTGTTTCATGATGCGCAGCAGCCGCGTCTGCGGCAGTTTCTGCAGAACTATATCGACCGCAATGCCTTCTGGACGCGCAGCGGCGCAGATGGAGAACCCGCGTGAGCGGCAGCGCTTCACGCGGCGGCAGCGGGAGCGGCGGGAGCGCAGCGCAGAGCCCGGCGAACAGCATCGCCGCGGCACCACCGGCCGCGCGCTATGAGCAGGTCAAGCGCTATATCCGCGACACGATCGAATCCGGCGCGCGACGACCCGGCGACCGCATTCCATCGGAACTCGATCTCGTAGCATCACTCGGCGTATCGCGGATGACGGTGAACCGCGCGCTACGCGAACTCACGAGCGAAGGACTACTCACACGTGTATCGGGCGTCGGCACATTCGTGGCTGAAACAAAGCCGCAGTCGACGCTCCTCATGATCGCCCACATCGGCGACGAGGTCCGCTCACGCGGACACGAATACACCTACGACACGCTGCTCACGCAGCGCGAAACCGCGCCGGCCGTTGTATCGAATGCATTGGGACTTGCGCCGGGCGCATCGGTGTTTCATGTGATCTGCGTGCATCGCGAGAATGGATTACCGGTGCAGCTCGAAGACCGTTACGTCAACCCCGCGATTGCACCCGACTTCATCCACCAGGATTTCTCTTCCGTCAGACCTTCGGAATATCTGTTCGCAACCGTACCGGCACATGATATCGAGCATATCGTCGACGCTGGACTCCCGACGCGCGCCGAAGCCGCGTTACTCGAAATCGCGCAGGAAGAGCCGTGTCTGACGCTCGTGCGGCGCACGTGGACGAGCGGCGTTGCGGTGACGTTCGCGAGATTCGTGCATCCGGGGTCGCGCTATCGGCTCGGCTGCCGGTTCACGCCCGATACGTCGCAACGCCAGGGCTAGAGCCAGCGTGAGTCGTTAGTCAGGCACAAAAAACCGTCACACGTGGCCGGCCAGATGGAAACGTGACGCCGGATGCCACAGACGCACCGACGTCGCCACATCGGCGCCGACCCACGTCCTGCGCCATAGCAACAGACACGGTTCCCCGATCTCCATCATCAGATGACGCCGCACGTTCGCGTCCGGCTTCTGCGCGTAGATGCGAAACTCCGCGCGCTGGATCGGCGCGACGCGCACCATGTAGTGATTCGGTGTCTCGATCGTGAAGTCCTGCAGGAGATACTCAGGAAACACCTTCGGGTTCACGAAACGATCTTCATACTGGATCGGCTCGCCTTCTTCGGCGTGCACGATGCACGAATGAAACGCCGGCCCCGCTTCGAGGCCGAGCGCCTCCAGTGAAAGCGGGTCGTCGCTGGGCTCGAGCGTCAGCACCCGTGCCGTGTGGCGATGGCCGCGCGCGGAGATTTCATCGGCGATATTGCGGATCTCCAGCACGGTCGACTCATAGCGCTGCGGCGCGACGAACGTGCCCGAGCCTTGCACGCGCGTCAGCACCCGCTCGGTGGTCAGTTCGCGCAGCGCGCGCGAGACCGTCATGCGCGCCACGCCGAACTCCTTCACGAGTTCGGTTTCGGACGGGATCAGCCCGCCCGGTTTCCAGACGCCCTCTGCGATGCGCTTCACCACGTAGCGCTTGATCTGCTCATAGGCAGGCAACGCTCTCATCGATACGACCGCGCCAGCGCTGGCCGTTCGATCCTGTTCTAGTTCTGGTTGCTCGTTCAGATTCACGTCGACCTCGTGGGTTGTACGCAATGCGCCAGACAGCTTGCCGGTTGGGCCGCCACTGGGTCAATCAACCGGTCGGTTCAACCGGCGCTCGCCACCGAATGTGGATCGTTCGCCGCGATGCTGGCAGCGTCGGTGGCGGCTACGTTTGTGTTGCTGGTGAGCGTGAAGTCAGGGTCGTCTGCGGGCGGCGTCGCAGGCTTGCCCGGCGTCGGAAAAAGCGGTGGCGCGGCGTCGGCGATCAGACGGAACGCGGCGGCCATGTCGTCCGCGAGTGGGCGGTCGTCACGATACGTCGGCACCAGGCCGCGTACGCGACGCCACAGTGCATCGGTGTGCGGCGCACGCGACGCATCGATGGTCTGCAGGTCATACGCCTGCGCGGCGGCCAGCAGTTCGATCGCGACGATACGGCCCGCGTTTTCGATAATTTCAAGCGCCTTCAAGGCAGCGGGCGTCGCGTGACACAGATGATCTTCCTGCAGGCCCGACGTGATGCCACCATCGAGACTCGCCGGCGCGGCAAGCCGCCGGTTCTGTGCGACAAGCGAAGCCGCCGTGTACTGCGCGATCATGAAGCCGGAGCATGTGCCGCCAGGCTCCGCGAGAAACGCGGGCAAGCCGCTCACCAGCGGATTCACGAGCCGGTCGAGACGACGCTCGGCCATCGCGGCGACCTGCGCGATCGCGGTGGCGAGACTATCCATGGCCAGCGCAATCGATGCGCCCACGGCATGCGCCTGCGAATACACACGCGGCGCGTCGGGCGTGCCGGCGACGATCGGGTTATCGGTGATCGAAGCGAGTTCACGATTGACGACGTCCACAGTCGCGGAGAGTACGTCGCGCGCCGCGCCGTGGACATGCGGAATGGTCCGCATGCTGAGCGGGTCCTGTGTGCGCTGTCCAACAACCGCAGCGAGAATGCCGCTATCAGCAAGCGCATTGCGCATCCGTTCGCCGACGACGTTCAAACCCGGCGACACGCGCAGCGCGAGCGAATCGGCGTCGAACGCGGCAAGCTGTCCACGCAGGTTCTCGAAGCTCATGGCCGCGACGGCGTCGGTCCAGTCGAGCAGACGTTCGGCGCGCGCGAGCGCCAGGGCAGCAAGACCCGTTACGCACGGCGTGCCGTTAATCAGGCTTAAGCCCTCTTTCGCTTCGAGTACGAGCGGTTCGAGCCCGAGCCGCCGCAGCGCCTCGCGACCGGAAATGCGTTCACCGCGATGCCGCGCGTGCCCTTCGCCGATGCACACCAGCGCGATATGCGCCATGTGGCTTAGATAGCCGACTGAACCAAATGCCGGCACTTCCGGCAGGCAATCGGCATCGAGCAGCGCGACGAGCCGGTCGGCGACTTCGAGCCGGATGCCGGAATGGCCGTGAGCGAAATTATTGACTGCTGCTGCGATGATCGCGCGGGTTTCCGCGGCGCACAGCGGCGCGCCGACACCCACCGCATGGCTCATCAGGATATTGCGCGACAGCGTGCGCTGCTCGGACGGCGAGACGATCACATCGCACAACGCGCCAACGCCAGTATTCACGCCATACGCGCGAATCCCGCGCTCGACGATCTGTTCGACGAGCACACGCGCCGCCGCAATGCGCGCGCGGGCATCGGCGGACAGTTCGAGCGGCGCGCCGGCGGCGATCGCCGCAACCTGGCGCCAGTCGAGAGGACGATCGGAACGGATCACAGCCATGATATTGCTCAGTTTGCAGTACGGTGATGGTGGCTCGAAACGAATTGCTTGAAGCGCTCGGATTTGAGTTCGCCGAAGACTTCGTTCGGCGTGCCATCCGCTTCGACCTGTCCTTGATGCAGGAACATCACGCGATTCGACACGTGGCGCGCAAAGCCCATTTCGTGCGTGACGACCAGCATCGTGCGGCCTTCCTCAGCGAGCGAGCGCATCACGCGCAGCACTTCGCCGACCAGTTCCGGATCGAGCGCCGAGGTGGGTTCATCGAACAACATGACCTTCGGATGCATGGCGAGCGCACGCGCAATCGCGACGCGCTGCTGCTGGCCGCCTGAAAGATGCGCCGGATAGTGGCCACGCTTTTCCGCGAGACCGACCTTTGCGAGCAATGCTTCGGCTTCTTCGATCGATTCGGCGCGCGTGCGCTTCAATACCCGCATCGGGCCTTCGATCAGGTTTTCGAGCACCGTCATGTGCGACCAGAGGTTGAAGTTCTGGAACACCATGCCGAGCTGCGAACGAATGCGATCGACCTGACGACGGTCGCGCGGCTGCAGCTTGCCGTCGCTGCGCCGCTTCATCTGGAGTTCTTCGCCCGCGAGCGAAACCGAACCGTCGTCCGGCGTTTCCAGCAGGTTCAGGCAGCGCAGGAAGGTGCTCTTGCCCGAGCCGCTCGCGCCGAGGATCGAGATCACGTCGCCTTCGTGCGCGTCGAGCGAAATGCCCTTCAGTACGTGATGCTCGCCGAACGACTTGTGAATGTTCTTGACCGACAATGCAACGGGTGCCGTAGCGTTCATGTGATTCTCCAGAATGACTGCCGTTCAGGGTGCGGCACGACGTGCTTCAGTGGTGGCGGAAACCGGGCGTTGCGCCGCTGCGGGCGGCGCATCGCGCAGGTGGCGCGACAGGCGGCGTTCGAGCAGACCGAGCAGACGCACGACGACGAAATTCAGGAACAGATAGATCAGCGCCGCGCAGATGAACACTTCGGTCGTGCGATAGGTCTGCTGGATGATCTGTTGCGCGACGCCTGTCACTTCCCACACGGTGACGAGACTCGCGAGCGCCGTCGATTTGACGAGCAGCACTGCTTCGGTCGAATACGCCGGCAGGCACTGACGCAGCGCGATCGGACCAATCACCCGACGCAGCAGCGAGAAACCCGACAGGCCGATCGAGTAGCCTGCCTCGATCTGTCCGACCGGCACGGCCATCAGACCGCCACGAATGATCTCGGCCGTATAACCCGCGGTACACAATGCGAGCGAGAGCACCGCGCACATATACGGCTGGCGCAGGATCGGCCACAGGAAGCTCTCGCGGATCACGCCGAACTGGCCGAGCCCGTAGTACACGAGAAACAGCTGGATCAGGAGCGGCGAGCCGCGAAACACGAGAATGTAGGCGCGAGCGAAGCGGTTCGGCAACCAGTGCGGGGACACGCGCATCGTCACGATCACGAGCGACAGCAGGCCGCCCAGGATCAACGACGAAAAGAACAGACCGAGCGTGACCGGCACAGCGCCGAGCAACTGGCGCACCGTGTCGAGGAGGAAATCGAAGTCGAAATGCATGATGTCGGTGTCCCTGTCAGTTGCGCGCGAAATTGCGCTTGAAGGACCGGCCGACCCGCGCTTCCGCGTGGTTGAAGACACGGTTCGAGATGCCCGTCATCAGCAGATACAGCGCGCCGCCGACGACGAAGAACGTGAAATATTGATGCGTCGAACCCGCCGCGATCTGGCTTGTGCGCAGCAGTTCGGCGAGGCCGGTGACGGAAATCAGCGCCGAGTCCTTGAGGCTCAGCTGCCACACATTGCCGATGCCCGGCAACGCGAAGCGCAGCACCTGCGGAATCAGGATGCGGCGCGCGACCAGCAGCGTCGGCATGCCGGTGGCACGCGCCGCTTCGAGTTCGCCTTTCGACACCGCGAGCACCGCCGAGCGATAGACCTCAGCCTGATACGCGCCGGAAATCATCCCGACGGCCAGCGCGCCGATCACGAACGGCGGCACGCCGACAAAGCCTTCTGCGCCGAACCACTGCCCCACCGTGGTCACGAGCGTCGAGCCGCCGAAATAGAACAGATAGATGACGAGGAGTTCGGGCACGCCGCGAAACACCGTCGTATAGAAATCGCCGATGACGCGCAACGTGCGATGGCGCGACAGTTTGGCCGCGGCGACCAGCGCGCCGAACACGGCTCCAACCGCGAGCGCCGCCAGCGTCAGCCCGACGGTCATCAACGCCGCGAGCAGCAACACGCCGCCCCAGCCTTCCGGCCCGAAGCCGAGCATCTCGATCAGAGCCATTCGCTACTCCTCAACCAGTACGATCGATGAACCGACGGTTCGCGTGGCACGTGCGCCGCGCGAACCGTTACAGCTATACAGCGTTACCGCAGGGTTGCGTGCTGTGTGTGCGGGGTTGCATCGCACAGTGCAGCCCTGTCATATCGCGTTGCAGATCAAGGCGTGACGTCGGTCTTGAACCACTTGTCGGCCAGTTTCCTGACGGTGCCATCAGCCAGCGCGGCGCTGATCGCGGTGTCGAATTTCGCTTTCAGATCGGCGTCCTGCTTGCGGAATGCCAGGCCTTCACCCGGACCCCAGATCGGGCCGCCGATCTTCGGTCCAGCCAGGATGATCGACGCGTTTTCTTTCTTGTCCATGTTCGCGGCGTAGTACGTCACGTCGTCGAACGAAGCGTCGATGCGGCCCGCGACCAGATCCAGATCGCGTTCCGGCGAAGTCTTGTAGACGCGGATCGTGGCGACGTCCTTGAAGCCGTCGTTGATGAATTTAGTGTAGACGGTGCCCGACTGGATACCGATCGTCTTGCCCTTCAACTGCTTGCGCAGTGCGTCGACGGTCGGCTGGTCAGTTTTCGGGTCGCCAGTCAGCTTGACGGGCGCGGCGGTGGGCGAAGCTTTCGCCAGCACTTTCGGGTCGGTCACAGCGAACGTGGCCGGCGTGGCCGCATACGGCTTCGAAAAAGCGATGATTTTTTCGCGCTCAGGCGTGATCGAGATCGCGTCCATCAGCACGTCGAACTTGCCGGCCTGCAGGCCCGGGATCATGCCGTCCCAGTCCTGGGCGACGAGATTGCACTGGATCTTGATGCGCGCGCAGAGATTCGCGACCAGTTCCGGCTCGAAGCCGCCGAGCTTGCCGCCCGGCAATGTCAGGTTCCACGGCGCATAGCCGCCTTCGAGTGCAATCGTGACCGATTTCCATTCTTTCGCCTGCACAGGCGCCGCGAGAATCGCAGCCGTGCCGAGAACTGCGCCAATCAATGCCTTTGCCAACGTAGTGCGCTTGACCTTCACGTCGAATCTCCTTTGATTGAGGACCACCAGACCACCAGACCACCGGTCAAGCGATCACCCGCCCGGCGAATTTGTATAGACAAGTCTGCACGAGACAAAAAGCAGTCGCAAGAAAATTTGTCGAAAATCGCGGAAAGTTGGGGTAAGCCCTATGGATAAAGGCCTTTAAGGCGGGTCGAGGCGCGGGATAGTCACAACGGCAGTGGGGAGATTCGCGCCGGGATGGGGCATTTTGTCTAGACAGGTTGGTGTGATGGTGCAGACGATGCTTCAGGCTGGAGCGTCCAGGTACGTCCCGCATTCGACGGGCGTCACCGCTCCCGGCAGCCAGACCAGGCAGGGCGGGATTTATCCACGATTGTCCCCACGCACCCGCTTCGGCATCCGCCGCAGTGCCGCCCGCTGGATCACCGGATCACCGGATCATTCAGCCAGCTCACCACACGCCTGGCACCAGCCGGTATCTCACCCGCCCTGCGTACTCCGCGTAGCCCGGCAACTGCGCCGCCAGCATCCGCTCCTCCATGACCGCCCGCCAGCCGATGCCGGCCACAAGCAAAGGCACGCACGCCAGCCCCCACCACGAGCCGAGCAGCAACGGCGAGCCGATGAAGAACAGGATCGCCGCCGCATACATCGGATGACGCACCCACGCATACGGGCCGGAATCGATGACCTGATGCCCGCGCTCCGTCTGCACCTTGACGACCGGCGCCGCAAAACTGTTCGCGCGAAACACGAACCACGTCATCCAGACGCACAGAAACATCGCGAGCGCGCCCGCGATGTTCAACCATAGCGGCACGAACGACCATTGCCAGCGACGCGCGTCGAGCGCCATCAGCACGAGCCACGCGCACCACACGATTGCGACACAAGTCATGAACAGCTTGTCCCATCCGCTCTGGCCGCGCTGCACGAGCGGCTTGAGACGCTCTTCGAGCAATCCTGGATCATGTCGCGCGAGCCGCAGGCCGATCCATAACCCGAGCGCACCCATCTCGGCCAGGTAGCACCAGCCAGCCGGCCACGCCCATGTGTCTGCCGCGCCGAACAGCAGAACGCCCATGCCGGCGAGCCACAACACCGTCTGGACAACGAGTCGCGTAATCATTGTGTTATGTGCCTACGTACGCAGCACGGCGCGTCCCTTCACGCGCTCGAACACACGGCCAGGATCAATATCGCCTGTATCGATGCCGAAGAGGCCGCGCAGAACGTCCGCAAGTTCGCTTGCATCGGCGATCTGTCGCTCGGTCACGTCGCCGTCCTTCGTACGTTCCGTCAGACGGTCGTCGAAGAGCGTCGCGCGACCGCCTGGCACCACGCGCGTCACCACCAGATCCGTCGTAAAGAACGATTCGGGATACGTCGACGTGTACCAGTTGCTCACTTCGTAGTCGATCCATTCCACGCGGTTCAGATCGAAGCGATAGACCTTCGCCCATGTCTCGCCCGCCTGCAGCTCGAGGTCGAACGCGCCGTGCGATGCGTCAGCGAGGCGGAACGGTTCCAGTGTCGTCAGCTGCGTTTCGCCAGCGATGAGGCGCAATGGCGACGTCAACGTCGCCGAGCCGAAGCCGACGTCGGCCATCCACGCATCGCCATCGAGATCGACGCGCATCAGCATGTGCGTTCGCGGCGGCACGGCGTCGGAATCGCGGCCCCACAACACGCGCGCAATGAGCGGCGTGACTTCGAAACCGAGCTGCATCAGCACGTGCGCGAAGAGCCGGTTCTGCTCGAAACAGTAGCCGCCGCGACGACGCTCAACCAGCTTGTCGACGACTGCGGCAAGATCGAGCGAAACACGGCAACCGGTCAGCGGATCGAGGTTTTCGAACGGGATCGCGTGCGCATGCAGGCGCTGCAGATCACGCAGGACGTCGAGGGTCTGCGCGCGCGGCCCGGTGTAGCCGATACGCGCGAAATAGCGGTCGAGGTCGAGTGGGTTGGCCATCGGGGTCTCCTGCCCGGTCGCATCGAGGGAATTGAACGCGTCGCGAACGCCTGGCGAACGCGTTACGGAAATGGATCATAACCTTGGGCGACGCGACCCGCTGCCCGCGCTGCCCGTTTCCCCGGCGCGGAAAACGCGCCGGGGAAAGTTGGGAACGACGCGCCGCGCGGCTTACTGGACGCCCTTCAACGCACTCGTCGCGATCGACGGCACCGATATGCCATGACTCGACGCGAACTGCACGGCCGCGCTCAATGTTGACATCAGCGATTGCAACTGGCCCGGTGCGGACTGCGCGATATATGAGGCGGCCTGCGCCGTCTGCGGATTCAGCCCCGACTGCAGCAGCGACGATGGGCTCATCTGCCCGACACTGCCCAGCCCTGACTGCAGGCTCGAATACTGGCTGACGCCCTTGCCCAGCGACGAGAGTCCGTCGGTGAATGCCTGCTTGTTGACTGGCGTACTGGACGACGCGCCGCCCGCGAAAGCCTGCGTCAACGTCTGCGACAGCGACTGCTGCGTGCTGCCGACCTGCGACAGCGTACTGGCCGAAGGCACGCCGCCGCTGAGCAGACCGGCCGCCTGCTGCGCCTGACCGGCCGCGCTGCCAAGACCCATTGCCGACGCAAGGCTCGATTGCCCGCTCAGCACCTGCTGGTTGGCGCCGACATAGTTCTGAAGTAGCTGCGTGACGCCGCCCGACGAAGGCGCCGCGCTGTTCGCGGCGTTTCCGCCGCCGCCAATGCCGAACTGCTGAAGGTTGAGCTGCGCGTGAGACGCGCCGCTCGCCAGCAGCCCTGCACCGGCAATCAACGACAACGAGAGCGAGAGGATGCGTTTTTTCATGTGTATCTCCTGACAGTAGCCTTTCGTGGCAATCGTGCGCTTCGACAGCACGCTGACGGCAGCGTTCGGCCGCCTGGCCATCCGGCTGATGCAAAGCAACGAAGGCACATGAAAGTTATAGCGTTTGCCGCACCGCCGACGGCGACGTTTTCGTCTGAGTTGAGATTCATCGGCGACGCCTCACGCTGGTGTAACGGTTTCCAGCGAACATGCGCTACTTCATGCGCCCATATCTGACCGGTAAAACCCCAAAAATCCAGCCGATCCTTTCTTTTTAATTACATTTATATTTCCTGACAATTACGGAAAAGCGGCTTTTATCGCCGTTCGTCAATCTCTTGTATAAATTTAAGTAATGTCTATGCGAATCATTCTCATTTGTGTTGACTGAACTATGCGGGGTGCGTACGATTCTGCTCATCCGCAGTGCGTCATGTCGTCGACCGCTGCTGCGATCTGGCGTCCGACCTTTGCCTTCCATCTTGCAGATCGTCACGCAAATACCAACAAACAAGGATTTCGATGAAGCTCGTCCGGTCCACACGGCTCGCTCGTGAAGCGCGTTCGCGTGACGAAGCCCGACCGCGCATTCGCGCGATGCGCGTCCCGCCCCTCCGCAGGGCGGCGTTCTGTACGGCGTTCGCGTTTGCGACATTAAGCGGTGGTGCTGCATTCGCAGCCGCCAGCCCTGATGCCACGCCTGAAGCCCCTGAAGCCGACCTGAACATCAAGGCCCAACCCGCCGACCAGTGGACCGGTGTCTGGACACGTCAAACGCTCCTTGGCGATATGGGCGGGTTGCGTCCGTGGCTCGGCAAATACGGCGTGACGTTTGGCCTCACCGAAACCAGTGAATATCTCGCCAACCTGCGCGGCGGCCTCTCGCGCGGCGGCGATTACGATGGTCTGACAACAGCCACCGTCACCGTCGATACGCAGAAGGCGTTCGGTCTTCAGGGCGGCACCTTCAATGTCAGCGCGCTGCAGATTCACGGCCGCAACCTGAGCGCCGACCGGCTCGGCACGCTGAACACGGCGAGCGGCATCGAGGCGCAAGGCGCGACCCGTCTGTGGGAAATGTGGTACCAGCAGTCGTTCCTGAACAAGCGGCTCGACATCAAGGTCGGTCAGCAAAGTATCGACCAGGAATTCATGACGAGCCAATATTCGGCGCTCTTCGTGAACACGATGTTCGGCTGGCCGGGCGTCCCTTCGTACGATATGCCGTCGGGCGGTCCGGCGTATCCGCTGGCTGACCTTGGCGTACGCGTGCGCGGGCAGATCACGCCTTCGCTGACGGCCTTGGCCGGCATCTATGACGGCGATCCGCTCGGCAACGATCGTGACAACCTCAGCGGCACGAACTTCAACCTGCACAACGGCACGCTCTTCATCGGCGAGTTGCAGTACGCGATCAACCAGCCGGCTGACGGCGAGATGGTCGGTATGGGCAAGACTGGCCTGCCGGGCACGTACAAGATCGGCGTCTGGTACAACAACGGCCGCTTCGCCGATCAGCGCTTCGACAACACGGGCGTTCCGCTCGCCAACACGACCCTCTCGACCGGCACGCCGCAGTCGCATCACGGCGACTACAGCATCTATGCCGTCGCTGACCAGATGGTGTGGCGTCCCGATCCGGACGAGCCGCGCAGCCTCGGCGTGTTTGCGCGCGTGATGGGCGCGCCGGGCGATCGCAACCTGATCAGCGCGAGCGCCAACCTCGGCATCGTCATGAAGGCGCCGTTCCAGGGTCGCGACAACGACACCGCGGGCATCGCGCTGACGTACATCAAGGTCGGCAGCCACGCACGCGACTTCGACCGGGACAGTCTCGCGTTCACCGGCGGCCCGTACCCGATCCGCAACAGCGAAACCGTGCTGGAAGCGACCTATCAGTATCAGGTCACGCCATGGTGGCAGCTGCAGGCCGACGCGCAATACACGTTCAACGCAGGCGCGGGTCAGAACCCGAACGACACGACCCAGGCACTGCGCAATACGTTCGTGGTCGGCGTACGAACCAGCATCACGTTCTAACGCTTTCCCTGACAGAACCCTACGAACCCTACGCATTCGATCATGACGGAATCAATGTTTTGCGCGAGCGGCACGGAGACATACATGACCTTCCCCACGCGCCAGGCTCACCGCCGCACGACGGGCACTGTACGCGCCACGCTCACCGCCGCGCTGACCTTCGCCGCGCTGTTCGCAGCGGGCGCTGCACAGGCGGAACCGAAAGGCTTCCTCGAGACGCTGAAGCATCACGAGACGCTCATCAACACCGTGCCCGATAACGGCGACCAGAACCCGTACGCTGTCGTCGTCGCGCCGGTTTCCATCGGCACGATCAAACAGGGCGACGTGCTGGTCGGCAACTTCAACAACGCAACGAACCTGCAGGGCACCGGCAGCACGATCATCCATTACCACCCCGACACGAAGCAGATGTCGACCTTCGCGACCATACCGCGCGACCTGAAGGAATGCCCGGGCGGCATCGGCTTGTCGACCGCGATGACGATGCTGAAATCGGGCTGGGTGATCATCGGCAGCACGCCGAGCAATGACGGCACCACCGGCACCAAGGGCGCCGGCTGCCTGATCGTGCTCGACCCGCAGGGCAAGGTTGCATCGACCATCGTCAGCGCGAACATCAACGACCCGTGGGGCAACATGGCCGTCGTCGATAACGGCACGAGCGCGACGCTTTTCGTGAGCAACGCGGGCTTCGGCGTCGGTGGCGCGGATGGCAACCCGCCGGTGTTCAAGCAGGCCACGGTGCTGCGCCTCGAACTCGACATTCCCCAGGGCAAGCCGCCGGTCGTGAAGAACGAAACGGTCGTCGGCAGCGGCTTTGGCGCGCAGGCAGACAAGGGCGTGTTCCTCGTCGGGCCGACGGGCCTCGCGCTCTCGAATGACCAGAAGCTGCTGTATGTATCCGACGCGACCGGCAACCGCGTCACCGAGATCGACGATCCGCTGACGCGCGATACGAGCGCGGGCGTCGGCCGCCAGCTGACCGCCGACGGACTGCTGCATCGGCCGCTCGCGATGGTGACGGCGCCGAACGGCCACCTGCTCGTGACGAACGCGCTCAACGGCCAGGTCGTCGAAATCGATCCGGTGGAAGGCAAGCAGCTTTACGCACGCTGGATCGACACGGACAAGGCGCAATCGCCGCCGGGTAATGGCGACCTGTTTGGCATTGCAATGACGCCGGAAGGCGACGGTTTCTACTACGTACAGGATGACGTGAACACGCTCGTGCTCGCGAAATAAGCATCATGGCAAACGACCACACGCCCCCATCGCGCCCGTCGCGACGCGGGTTTCTCAAGGCAGGCGGCGCCGCGGTAGCGGCCGGCGCCGGCCTCGGCACGACAGGCGTCGCGCAGGCCGCGCCCGGCAAGACGCATGCGGACGATCCGCAGCACGCTGTCGAGCCGTTCTTCGGCGCACATCAGGGCGGCATCGTCACGCCGCAGCAGAGTCACACGTATGTCGCGGCCTTCGATCTGACGACCGAAAAACGCGATGACGTGATCGGCCTGCTGCGCGCATGGACCGACGCCGCTGCACGCATGACGCAGGGCGCGACCGCTGCCCCGCTGGGCACAGCCGACGATAAGTCGGCCCCCGATTCGGGCGACGTCCTCGGGCTCGGTCCGCAGGGTCTCACGATCACGTTTGGCTTCGGTCCCGGCCTCTTCACGCAGGACGGCAAGGACCGCTACGGCATCGCGAATCGCCGGCCGGCCGCGCTCGTCGATCTGCCGCGCTTCAATGGCGACCAGCTGATTGCGCAGAAGACCGGCGGCGACCTCTACATCCAGGCCTGCGCGAACGACGCGCAGGTCGCGTTTCATGCGGTGCGGCAACTCGCGCGCATGGGTTACGGCGCGATCCAGATGCGCTGGGGTCAGGCGGGTTTCCTGTCGGGTCCCAAAGGACAGACGCCGCGCAACCTGATGGGCTTCAAGGACGGCACGAACAACCCGTCGACGGAGAAGCCGTCGCTGATGAACCAGTTCGTCTGGGCCAGTGCCGCCGACGCGCCATGGATGCAGGGCGGCACGTACACCGTCGTGCGCCGGATCCGCATCACGCTCGAACACTGGGACCAGATGCAACTCGGGTTCCAGGAAGAGGTGTTCGGCCGGCACAAGAACAGCGGCGCACCCATCGGCATGAAGAACGAGCTCGACGCGCTCGATCTCAAGGCCGAGGACAAGGACGGCAATCCGGTCATCGCGCAGAACGCGCACGTCCGGCTGTCGAATCAGGCGACCAACAATGGTGCGCAGATTCTGCGCCGCTCGTATTCGTACAACGACGGCACGAACTTCTATATCGAGCGGTGGCCGCCATGGCGCCAGGAAACGGAATACGACGCCGGCCTGATTTTTATCGCGCATCAAAGCGATCCGCGCACCGGTTTCATTCCGATCAACGACAAGCTCGCGAAGTTCGACTTGATGAACCAGTTCACGACACACGTCGGCAGCGCGGTGTTCGCGTGTCCGCCGGGCGCGCGACAGGGTTCGTTTATCGGCGCGGGCCTGTTCGAGACGTAAGCGGCGCGGGCTGCTTTTACGTTTTACGGCCCGCGAACCGCGTACGCCGGACGCACAGAACGCATTAAACACATTGCACGCAACACACATCGAATCATTACATCAAGGGGATAGAAGGATCATGGCTCAATCATGGTTTCGCGCGCGCCTCAGCGCGTCCTGCATCGCGGCCGCACTGTCGCTCACGCTGGCGGCGCCTGCCGCGCACGCTGCGTCGATCGTGCTGTACAGCGCGCAGCACGAGCAGGTCGTCAACATGCTCGCGAAAGATTTCGAAAAGCAATCGGGCATTTCGGTGAAGATCCGCAACGGCGAAGGTCCGGCACTCGCGGCGCAGCTCGTCGCGGAAGGCTCGGCCACACCGGCTGACGTGTATTTCACGGAAAACTCGCCCGAGCTGATGCTGCTCGAAGAAAAAGGCATGCTGACCAAAGTCGATCCGTCGACGCTTGCAACGATTCCGGCGCGCTTCAACTCACCGTCGGGCCAGTGGGTTGGCGTGACGGCGCGTGAGAGCGTCCTCGCGTACAACACGACGAAAGTCCAGCCTTCGCAGTTGCCGCCGTCGCTGTTCGATCTGGCGAAACCTGAGTGGAAAGGCCGGATCGGCATCGCACCGAGCGACGGCGACTTTCTGCCGCTTGTGAGCGCCGTGCTCGCGCTGAAGGGCCAGGAGCAGACGCTGCAATGGCTCAAGGGCCTGAAAAAGAACGCGCAGATTTTCGATGACGACGAAGGCGTGATCGCAGCAGTCAACCGCGGCGGCGTGGCCACGGGCATCATCAACAATTATTACTGGGCACGCCTGCACGCCGAACTCGGCGACAAGGCTACGCGCAGCGCGATCTATCACTATGGCAATGGCGACGTGGGCGCACTCGTGAACGTGTCGGGCGCGGCCGTGCTGAAGACCACGCACAACGCGGATGGCGCGCAGCAGTTCCTGAAGTATCTGGTCAGCGAACGTGCGCAGACCCTGATGGCGAAGAGCCACGTCAGCTACGAATATCCGCTGCATGCAGGCGTTGCAGCTGATCCGGTGCTTAAGCCGTTAGCGGAACTGACGCCGCCGACGCTCACGCTCGAACAGCTTGGCGACGACAGCCAGGCTGGCAAGCTGCTGCGTCAGGCGGGCCTGCTGTAATGATCGATCGATGAGCGAAATCATCATTGCCGCTACGGCGGCTCCCGTACCGGCGCACGTCCACAGACGCGCGCCGCGCGGTCTGCTCGCGGCAGCCGCACTCAGCGCCTTGCTGGTGCTGCTGCCGCTGGCGTTTACGTTTTATCGCGCAACGACGTTCGGCTTCGACGAGGCGATTGAACTCGTGTTCAGACCGCTCGTCGGCGAGCTGTTCGTCAATACGCTGCTGATTACCGTGAGCGCGACGCTCGCAGCAGCGGTGATCGGCACGGCCGCTGCGTGGTTCGTCGAACGCACGCATGTGCCGGGACGTCGCGTGTGGGCGGTGCTCGCCGCCGCGCCGCTTGCGATGCCGGCGTTCATCACAAGTTACGCGTGGGTGTCGCTGAGTCTCGATCTGCAGGATTTTGCGGGCGCGCTGCTCGTCATTACGTCCGCGTATTTTCCGCTGGTGTATCTGCCGGTTGCCGCCGCGCTGCGCGGTATGGATCCGGCGCTCGAAGAAAGCGCGCGCGCACTCGGCTGCGGACGCTACGCCACCTTCATGCGCGTCGTGCTGCCGCAACTGCGCCCCGCCCTGCTCGGCGGGATGCTGCTCGTGGCACTCGGCGTGCTATCCGAGTTCGGCGCGTTCCAGATGCTGCGCTTTCGGACCTTCACGACCCAGATCTACGCCGAATTCCGCACGAGCTTCGATAACAGCGGCGCATCGTTGCTCGCGTGCCTGCTGATCGCGCTGTGTCTCGTGTGCCTTGCGCTCGAATTTCGTGTGCGCGGTGGTGCGCGGTATGAGCGCGTCGATCGCGGGGCGAGACGCGCGGCCTTGCGCTATGACCTCGGCAAGTGGCGCTGGGTCGTTTCGGGCGGCTTCGCGACGCTCGCCATTGTCACGCTCGGCGTGCCGCTCGGCATGATCGGGTTCTGGCTCACACAGGAAGGCGCAGCGGCTGTCACGCCGACCGAAGTGTCGCCGGAACTGCTGTTCAACGCGACGGTGTCGTCGCTGGGCTTTGGTCTCGCCGCCGCGATCGTGACGACGCTGCTTGTCATTCCGCTCGCGTTCCTGCTGGTCCGTTTTCCGGGACGCCTCGCAACGGTCTTCGAACGCACCGTGTTTCTCGCGCAGGGCGTGCCCGGGCTTGTGATCGCGCTTGCGATCGTTTCGCTTGCGGTGCATGCGCTGCAGCCGCTGTATCAGAGCTCGACGCTGCTCGTTATCGCGTACGCAATCCTGTTCATGCCGCTCGCGCTCGTCAGCGTGCGCGCGGCGTTGCTGCAGGCTCAGCCGCGTCTTGAGGAAACCGCGCGGGCGCTCGGTCTGAACTGGACGCAGACATTTGTCCGTGTACTGCTGCCGCTCGCCGGGCCCGGGCTGGGCGCGGCGGCATCGATGGTCTTCATTTCGGTTGTCACCGAACTCAACGCGACCCTTCTGCTCTCGCCAATCGACACGCACACACTCGCCACGCAGGTGTGGTCCGATACGTCGACGCTCGCGTTTGCCGCCGCCGCGCCGTATGCGGCGCTACTGACGGGTATTTCGCTGTGCGCATCCGGCGTGCTGTTTGCGCTGCTCGGCCGCTCGGCGCTGCTCGGACGCGATGGATAGCCTGCAATGCGCAGCAAAGCACACGGCATGGCGCGACGACACGGAATCGACGCATAATTGCTGCGCAACGACGCACGCATGACAACGCACAGGCACCCCGCCCCTTTTTATCCGGTTCACATGAGCAATCTTCGTATCAGCGGGCTGCACAAATCCTTCGACGGCCACGCCGTGCTGCATGGCGTCGACCTGTCGGTCGAGCGCGGCACGCTGCTCGCGCTGCTCGGCCCGTCCGGCAGCGGCAAGACCACACTTCTGCGGGTGCTATGCGGCTTCGAGCGCGCGGACAGCGGCGTCGTCGAAATCGATGGCCGCCGGGTTGCGGGCGACAACCTGCATCTGCCGTCCGAACAGCGGCGCATCGGCTACGTGCCGCAGGAAGGCGCGCTGTTTCCGCATCTGTCCGTGGCGGACAACATCGTGTTCGGCTTGCCGCGCGGACAGCGTCGCGCGCAGCATCGTGTGGCGGAACTGCTGGAACTGGTTGGATTGTCCGCGAACTACGCGAACCGCGCACCGCAGCAGCTTTCAGGTGGCCAGCAGCAGCGTGTGGCATTGGCCCGCGCGCTCGCGCCCTCGCCAACGCTCGTGATGCTCGACGAGCCGTTCTCGTCGCTCGATGCCGCATTGCGACTCGAAACACGTCAGGCGGTAGCGAATGCGCTAGCCGCGGCGGGTGCGACGGCGGTGCTGGTCACGCACGATCAATCGGAAGCGTTATCGCTCGGGCGCGAAGTTGCCGTGTTGTGGAACGGCAAGCTGATCCAGACCGCGACGCCCGAAACGCTCTATCGACGCCCCGTCTCGCGTGAACTCGCTTCGTTCATCGGCGAAGCGGTGCTGCTGCCAGGTGTCGCGTCGCGCGATGTCGCCCGGTGCGCGCTGGGTGAGCTGAAGCTGTCGACAGCCGTTGCCGATGGTCCGATCGATGTCATGGTGCGGCCCGAACAGATTTACGTGCTTCATGCGGAAGACGTCACGCGTCATGGCAAGCCCACATTCAGCGCAATCGTGCGCGAAGTGACCTTCAATGGCCAGGACGCGAGCGTCGTGTTGCAGTTGCAGGAGGAATCTGGCACCGCGGGTTCAGGCGCGCCCCGGGATGGAACCGTCCTTCGCGCCCGCGTGCCGGGCTATCGCAGCCCGCAGCCAGGTGAACGTGTGCGACTCGCTGTCGACGGCGAAGTGACGGCCTACGCGCGCGTCTGACTCCGCATCGACAGATCCTGCATCATCTGCGCGGCGAGATAGTCGCAGGTTGGCCGGTCGGATTTCGCACTGCGCGCGACGACGATCTCCAGGGGTTCGATCGTCGGCAGACCCTGCGCCTCGCCATAAATCGCCAGCCGTGACGGCACGCTGCAGCGCGCTAACGCCACGACGGCAAGTCCAGCATCGACGGTCGCCACAAGACCAAGCAGGCTCGCGCTGCTGTACGCGGCGCGATACTTGATGCCCGCACCATTAAGCGCCGCAAGCGTGTGCGCCCGCGCGACACACCCGTGCTCATACAGACCCACCGGCAGCGGCGACGTCGCCAGCACCGACGTATCGTCGGGCGCGCCGACCCACACCATATCCTCACGACGCACCAGGTCGCCGCGCAGCTTGCGGTCGCGCGTGACGAACGCGAGATCGATCTTGTTGTCGGCCAGCATCGGCGCGAGCGCGGTGCTCTGCGCGCAGACGATCTCGATCTCGACGCGCGGATACAGGTTCGAAAAGCGCCGCAACACGGGCGACAGGAGCGACGAAACGTAATCGTCCGGCGCGCCGAGTACAACGCGCCCAGTCACGTCCGGCCGCGCGATCGCCGACCACGCCTCCTCGTGCAGATCGAGCATCCTTCGCGCGTACTCGAGCAGCGTGTTGCCGGGACGCGTCAGCGCGAGATTGCGCGTGTCGCGCATGAAAAGCGTCGTGCCCAGCATGCGCTCCAGCCGCTTGATCTGCATGCTGACGGCCGCCTGCGAACGGTGCACCGTCACCGATGCCTTCGTGAAACTGCCCGCTTCCACCACCGCAACGAAAGTGCGCAACAGATCGACATCGAACTCGGGATGCATGATTCATCAATTTATCTTATGGAATTTCTCAATTTAATTCGTTTGTGAGCGATCGGCAAGTCCTCGATACTAGGTTCGTCAACGCATGCGAAGGAGCCGGTTTACATGAACATCACCGAACGCCAGCAGGGTGCCGTCACACTGGCAGCCGGCGGACTGTTGATGGGCACCATCGGGATCTTTGTCGAGGAAGCGCGGCTCGGCGCGCTCACGCTGGTCTTTTTCCGCTGCCTGTTTGGGTTTCTCGCGCTCTTCGCGTATTGCGCCTGGAAAGGCTTTTTCGCGCGCCGCTATTTCACGCGGCGCACCGTCGTGCTCGCCGTCGTGTCAGGCATTCTGATGGTCACGCAATGGGTCTGGTTCTTCGATGCGATTCATCGCACGAGCATTGCCGTCGCGACGGTCGTCTTCCATGTGCAGCCGTTCTGGGTCGTGCTGATTGGCGCGGCGCTGTTTCACGAGCGGCTCGGCATCGACCGGCTCGGCTGGATCGCCACCGCGTTTGTCGGCCTCGTGCTTGCTTCGGGCGTGATGGCGAGCGCAGGTGTGCAGGGGCACGCGGGCTATCTGACTGGCATCGCCGAAGCCCTCGCCGGCTCGGTGCTGTACGCGAGCGTCACGTTGATCGCGAAGAGCCTTGGCGATATGCGCCCGCACCTGCTGACGCTCGCGCAATGTTTTGTCGGCGTGATCTGCCTGCCGTTTATCGCGCCGCTCGCAGCCGTTCACATTTCGCCGCAGCAGTGGTTCTGGGTGATCGGAATGGGCGTGCTGCATACCGGGCTCTCGTACGTGCTGATCTATGGCGCGTTGCCCAGGCTGACGACGCCCGTCATCGCCGTGCTGCTGTTTGTCTATCCGCTAACGGCCATTGCCATCGATGCGCTCGTGTACGGCCGCGCGCTTTCGCCGTTGCAACTCGCAGGCATGGCTTTGATTGTGGCCGCGAGTCTCGGCGTGAATCTCGGCTGGCCGCTGCTTTCGGTTGTGCTGCCGGATACGCGTGCACGTGCCGGGCGCCACGCCGACTGACGCTGTTCAGTCGCCGTAGTGAAAACGGCAGGCGATCACGTAGATCAAACCGTCTTGCGGTAGATAGACCAGACGGTCGGCCCGCGTGATTCGCCTCGACCAGAAGCCCGTCAGATTGCCAACGAGCGGCTCGGGTTTGCCGGTTCCCGTAAACGGATCGCGCCGGCATTCCTCGAGCAGCGCGTTGATGTTTTGCAGGACCTTCCGGTCCGCCTGCTGCCAGTGCAAATAGTCTTCCCACGCTTCGTCAGTAAAGGCGAAAGCGGTGTCAGCCCTTGCGGCCTCTTTGTTGCGGCTCTTCTGTTTGCTCATTGTTCAGCAGGTTGCGTGGAATCGCCTTGCCAGCCTTGACCTGGGCGATGGAACGCGCAAGCCGTTCGGCGTTTTTCGGGGAGCTCAGCAGATACAGCGTTTCCTGCATCGCGTTGAAATCCTCGAGCGACACCATGACCACATGCTCACCGCTTTGCCGCGTAATCATCATCGGCGTGTGGTCGCGGCATACGTCATCCATCGCCTGCTTGAAGCCGGCGCGCGCCTCGCTATAAGTTAGGACGTTCATTTTTGGGTTCTCGACCTGAGTGGTTTCGCTCCGGTCGCTCCTGTCAGATTGGGTTGGCAGCGCTGCTTTCACGGGCCTCCCTTCGGGCACCCTTTCGGGACAATTGCAGCTTTCCATCGGGATCGTTAATTGTACAGAACGCCGTACAACAAGACAATCGCCGCCAATGCAACGCCTGCCTGCAACCTTGAGGCAAAGCATGGCATCTGGCGGCGGCCGGTAACAGTCAGCCGATCAGCCAACCGCAAAGTAACGGCGGTGCGGCGTATTACGCCCGCGCCGCCGCCCGTTCACTGTGGCAACACCTCCCCTCTGGTCTCCGGCGCGAACGGAATGATGAACAGACCGATGACGAAAGCGGCCGCTGTTATCGCGACCGGTATGCCGAGCGTATGCATGTTCAGCACGGCGGCGCCGAGCAGGAAGTTCACGCCCGCGCCCACGAACCGGCCGAACGACGTGCAGAACGCAAACGCGGTCGCGCGCACGCGGGTTTCGAACTGCTCCGGCAGCCACAGGCTGAACAGCGCGAAATTGCCACCGAAGAAGCCGAGCACCACGAGCCACGCGATGAACGGCGCCAGTCCGTTCGGCAGATAGAACGCCCAACCGAACGCCCCGACGATCGACACCGCCATCCCCGTGAAATAGATCGCAAGCGTATTCTTGCGTCCGATGCGTTCAGCGAGCGGCGGCAACGAGAGACAGCCGATGATCGTTGCGATCGAAAGCAGACCCGTCGCGATCGACGCCATCTTGATCGCCTCGGGTTTCGCCATCCCGGCCTTCGTCGCGAGCTGGATCACCGCCGACGGTTCGTACACCGCGCCGGCCCACAGCCCGATGATCGCGATCGTGAGCAGCGCGCACGCAACCCACGTGCGGCGTCGATATGCCGGCCCGAGAATCTCGCGCAACGGCTTGCTGTGCACGGTGCGCGCTTCGGCTTTCGTCCACTTCTCCGGTTCCTTCACGCGCAGCAGGATCAGGATCGCGCACACGACCGGGACCGCGCCCGTGAGGAACATCGCGCGCCAGCCGTAATGCACGCCGATCGTGTAGTTCAGTGCGGCTGCGAGGAAGAAGCCCGCGTAGTAACCCGTCTGCAGATAGCCCGCGCCCATCTTGCGTCGGTCTTCCGGCCACGCTTCGGCGACGTACGTACCCGCCAGCGCCCATTCGCCGCCGATCCCGACGCCGGCAATGAACCTGTAGATGCCGAGTTCCCACACGTTGTGTGCGGTCGAGGCGAGCCCCGTAAAGATGGCGAACGTGAAGATCGTGCCGGCCAGCACCTTCGTGCGGCCGAAGCGGTCGGCGAGCGGACCCCAGATAAACGACAGCCCCCAGCCGACGAGGAATAATGCGAAAAGAATCGAGCCGGCAAGGCCTACGTTGGCCGGCGTCGCGGCATACCCTGAGCGCGGTAGCAGCTCGGTGAGCGCGGGCGTGAGGACGAGCGCGTAGATGAACGAGTCCATCCCGTCGAGCGTCCAGCCAGCCCACGCGCCCCAGAAGCCTGCAATCTGCGAGCGATTGAGCGGTGTGCGATGCCGCGCGCCTGCCGCGCGGTCCGTCAGTGAATTCATCATGCTCCTCCGGTAATGCGGTTGGAATACGTGCTTCTGAACGACCGTGCAGCGAGCCTGCGAGGCGAAAGCCACGCGACCTTGCCGCCATGATGCGGGCATCGACTCACAGACGATGCAGCTGGGCGCGACGGCTTGCCGGCCTGGCTGGATGACTGCTGACGGGTCGAGGCACCCGGGTTTCTCCTGCTGGAGAAAACATCATTTCATATATAATATTTGATCTCATGAGCGAAGCAACGAGTGGTTTTCCCTTACACGGCGGCAGGCAGGCCTCCCTTCTTCCGGAGGCCGCTGCACCGCGGGCCAGTACGTCACGTGTGATCGCGGACGCGCTGCGCGCCGCGATCGTCGACGGTACGCTGGCGCCTGGCGCGCCACTGCGGCAGGACGCGATCGCCCGGCATTTCTCGGTCAGCGCGATTCCGGTTCGCGAGGCGCTCCGTCAGCTGGAAAGCGAAGGCTGGGCCAAGGTCGAGATGCACAAAGGCGCGACGGTCGCGCCGCTCTCGGCAGCCGAGGCGCGCGAAATCTATGAAATCCGCTCGGCGCTCGAAAGTCTTGCGATCGGGCTTGCCATCCCGGCGCACACCCCCGCGACGCTGCTCGAATGCGAAAGGCTGTGCAAGGCGGCCGAGCTCGAATCCGATCCGTCGCTGTACGCGGCCCGCAACCGCGCGTTCCACATGAGCCTCTACGCGCCCGCCGCCCGTCCGCAACTTGAGGACCTGATGGCAACGCTGCACCGGCGCGGAGAACGCTATCTCCGGCTCAAACTGGGTCTGCCGAGCTATAAGGGCGAATCCGACCAGGAACACGTCACCTTGCTGGACGCCGTGCGTCGGCACGACATTCCCGCGGCACAGAAGCTCGTCGTGCGCCACCTGCTTGACACGGGCGAGCTGCTTTATCGTTTCATCACCGAGCGCGTCGAGGCCGAGGCCGCGCAACCGAAAACCCGCAAGCCGCGCGCTTCACGCGGTTCGATCAAAACCGGGAGTTGAATCCGCCGATGAACCAGCGAGCCGCAACATCACCCGTGTCACCGCCTTCAACTCCGGCCGCTGCCGGCGGCGCCGCGCCCGCCGCGCGCTCCTGGACCACGCGTCGCGACGAAAAGAACCGTCGGCTCGCCGCTGTTGCCCCGTGGCTGAAGGACGGCGTTCTACCTGCGGAGCGCATCATCGATGCACTGGAAACGCTGATCTGCCCTGGCGACCGCGTCGCGCTCGAAGGCGACAACCAGAAGCAGGCCGACTTCCTGTCCCGTTCGCTGGCGAAGGTCGATCCGCAGAAAGTGCACGACGTGCATCTGCTCATTTCGACGATCAACCGTCCCGAGCATCTGACGCTCTTCGAAAAAGGCATCGCGCACAAGGTCGACTTTTCGTTTGCCGGACCGCAAAGCCTGCGCGTCGCGCAACTGCTCGAAGATGGCCAGCTGGAGATCGGCGCGATCTATACGTACGTCGAGCTGTATGCGCGGATGTTCGTCGACCTGACGCCGCACGTCGCGCTGCTGTGCGCGGAAAAAGCCGACCGTCACGGCAATCTCTACACCGGCCCGAATACCGAAGACACGCCGACCATCGCCGAAGCCGCCGCGTTCCGGCATGGCATCGTGATCGTTCAGGTGAACGAGATCGTCGATGAACTGCCGCGCGTCGATATTCCAGGCTCGTGGGTCGATGTCGTCGTCGAGGCGGACCGGCCGTTCGCCGTCGAGCCGCTCTTCACGCGCGATCCGCGTCACATCGGCGATCTGCAGGTGCTCACCGCGATGATGGTGATTCGCGGCATCTACGAGCCGTACGGCATTACGTCGCTGAATCACGGTATTGGATTCGATACCGCCGCGATCGAACTGCTGCTGCCTACGTACGGCGAATCACTCGGCCTCAAGGGCAAAATCTGCCGCAACTGGACGCTCAATCCGCATCCCACGCTGATCCCCGCGATCGAATCGGGCTGGGTCGAGAGCGTGCATTGCTTCGGCAGCGAAGTCGGCATGGAGCGGTATATCGAAGCGCGGCCGGATGTGTTCTTTACTGGCAGCGACGGCAGCCTGCGATCGAACCGCGTGCTCTGCCAGCTGGCCGGGCAATATGGCGTCGATCTGTTCATCGGCTCTACGCTGCAACTCGACGCTGACGCAAATTCATCGACTGTCACACGCGGCCGGCTCGCGGGCTTCGGCGGCGCGCCGAACATGGGTCACGATCCGCGCGGACGACGTCATTCGAGCGAAGCGTGGCTCAAGCTGCTAAAAGACGAGGGACCGGTTTCGCGTGGCCACAAGCTCGTCGTGCAGCTGGCGGAGACGTACAAGAAAGGCGGCGAGCCCACGTTCGTCGATGAACTCGACGCGATCGCGGTCGGCCAGAAAAGCGGCATGCCTGTCGCACCGGTGATGATCTATGGTGACGACGTCAGTCACGTCGTCACCGAGGAAGGCATCGCGCATCTGCACAAGGCGGAAGGCGTCGAAGAACGACGCGCGGCGCTCGCTGCAGTCGCCGGCGTAACGCCAGTCGGCCTGCGAGCGAAGCGTGAGAAAACCGACGAACTGCGCCGCCGCGGCATCGTCGCGTATCCCGAAGATCTTGGCGTCCGGCGCGGCGAAGCGAAGCGCTCGCTGCTGGCTGCGCGCAGTATCGACGATCTCGTCACGTGGTCGGGCGGGTTGTACGCGCCGCCGGCACGCTTCAGAAGCTGGTGACGTGATGGGGGCCATCAGTAGCAGTGCCTTGATGCCCGCGCGCGCTGTCCGTCGTAGTGCGAAGTGCGACGATAACGCGCGGCGCGCGTTGCCGCCGCTTTCCGACGCCCAGCTGGCCGCGTACGCCGTGACCGCGCTGATCGAGGAAGCGCAACTGACGCCGAAACCCGCACTCGTCGACCGACGCGGAAGCGGCGCGCATCGGGATCTCGATCTTGCGACAATGATTCGGTCGGCGAACTCGCTCGGACCGACATTTGCCGCGCTCGCCCGCGTTTCGCGCGGACGTGTGCCTTCCGCGACGTTGCGCGCTGAACTGGCGCAGATCGGTCGCGCGGGCGAGCTCGCGATGATGCAGGCCACCGGCGGCAGTAACGCGCATCGCGGCGCGATCTGGATTCTCGGGTTGCTGGCGGCGGGCGCGGCGATTTGTGGAGATGAGGCCGCGCAGGCCTCATCGATTTGCGAATCCGCCGCGCAGATCGCGTGCTTTCCCGACCGCTTTGCCGCTCCTGTCAGCGAGAGCCACGGGGAGCGTGTGCGCCAGCGTTATCGCGTCGGCGGCGCGCGGCGGGAAGCGCAGGATGGCTTTCCACACGTGATCGACATTGGCCTGCCCGCGCTGCATCGCGCGCGCGCCGACGGCATCCCGGAAGACGCGGCGCGCATCGACACCTTGCTTTCGATCATGGTGTCGCTTGACGATACCTGCCTGCTTCATCGCGCCGGGCTGCCGGGTCTTGCCGCCGGCAAACAGGGCGCGCGACGGGTACTCGCATGCGGCGGCAGTGCCTCACTGCCCGGTCGCATGGCGCTCGCCGCGCTCGAAAGCGAATTGATGACACTCAACGCATCGCCCGGCGGCTCAGCCGATCTGCTCGCCGCCACCCTCTTCATCGACACACTCATTCAACGCGACGCCAGCGGAATCACCTGCGGGAGTGCTGAACCATGGAACATCTGACTTTCGACTATCCGGCGCGACGCGCTGTCACGACACGCGCGCACGTCGGCGTCGTCGGCTCGGGCGATCTGGAGGTGCTGCTGTCGCCGGCCGATACGATGAGCGCGCATGTAATCGTGCGTACGAGCGTCGACGGCTACAGCCACATCTGGAAGCACGTGCTCGACCGGTTTTTTTCGCGCTACGACGGCGCGGCGCAGATCGAGATCAACGATTTCGGCGCGACGCCCGGCGTTGTCGCGCTGCGACTCGCCGAAGCCATCGAGGAAGCCGGATCGGGAGATGCCGCATGAGCACCCTTGAAACAGCTATTCCCGCGCTGCTGCACGAAAGCTTCATCGAGTTGTCCGCGCGCGAACGTGCGCGTTCATTGCTCGACGCCGGCACGTTTCGCGAACTGCTCGGCCCGTTCGACCGTATCGAATCGCCGTGGCTGCCGATGCAGGGCATCGTCTGCCAGGCCGATGACGGCGCGGTGATCGCGCGTGGCACGATCGACGGCCAGCCAGCGGTCGTTGCCGCGATCGAGTCGGCGTTTCAGGGCGGCAGCATCGGCGAGGTGTCGGGCAGCAAGATCGCGGGCGCGCTTGAACTGGCGCTGCGCGACTGCGAGCGCGGCCGGATCGTGCGGCCCGTCGTGCTGTTCGAAACCGGCGGCGTGCGATTGCAGGAAGCGAACCTCGGGCTCGCGGGAATCGCCGAAATCCAGGCCGCCATTGTGGCGCTGCGCCGGCATGTGCCCGTGGTCGGCGTGATTGCGGGCATGGTGGGCTGCTTTGGCGGGATGTCGCTGGCGGCGGCGTTGTGCTCGTATCTCGTGGTGACGAAACAGGGACGCCTCGGCATGAACGGCCCCGAAGTGATCGAGCAGGAAGCCGGCATCGAAGAACTCGACGCCAGCGACCGGCGCCGCATCTGGCAACTGATCGGCGGCGAGCAACGCGCGGCGGCCGGGCTCGCCGATATCCTCGTTAGCGACGACGCCACCGCCGTGCACGATGTCGTGCGCCAGGTGTTTTCGCGCGGTGTGCCGGCTGCGCATCGCAGCGAAGAAGTGGACACGTATCTCGCAAGGCTCGCTGATATCGATCCGGCTACGGTCTCGCCTGAATCGATGCGCGCTGTCTTCCGGGCAACCGCCACGGCCGGCCAGAAGGAGGACGCATGAACGACACGTCACTGACACGCGGTGCGCGCTGGTTCCGCGCGCTCGCTGGCGAACCGGTGACGGCCGCGCCCGTCTGGAGCGCCGACGCATTGCTTGGCGATGAAGCCGCGCGCTTTATCGCGGTGGTGCCCGATCCCATGAACCGTTTTCCCCGCGCGACCGATAACGTCGTCGGGCTTGAACAGGGATGGCTGCTGGCGCGTGCTGTGCGCGAGACGATCGCAGCGGATGCTCACGCGGGCACACGCAGGCCGATCGTCGCGATCGTCGACGTCAAAAGCCAGGCGTACGGCTATCGCGAAGAGATGCTCGGCATCCACCTGGCGTGCGCGGCGGCCGTCGATGCGTATGCGTCCGCACGCGACGCCGGCCATCCGGTCGTCGCGCTGATCGTCGGGCCGGCGATGTCCGGTGCGTTTCTCGCGCACGGCTATCAGGCGAACCGGATCGTCGCACTCGACGCGCCCGGCACGATGGTCCACGCGATGGGCAAGGACGCCGCGGCACGCGTGACCCGGCGCACCGTCGAGGAACTCGATGCGCTCGGCGAGAAGATCGTGCCGATGTCGTATTCGATGACTTCGTTCGCAAAGCTGGGTCTGCTCGATCAGTTGATCGAAGGGATCGACGCCGATGCGCCCGATGAAACGCAGATCGAGCGCGTGCGTCAGGTCCTGGTCGAGTCGGCTCGCGCCGCGCGTGACGGAGCGCGTGATCTTTCCCACCGGCTCCAGTCCGACACGGCGAAAGCAACACGTGCGGCATCGATCGAAGTGCGCCGGCGACTGGCCGAACAGTGGGATGCGACCTGATGCGTATCTGCACCGCGCCGCCGTTTTCCAGCGAAACGGTTGACGAAACGACTCGCGACGCTGCCGGTCCGGCCGGCAACGGGACCGCGCGTTGGCATGCACACGACCTGCTGAGGTTGCGTCACCTGCGCCACTTCGACGGCGAGCCGGCGTGGGTGCGCGATGCGTTTGCCCACGCACCCTTCGCTGTCGTGCGACGCGCACAGGCCGCAGCAGGCTTCGTTGCGATCGGCATGCGCGGAACCCGTCGAGCCGAGCGCTACGGCACGTGGGCGCAGGCCTTCGACGTCGAAGCTACGATCGCGCCCGAAGATCTGGTCGATGCTGCGCCTCTGTCGAACCGGCGCACGCTGCCCGCCTTCATCGCGCTGACGGCATTGCAACGCGACGCGGCGAACCTCAAACGGTTTGTGTGGGGACCGGCTGGCAGCGTCGGCTTCGAACTTGCGACCCACGTGCCGACCGTTACCGCGTCGAGCGATCTCGATCTGCTGATTCGCGCACCGGAGAGCTTGCCCAAAGAAGCCGCGGTCGCCTTGCTGGCCGAACTGCAGTGGCACGCCGAACGCGAAGGCATTCGCATCGATGCGCAACTGGAAACGCCTGCTGGCGGGATCGCGCTCGCTGAACTTGCAGCCGGAAAGGCGCACGTGATCGCGCGGCATGCGCAAGGCCCGCGCCTCGTCGCCGATCCGTGGTTCGTCAAAACGGACGATGCCTGATGCCTGCCTTTGTATTTCCCGGCCAGGGCGCGCAGCAGGAAGGCTATCTGCGCCGCCTGGCGGGGCACGCATCGGCAAACGAGACGTTTGAAGAAGCGTCAGACGTTCTGAACACCGACGTCCTGACGCTCGACACAGCCGAAGCGCTCCGCTCGACCGTTGCCGTGCAGATCGGGCTCGTTGTTGCAGGTGTCGCGACTGTGCGCGCACTCGCGGCCGAACACCTGACGCCGGATGTCAGCGCTGGCCTTTCCGTCGGCGCGTACCCAGCGGCGGTGAGTTGCGGCGCGCTGGCTTTCGACGATGCCCTTCGCATGGTGCGCAAGCGCGCCGAGCTGATGGAAACCGCGTATCCGTCGGGTTACGGCCTGGCAGCAATAAGCGGGCTGACCGAGCATGAACTGGAAAAGCTCGCCGCAGACCACGCGAGTGAAGGCCGAACGCCGGTCTATATCGGAAACGTCAACGCGCCACGTCAAATTGTGATGGCCGGCGCCAACGATGCACTCGACGCGTTCATCGAGCGTGCGCGTGCCGCAGGTGCCCGCAAGGCGACACGGCTTGCGGTCAGCGTGCCCTCGCACTGCAAACTGCTTGCACATGCGAGCGATGAACTGCTCGATTTCGCCAGAGACATTCCGTTTCGAGCGCCCGTCAGCACGTATGTTGGGAACCGCGGAGGCCGGCCATTGCACACACCCGAAGCGATTCGCGACGACCTCGCCACCAACATGCGTTACACCGTGCGGTGGTTCGATGCGCTAACTGTCATGATTGAAATGGGGACACGCGTTGTGGTCGAGGCCCCGCCGGGACAAGTACTGACCGACATCACGCGAGAAGCCTTCCCGGAGGTATCCGCGCTCGCGGCGAACACCATCGCGTTCGAACGACTTGCTGCAACGCTGCGCCGACGCATCGAAGCCAGCGACCGCTGACGCACAGCGCGTCCTCGCCCTACTCCAGAAAGATTTCCTGCAACGTCGACAACGCGTTCGACAGCGCCAGTTCCGACACCACACCCGCTTTCTTCGCAAGCCGCGTCTTGTCGACCGTGCGAATCTGGTCGAGCAGCACAAGACCCTTCTTCCGCTGAAACGTTAGCGGCACACGAAAGGGCGCGGGCTTGCCGCTGGTGGTCATCGGCGCGACGATGACCGTTCGCAGATGGTCGTGCAACTCGGCCGGTGAGACCACCACGCACGGTCGCGTTTTCTGGATTTCGCTACCGATGGTGGGATCGAGCGCGACCAGCCAGACTTCACCCCGCGCTACCACACGAGCCCCGCATCGTCCGCGTTTGGAAACTCGCCCATCACGAGACTGTCGTTGCCCGACGCAGCGAGCGCCCGGCTCGCCTCCGCCCAACCCGCACGCACCTTCTGCTTTGGCCGGCGCAACACCAGCGCGTCACCTTCTACCAGCATTTCCACTTCGTCCTCCAGTCCCAGTTGGGTCAAGATCGGTTTCGGGATCAGTACGCCATGCGAATTACCCATTTTGCGAATCGTCGTTTTCATGGCGTCACCCGGAGTGGAAATGCTATGCGGTTAAAGGCGGTATGTAAATACAATGTTGGTACATTCTAGCACGGCAAATGGCATAGGATGAATCTCATGCCCAGTGGCTCCTGGCAAAAAAACAACCCCGCATCATTCATCGAATGATCGCGGGGCCGCTCATTCCAGCGCGATGCCCACAGCACCAGAAAAGACCGTCTGGTTACGGCCCAGCCTTCTGCAAGCCGCCCATCGCATCCGGCCTGGAACCGGAGTCAGCGCCCGTTTCTTCGCGCGACGAATGCACGCGCCTGCGATCCACCGTCGCGACCGCACCCGTCCCGCCAGTCCGTCGCGCGCCGCGCGCATGGCGCTCGATCAACCGCTGCAGCAGGCAGAACGCACATAGCAGCGCGCCGATCACGATGCGCGTCCACCACGAACTGAGCGTGCCGTCGAAGGTGATCAACGTCTGGATCGTGCCGAGAATGCCAACGCCGAAGAGTGAACCGATCACATAACCGACGCCACCCGTCAGCAACGTCCCGCCGATCACCGTTGCGGCGATCGCGTCGAGTTCCATGCCCTGCCCCTGCAGGCCATATCCCGACAGCACGTAGAACGTGAAGACCGCGCCGCCCAGCGCCGAACAGAATCCGCTCAGCGCATAGACGCCGACTTTCGTACGCGCAACCGGCAAACCCATCAGCAACGCCGAGCGCGCATTGCCGCCGATCGCGTAGACGTTGCGCCCGAAGCGCGTGAAGTGCGCGATAAAGATGGCCGCGACGAGCGTCGCCATTGCGATCAGCACGTTCGCGCTCACGGACCCCGTGCCGATTTTCAGCCGGTACGCGGAAATAGCCTTGAACGTCGGATGGCTGATCGTGATCGATTGCGTCGTGATGAGAAAGCACAGGCCGCGCGCGAAGAACATGCCCGCGAGCGTCACGATGAACGGCTGCAGCCGGAAGAAGTGGATCAGCGCGCCCTGCACTGCACCGAACAGCGTGCCCATCACAAGCACGATCGGCAGAATGATCCACACCGATAGATGCGCGCGCTCGGCAAGCACGGCTTCGACAATCGTCGTCAGCGCGACGACCGAACCCACCGACAGATCGATGCCGCCGGAGACGATCACGAACGTCATACCGATCGCGACAATCAGCAGAAACGCGTTGTCGACGAGCAGATCGAGCAGCACCTGCCACGAGAAGAAGCCCGTGTACATCACCGAACCGAAGCCGAACAGCGCGCAGAAGAGCGCGATCGTCACCGCAAGCGGCAAGGTGCGTGGATCGAAAATGCGGATGAAGGCAGCTGAAAGGCGGCTCATCGCGCCACCCCGCGCTGTGTAACCAGCGTCATCGCCATGGCGCGTGCGGACGGCGACTGGATCACGCTCACCGCCAGCACGACCGCCGCCTTGACGACGAGCGTCGCTTCGGGCGGCACGCCGATCGAATACGTCGTGTACGTAAGCGTCTGGATGATCAGCGCGCCGAGCACCGTGCCCGCCAGACTGAACCGGCCGCCGAGCAGCGACGTGCCACCCAGCGTCACCGCGAGAATCGCATCGAGTTCGAGCAGCAGGCCGGCATTGTTGCCATCGGCGCTGCGCACGTTGGAGCTGATCAGGATGCCCGCTATCGACGCCGTCAGCCCCGAGAATCCGTACACCGCAAACACAATCGCCTTCGAGCGCAGACCGACGAGCCGCGTCGCGACCGGATTCACGCCGATCGCGCGGATGAATAGCCCGAGCGCCGTGCCTTCGACAAGAAGCGCCGTCGCCAGCACGGCGGCCGTCGCAACCCACACCGAAAACGGGACGCCCAGCAGATAGCCGCCGCCGACGAACAGATAGCCCGGCGCGCCGATCGGAATGATCTGGCCGGCCGTCAGCAGTTGCGCGACGCCGCGTCCGGCGACCATCAGGATCAGCGTGGCGATGATCGGCTGCATGCCGACGAACGACACCAGGAGGCCGTTCCACATCCCGCTCAGTACGCCCACGACAAGCGCCGCGCACAGCGCCTGCGCGACGAGCGCGGGCGTCGGCACCGCGTTGCTGGCGAGCGTCGTGGCCGCCGCTGCGCCCGCGATGGCGACCACAGCGCCGACTGAAATATCGATGCCGCGCGTCGCGATCACGAGCGTCATGCCGGTCGCGACGAGCACCAGCGGCGCCGCGCGATTCAGGATATCGATCGGTGCGCCGAACAGGTGACCGTCAAGCATGCGTATCGACAGGAAATTCGGATTGACCCACAAGTCGAGCAGAAATAGCAGCACAAGCGTCACGCAAGGCCAGACGAGCGGTCGTTCGGCGCCTTCGCGCCCGAGCCAGTTTGGTATTTTCATTCGGCGCTTCCTGCGATGAGTCGATAGATGTCGTCTTCGTTCGAGACGTTGCCAGCCACTTCCGCGATCTTGCGACGGTCGCGCAGCACCGCGACGCGATGGCTCACGCGCACGACCTCGCTGACTTCCGACGAGATGAACAGAATGCCCAGCCCCTTGCCGCACAGCGCGAGCATCCGGTCCATGATGTCGAACTTCGCGGCGACGTCGATGCCGCGTGTCGGCTCGTCGAGAATCAGGATTTTTGGATCGGTGGCGAGCCAGCGCGCGAGCAACGCTTTCTGCTGGTTGCCGCCCGACAGCAGACCGATCGGCTGCTCTGCGTCGGACGCCTTGATGCCGAGGCGCTCGATCCATGTGTCGGCGATTTCGCGCGCGCGGCGCCGGCTGATCTTGCGCAGCCAGCCGCGTTTCGCCTGCAGTGCGAGCAGGATGTTTTCGCGGATCGACAACTCCGCGACGATGCCCTCCTTCTTGCGGTCTTCGGGGCAATAGCCGATGCCGTGACGCACCGCGTCGTGCGGCGAACGCAGCCGCACCGTGTGGCCGTCGATCGTGATCGTGCCGCTATCCGCGCGATCCGCGCCGAACAGGAGACGCGCTGTCTCCGTGCGGCCAGAACCAAGCAGGCCGGCGAGCCCCAGAATCTGGCCGGGTTGCACGTCGATATCCAGCGGCTGGATCGTGCCGCGCCGCCCGACGCCACGCAACTCGACGAACGGCGGCACAGTCGCCTTATCCGCCGGACCTTCGCGCGCGGCCTCCTTCAGACGCGTGCTCATCCGCTCATGCCCGACCATCTTCGACACGAGCCGGTCCGCCGACAGATCGCGCGCAAGATACTCACCTTCGCGCTCGCCATTGCGCATCACGGTGATCCGATCGGAAATCGCGTACGTCTGCTCGAGAAAATGCGTGACGAATAGAATTGCGATGCCCGATTGCTTAAGATTCCGTAGTATTTCGAAGAGCTGTGCGACTTCGCCGTCGTCGAGGCTCGACGTGGGTTCGTCAAGAATCAGCACGCGCGCATCGACGGAAATCGCGCGCGCAATCGCCACCATCTGCTGCACGGCGATCGGGTACGCGTCGAGCGACTTCGTGACATCCAGCGAGACGTTCAGACGTGCAAGCGCCGCCTCCGCGCGCCGCCTGATTTCAGGCCAGTCGATACGACCGAACCGCTTCGGCTGCCGGCCCGCGAAGATGTTCTCCGCCACCGACAGGTTCGGACACAGATTCACTTCCTGATACAGCGTGCGGATGCCCGCGGCCTCCGCTTCCTGCGGCGATGCGAACTGCACAGCCGCGCCGCCAAGGTGGATCTCGCCGCCGTCGGGCGCCACAACGCCCGTGAGCACATTGATCAATGTCGATTTGCCCGCGCCGTTCTGCCCCATCAGCGTGTGAATTTCGCCGGGATAAAGACGGAAGTCGACGTTCTGCAGGGCCTTTACGCCTGGAAACGTCTTGCTGATGCCTCTCGTTTCGAGCACCGGCGCGCGTTCGCCCGCGGGCGCTCCATGGACGTCGGGCGCCGGGCGGGCGTTGGGCAATGCTGGTTCAGGTGTCGGATGGGCCATAGACCTTTGATGGTCGGTTGAAAAGACGCCGTCCGTTGTCGCAGCAACGGACGGCGTTGAGGCACCACACTGGAGAAACTGGCTACAACGCGTTCAAAGGCGCGATCAGTATTTACGCGTCGGGAGCGTCTGCGCCGCGACGCTCATCGGGAATACGGTCTCCTCAGTCAGAATGCGCTTCGGCAAAGGCTTGCCGGCCACCACGTCTTTCACGGCCGACATCAGTTGCGGTCCGAGCAGCGGGCTGCATTCCACATCGACGTTCATCTTGCCCGCCGCCATCGCCTGGAAGCCGCCCTTCGTCGCATCGAACGAAACGACGATCACATCCTTGCCCGGATGCATGCCGGCTTCCTCCATGGCCTGGATTGCACCCAGCGCCATGTCGTCGTTATGCGCATAAACTAAATTAATTTTATTTCCATAAGTTTTGATAAACGCTTCCATGACCTGTTTGCCACCGGCCAGCGTAAAGTCGCCGCTTTGGGACGCGATGATCTTGAATTTCGGATCGTTCTTGATCACTTCGAGCAGGCCGGAATGGCGGTCATTCGCCGGCGCGGAGCCGACCGTTCCCTGCAGTTCGGCGATGTTGACGGGGCCTTTGTCGTTTTTGTAGTGATCTGCGATCCAGTGGCCACCGCGCCGCCCTTCTTCCATGAAGTCCGAACCGATCATCGTCACGTAGAGCGACGTGTCTTTCACGTCGATGTTGCGGTCGGTCAGGATCACGGGAATCTTTGCGGCTTTTGCTTCAAGCAGCACAGGTTCCCAGCCCGATTCCACGACCGGCGAGAACGCAATCACGTCGACCTTCTGCGCGATATACGAACGGATCGCCTTGATCTGGTTTTCCTGCTTCTGCTGGGCGTCGGAGAATTTGAGGTTGATTTTCGCGTCCGCGGCGGCGGACTTCACCGATTCGGTGTTGGCCGTGCGCCAGGCGCTTTCGGCGCCCACCTGCGCGAAGCCCAATGTGATCTTCTTGTCTTCTGCCTGCGCGCTGAAGGCGGAGAGCGTGAGGGCGCCCGCGCCCACGCAGGCCGCGAGTGTGCGCAACGCGGTGCGTCGTGAAATGGTCATGACTGTCTCCTGATCTTTGTTCTGTATAGGTTGCCCCCGCCTGTTGGCCGCGCCAGATGGGGACGAAACCAAGCGTAGTGGCTCCCTCCCGAAGCGTCCAATCATTTGATTTGCCGAACCCATACCAGTTTTGATATGGAGTGGCCCGCTGCAACGCACGAAGCGGGATCGCGGCTCGCAAGAAATCGTGCCCGCTTGTTTACGTTTTCCTGATACCGCCACCCGATGTCTTTAGACGCTCCCTACAACGGGCACGCTAGTCTTGCATCACCCTGGCTTTGTAGTGATATCGATGGACATGATCAGTCATCCGGTGAGCAGGACCGTCGGTGCGCTGTGCGTCGCGCTGACGCTCGCAATGGCTTCAGGCGCGAGCCGCGCCGCGGCCACCAGCGACGGCAACGACAACGGCGACGAAGCGGCGCGAGCCAGGCACGTGAGCGTCGTCCGGATCCTCACCGGGCAGTTTCGGGTGACGGAAGCACGCGCGGAACATATCGTCGACGCGGTCGAGCGGACCGCCGGGAAGCTGCGGGTACCGATGTCGCTGATTCTGGCGATCATCCAGACCGAATCGAGCTTCGATCCGCACGCGACGAGTTCCGCGGGCGCGATCGGGCTCATGCAGGTCATGCCGGCAACACAGCGGGACACTGCGCCGCGCACCGACATTCATGATCCGGATGGCAACATCTACGTGGGAACGTCGATCCTGCGGCGCTATATCGATCAGGCAGGTGGCGACATGGGCGCGGCGCTTAACCGGTACAGCGGCGGCACGCACGGTTACGCGCGGCGGGTGCTCGCACGCTGGCACTACTTCAGCGATTTCGCGGATCCGGGTACGCCCGCTCCGGCCCACGCTGCGACGCTGGTTCTGCGGGTCACCACCGCAGAACCGGCAGCGGCGCTCGCCGGCCCGGCAGTTATCCGCGCGGCGTCACAAAGCGAAACGTCAGATTGACGCGCTCGCCCTCTACGCGAAGTTCTTTCGGCACACGATGCCGCCATTCCGCCTGTGTCCGACCGCGCATCACGAGCAGGCTTCCGCCTTTAAGCGCATACGACTGCACGACACCCGTCCGGTTGTGCTTCAGATCAAACGTGCGCGCGACGCCCAGGCTCACCGACGCGATCACCGGCTGCGCGCCGAGTTCGGGTTCGCGATCGGCATGCCAGCCCATGCTGTCGTTACCGCTTCGGTAGCGGTTCAACAGCACGCTGTTAAAGCGCGCGCCACTGGTCGCTTCAGCGGCGGCCTTCAGTTCGGCCACAGCGGGCGTCCACGCGTCAGGCACGTTGCGGATGCCCGAGTACACGTAGACAGCATCCGGCTCGCCCTGCCACGCGGTCAACCGTGGCAACGGCACGCGGCCAGCGGGCGTCATCATCGTGTCCTGCTTCCACGCGACTTCGTCGACGATGCGCGCGAGCGTGACCGACGCGACCTCGGGCGAAAGCCACTCGGGATACCAGTCGACGTCAGGTGCGGGAAGATCGTTGAAGAGGTCAGGCATGTGTGCATTTCCGGTGAACGCGTCACCATCGATCCGTCAAAGAGAAACCATCGTTATTATGAATGCCGAAGCGGGGTGCATCATCCGCCACCTTGCGCTTTCATCCCTTTTCTATCTCGCGGGGTTTCCCATGACGCTCTCAAACGAAGCACTCGATCAGCTGTTTCGCACCGCTCGCACGCACAACGCCTGGCTGCCGAAACCCGTCGACGACGCGCTGCTCCGGCAAGTCGTCGAGCTCGCACTGCTCGCGCCAACATCCGCCAATTCGAGCCCCGGGAGGTTCGTGTTCGTGAAGACGCCCGAGGGCAAGGAAAAACTCCGTCCCGCGATGGCGCCCGGCAATCTGGATAAAACGATGGCGGCGCCGGTGACGGTGATCGTCGCGATGGATATGGCGTTCTACGAGCATCTGCCGAAACTGTTCCCGCAGGCCGACGCGCGCAGCTGGTTCGCCGGTAACGACAAGCTCATCGCGGACACCGCATTTCGCAACGGAACGCTGCAAGGCGGCTATCTGATCATGGCCGCGCGGGCGCTGGGTCTTGACGCCGGTCCGATGTCCGGCTTCGATCAGAAACGGGTCGACGAAGCGTTCTTCGCCGGCACAACGCTGAAATCGAATTTCCTGATCAATCTCGGCTACGGCGACGCGTCGAAACTGTACCCGCGCAATCCGCGCTTCACGTTCGACGAAGCCGCGAAGTTCGTCTGAGATTTTTGACCGGATGCCGGCGCGATGTGTCCGTATGGATGGGCGTGGCGCGCGGCATTCAGGCGAAAAGCGCCACATAGAAAACGATCGTGCCGATCAGGGCGCCGACAAAACAGAAACCCTCTTCTGCCTCGTCGCCATTTGAGCGCAACCACGCGCCCACGACGCCGAAAAATCCGGCGATGCCCAGTGCCACGCACACCATCACCACGTCGAAAAGCGCACTTCGGCCGAGCTCGGAAAACTCGATCTGCCGCACGCCGAAATACAACGCGAGCGCCATCACCGAGAGCACCACAAGCGGCAGCATCACATGGCTGCCTTCGTGGCCGACATGATGCACGCGGTGGCCCGTGTGGCTGTCGTGAGCGACAGTCCGTGTCGTTTTCATCATTCGTCTCCCATATCGCTCTCTGAAGCCGGCGATAGATCGAACCATGACCGTCACCGGTTTGGACCGCCACGGCGCTGGAAGAATCCGGCCCCCGAGACAGAAAACGCGATCAGCAACGACACGGTTCAATTTGAGAATAGTCGATCTCCATACGCAATTCAAAACCTGTTTAGTTCATTGCCGGCGGCAAGTTTGAACGGCCCGTGCGCATGCTGCGACGCACGAAATCCAGCCTACATGGCGACATGCGCGCCAAGCCTTTGACGTTTTCGCCAAAGGCCGTTCTGCAGGCCGCCGGCACCCCTCTCAAACTCTCGGTAGAATGGTTTGCCTGCCCGCCGTTTCGTCTCCGGGCGCTGCCGCGTTCCTTCAGCGCCGGTTGCTTCCTTCCGCGTCAACTACCCCTCTATGCGCCGATCATTTTCGTTTCTGGCTCGCATCATCTTCATCGGTATCCTGCTGCACATTTATGTCGGCTTTCGCCTGATTCCCGACCTGCCGGTTGGCACCACGTGGCGTGTGCTCGCCGCCCTGTGGCTCGTACTGTCGGTGTTTGTGATTCCGCTCGGGATGCTCGCGCGAACCATCGAGCAACAGCCGCTCGGCGATCGCCTCGCGTGGATCGGCCTGATGGGCATGGGCTTCTTCTCGTCGCTGCTCGTGCTGACGTTCGGGCGCGATCTGTTGCTCGCCTCGCTGCTGACTATCGACGCGATCTGGCCGCACACCATCCCGCTCGCGGTATGGCGCACCGATACCGCGGCAGCCGTGCCGCTGCTCGCGTTGCTTTCGACGGCAGTCGGTCTTTTCAATGCGCGCCGGCGCGCACGCGTGGTCACGATCGACGTGCCGATCGACGACCTGCCCGCTGCGCTCGACGGCTTTACAATCGTCCAGATCAGCGATATTCACGTCGGCCCGACCATCAAGCGCAGTTACGTCGATGCGATCGTCGATGCGGTCAACAAGCTCAAGCCCGACCTGATCGCGGTAACGGGCGACGTGGTCGACGGCAGCGTCGAACAGCTTTCAGATCACACGCGCCCGCTGTCGCGGCTAAGCGCATTGCACGGCGCGTATCTCGTCACTGGCAATCACGAGTACTACTCCGGTGCGCATGCATGGATCGATGAGTTTCGCCGGCTCGGCCTGACGGTGCTGATGAACGAGCACGTCGTCGTTGAACACAGGGGCGCGCAGGCGATCATCGCGGGCGTGACCGACTTTTCCGCGGGACATTTCGATCCTGCACATCGCAGCGATCCGGCCGCCGCACTGACAGGCGCGCCCGGCGACGTACTGATCCGCGTGCTGCTCGCGCACCAGCCGCGCAGCGCGGAAGCCGCCGCTGACGCCGGCTTCACGCTGCAACTCTCGGGGCACACGCACGGCGGGCAATTTTTCCCGTGGAATTTCTTCGTGCGACTTCAGCAGCCGTTCACAGCGGGCCTCGCGCGCATGAACGGCCTGTGGGTGTACACGAGTCGCGGCACCGGCTACTGGGGCCCGCCAAAGCGTCTCGGCGCGCCGTCCGAAATCACGCGCGTCCGGCTCGTACCGGCTGAAGGCATCTGACATGCCCTGCCGGCTGCCATGGCCGGCCGCATTCCGCGTCTGGTCACCGGGCTTCGTCGTGGTACGCCCGGCTCACTGCCGTGGTAAAACTCGTGCTGACGCAGCATCGAAAGGATGAAAACCGGATCATGGATGGCAACAAATCACTGCATCAAACGTCGTTTTACCTGCTCCTGTTTGCGGTGTCCGTTGCGCTATGTTTCATCCTCGCGCCGTTTTTCAATACCATCTTCTGGGGCAGCATTCTCGCCCTTCTCTTCCAGCCCGTGCAGCGCCGTCTGCTGATCAGGTTTGGCCGTCGCCGCAATCTCGCGGCGTTCACGACATTGCTGCTGTGTATCGTAATCGTGATCCTGCCCTTGACGCTGGTTGCCGGCACGCTCGTGCAGCAAGGCACGCTTGTCTATGGCCAGATGAAATCGGGCAACCTGAACTTCGGCAATTACTTCGACCACGTCGTGCACGCGTTGCCGGCTTCCGCGCAGCGTTTGCTCGATCAGGTCGGGCTCACCGACATCTATGATCTGCAACAGAAGCTCACCGCGGGGGCAGCGCAGATCAGCCAGTTTCTCGCGGGCCAGGCGTTGAGCATCGGACAGAACACGCTGCAATTTCTGATCAGCTTCGGCGTCATGCTCTATCTGCTGTTTTTTCTCGTGCGCGATGGGCGCGAAATATCGCGCCTGATCCGCGAAGCGATTCCGCTCGACGAAGACCGCAAGCAGCATCTGGTGCGCAAGTTCACGACCGTCGTGCGCGCGACCGTCAAGGGCAACGTCGCGGTGGCGCTCATTCAGGGCGGCCTGGGCGGTATCGCGTTCTGGTTCATTGGCATACAGGGCGCGCTGCTGTGGGGCGTGATGATGGCGTTTCTGTCGCTGCTGCCCGCGATCGGCGCGGCGCTGATCTGGGGACCGGTGGCGATCTATTTCCTGCTGACTGGCGAACTCGCGAAAGGGATCGGGCTGATTGCATTCTGCGCGATCGTGATCGGCATGGTGGACAACGTGCTGCGCCCGATTCTCGTCGGCAAGGATACGAAGATGCCCGACTGGGTCGTGCTGATCTCGACGTTAGGCGGCATGGCGATGCTGGGCATCAACGGCTTCGTGATCGGGCCGCTCGTCGCCGCGCTGTTCATGAGCTGCTGGGATCTTTTCACGCGCGACAAGCATGGCGCGTCGATTGAAGAGTGATGAATGCGGTCGCCGCGTAACCGCCCATCGCGGTGCTAGCGGTTCTCTGGCGGGTGTGGCTATTCGCCGGGTTGCTGTCAACCCGCGATGTCGTGGCGCGCTTCACGAATACTTTCCCGGACGGGTTGACCTGCCCTTGTGCAAAAGCCTAAAATCCGCCCATTCTTTCGAAAAGGAAGCCATCGTGGACAGTAGTTCGAGTCGACCCTCGATCCAGCCGACCGCCTGACGGCAAGACCTCCGCGCCAGCTTTCCCCTGCCGCCGTCTTGCCCTCCTGGCAGACGGTGCGCGTCACCTTCATTCTCGTGCACTGTTTTCAGTCTCCGCGGCCCGCCGCGGGGCGGTTGCTTTTTTGCGTCGCGAGCCTGTGTTTCCGCTCGCAAGCATCGCTACACAGACGTTGATCGCGCCATTTCGCGCAACTGTCACGTGTTTCGTTCAACCTGCAAGTTTTGCCCGCGCATCCTTCGCCAGCCATACGCATTGGCCGTGTAGCGCGCGGGCAAGCATGAACCGTCGTAATTAAACTGATGACATTCGATCTTGTCCTGCGGCTGCTGGCCGCTTTCGCCTGCGGCGTCGCGATTGGCCTTGAACGGCAGATGCGCCAGCGCAATGCCGGCCTGCGCACCATTACCCTCGTCGCAAGCGGCGCGTGTCTCTTCGTCCTGCTCGGCGTGCTGACGGGCAACGGCACAGCGGGCGTCACGCAGATTGCCGCCTACGTCGTATCCGGCGTCGGCTTTCTCGGCGGCGGCGTGATCATGCGCGACAAGGGCTCCATTCAGGGCATCAATACGGCCGCGACGCTGTGGTGCTCGGCGGCCGTTGGCGTGCTGTGCGGCGCCGGGCACTATGGCCCGGCGCTGGCCGGCACGGTCATCGTCCTGCTTACGAATACAGTCCTGCGGGAAGTGAGCCGGATGATCAATTCGACACCGGTGTCGAACGCGGATCTCGTGCGCGAGTACGCGCTGACCGTCGTCTGCCGCGAGGACAACGAGATCCATATCCGTACCGTGCTTTCGAACTCAATGTATTCGACGCCGCTGTCATTCCAGAGTCTCACAAGCGAGGATGTCGCGGATCAGACCGGCCGCATTCGCGTCACGGCAACGCTGAAGCTGCACCCGAAAGATCAGCCAAAGCTGGAACTGATGGCGAGCCGCATCAGCATGGAGAAAAGCGTGTCGAGCGTGAGCTGGGTCGCGAACGAGGCGGAACCGACACCCGAATAAAACTGTGCAGTTGCTGCGAATCGAGGCACCTGTCGCGCAGATTGTAAATTTTCGCCTCAATGATGGACGCGTTATGACGCGTCGACTAAGCTCCGCCAGCGTGATTGTTCGCGCTTAAAACATAGGAGTCCATTATATGGAACATGGCATTCTTGCCTGGCTGATCATTGGTGCGGTCGCAGGCTGGCTCGCCGGCCTGCTGGTGAAAGGCGGCGGATTCGGATTGATCGTCGACATCATCGTGGGTGTTGTCGGAGCGTTTATCGGCGGCTGGCTGGCCGGAGCGCTCGGTATTTCCCTCGGCGGCGGATGGATCGGTTCGATCGGCACCGCGGTGATTGGCGCAGTTGTGCTGCTCATTGTCATCCGGCTGATCAAACGGGCGTAAATCTGGCAGTGGTCGACGGATATGCGTCAACGTCAGGCGATCCGGGTCGCCTGACCTTTACGTCCCCGGTGTTGCCGCCGCCGACGTATCGCGCTGGTCTTGTTGAAGCCCGCTCCGGCGAATCACTCGAGATGCGGCGCGATGCCGCGTGATGCAGTGTGCTGCATTGCAGCGTGCGCGGCCTCAGCACACAGAATCGGCGCGCAAACTATGAGACTGGCGCATCCAATGAATTTGCTTATTGGATATCGAGCTTTACCGATCGTCTGGAGCGGCTACAGTTCATGTGTGTTGTCCCATCGTGCTGACTGTCTGGCACTCGGAGGAACGCCATGGGCATCTGGAAGCCGGATCCGAGCTTTTACCCGTCACCCCGTCTTGCCGCGCAGGCGCCGCCCGAAAAGCTCGCGTACGTCGCGGCCTTCGACCCCGATCGCAACCTGCCGGACGCGATCGAAGTCGTCGACGTCGATCCCGATTCGCCAAACTACGCCAGCATCGTCGGCACGCTGCCGATGCCGAATACCGGCGACGAACTGCATCACTTCGGGTGGAACGCGTGCTCGTCGTGTCTGTGTCCCAATGCGCCGCATCCGCACACTGAGCGGCGCTATCTGGTCGTACCCGGACTGCGCTCATCGCGCATCTACATCGTCGATACCAAGGCCGATCCACTGAAGCCGAGCATCGCCAAAATCATCGAACCGGAGACGATCGCGGACCGCACCGGCTACACGCGACCGCATACGGTCCACTGCGGCCCAGGTGGCATCTATCTGACTGCGCTGGGGAATGCCGACGGCGGCGCGCCAGGCGGGGTTTTTCTGCTGGATCCGCAAAGTTTCGAGCCGCTGGGGCGCTGGGAAGTCGACCGCGGACCGCAACAACTCGCCTACGACGGCTGGTGGCATCTCGGCTACGACACGCTTGTGACGAGCGAGTGGGGAACGCCCGACACCTTCGAAAACGGGTTGATTCCCGAGGTCCTGCTAGGCGCGCGATATGGTCGCCGGCTGCACTTCTGGGACCTCACGCGCCGCAAGCATGTTCAGGAAATCGATTTCGGTCCTGAGTATCAGCTCGTTTTCGAACTGCGTCCCGCGCACGATCCGACCAGGGCATATGGCTTCGTCAACTGCGTGATCAGCCTGAAGGACCTGTCGTCGTCAATATGGGTCTGGTACCGCGACGGGAACGCGTGGGCCGTGCGCAAGATTATCGACATTCCCGCTGAGCCAGCCAGTGCCGACGTTTTGCCGCCGGTGTTGCAGTCGTTCGGCGCCGTGCCCCCGCTCGTGACGGACATCGATCTATCAATGGACGATCGCTTTCTCTACGTTTCCTGCTGGGGAACGGGCGATCTGCTGCAATACGACGTATCCGATCCATTCGCGCCGAAGCTGGTGGGCAAAGTGCGAATCGGCGGAATCGTGTCGCGCGCGGCTCATCCTGCCGCACCGGAGAATGCGCTGAACGGTGGTCCACAAATGGTGGAGATAAGCCGCGATGGCAAACGCGTCTATTTCACGAACTCGCTCTACGGCGCGGTCGACCCGCAGTTCTATCCAGAGGGAATCGACGGCTGGATGGTTAAACTCGATGTTGGCGCCGATGGCGGTCTGACATTCGATCAAAAATTCTTTCTTGAATGGCCAGCAGGACATCGCCCGCATCAAATCCGGCTGCAAGGCGGCGACTGTTCTTCGGATTCATACTGCTACCCGTAACATCGATGAATCTTTCGACGTCCCCGTGGTGGATCTGGGCTGTCGTCGCCGGACTGGGGACGTTTCACGGACTTAACCCCGCGATGGGATGGCTATTCGCTGTCGCACTCGGCCTGTATCGACGAAGCCGACGGGTGGTGCTCCTGGCGCTGATTCCGGTTGCGCTAGGTCACGCGATGGCGGCTGCATGCGTGCTCGTCGCGGGCCTCTCGTTGAGCATGACGATCGACCATCATATGTTGAATCGCGTGTGTGGCGTGATATTGATCGGATGGGCTGCGTGGCACGCGTTACGCGGCCATCGAATGCGTTCTCGCGTCGGCATGCAAGCCGGGTTCGTGGGATTGACCGCCTGGTCGTTCGTCATGTCGAGCGCGCATGGCGCTGGATTGATGCTGATTCCCGCGCTCATGCCGATCTGCAATGGCCTTTCGGATGGTTCGGCAGCAACACTTGCCGGCACGCAGATCCTTTCAGGTGTCCCGCCCGTTGCAGCGATTGCGGCTGCCGCCCTGGCCGTTCACACGGCTGCGATGCTGCTCACGACCGGCATCGTGTCATTGCTGGTCTTCGACCGCTTCGGTGTGGCGTGCCTGCGAACGAAATGGGTGAACGTGGATCTGGTATGGACAGCGTCACTGGCGGGATGCGGGGTAATACAGCTCGGGCTTTAACGCGGGCAGTCTGCGCACGTGGAATACGCAGTCTGCGGGAGCGGGCGGGTGGGTCAGCGGGAGCGGCCAGATGGCGGGTCGGTGGCGGGCTTTTTGGGGGGCGGTAAACGCAGAAACCCCACCTTTGTGGGGTGG